>DGUL01000006.1:77949-78270 GCA_002394665.1 Rickettsiales bacterium UBA4311
CCCCCCCCACGCTCTTCATTCTTTGTGTTGTAAATGAATAAACTTCCATCTGTTTGATTTTCTAATCCAAGTTTATGTGTGAATTCTTTTACTATTTCAAATTCTGTTTTCATATGTAGTAATAAAAAGTGTGAATTATAAAAATCAAGTATTTATTTTAACATAGCACAGAAACTTTTATTTAGCTTAATGATGTCTTGCTTTGATATACTTGTTTCTTTTAAAACATTTCTATCATTCAGAAAATTTTGATAAATAAATTTATACCCTTTATCGTGCAGTTTTGAAGTTTTAACCCAAATATCTTTTCCGTTTTTATCT
>DGUL01000013.1:0-11797 GCA_002394665.1 Rickettsiales bacterium UBA4311
GATTGATTTTGTCTGTTGCTTTGTAGAAGACATTAAAACCAACATCGGCTTTTATTGAATGTGAAGTTTTATTGGTTTTTTCACCAGCTGTTTTTGCTTCATCTATTGCTTCTTTAACATCACCTGAATAAAAACCAGCAGAATAACCAATTCCTGCCTGTGCCTTTCCATAGAACTTGTCATTAAAGTCCATTGCCAAAGCACTGCTTCCTGCACCTGCTAAGATCATTGCAGAAAGTGATAAAGTTGAAAGTTTTGATACACTTGCCATAAAAATAACATTATATTTATAGCATATTTAGGGGGGGGGGGCAAGTTTTTTAAAAAAAACTTATATCTTTTAATATTTTTTTATCAAAATGTGAAAAAGTTTGTCAAAAGTTTAAAGGTTTTTATCCACAAAATTATTGATAATTAAAAGTTGTGTTTTAATTTCTGGTAGTCTTTTGTATGCTAAACTATAAAAGTGTTGCATATCTGCTATTTTTTTCGTTGTCAAGCGAAAAAAAAACCAGCAAATAAACCTTTTTTGGTTATTTGCTGGAAAAATAAATGATGTTTTTTTTATCAAGATGCCCTATGTTATAAGAATTGAACACCAAACTTTACACCAACATCGTGTGTTTTGAATTTGACACCATTGACTTTGACATCAGTGTATCTATATTCAGCACCAACTGTAAATCTGTCTTTGATGACAAATTCAACACCAGCTCCGACATTTAGACCAACGTTGTAAGATGTTTTTGTGCTTGAAACTGAGCGTACTTTATTTTCATTGTTGGTGTTGTTTTCAGGTTCTGCAACCGGTTCTGTTGTTGTGTCACCTGTCTCTGTTGTCGGCTCTTCGGCTGGAGTTATTGGCTCGACAACCTGTTGGTTTTCTGTTCCTGCGTTTTGTTCAGTCGTTGGCTCTTCGGTTTGAGCATTTGGCTCGACCAAGCCTGGCACATTGCTTGGAGCATCTTGTTCTATCTGAGATTGCAACCAAGCTGTCATCCAAGTTTGTCTATCTTCATTTTCACTATTCTCATAATATTCTATTACATCAGCAGTAGACATATTGGTGTAATCATTGCCCGAATGCCAGTCGTCAGTATAATTCCAATGTACGCTTTCTTTATATTCGGCGTTACTGAAATCTACAAAAGCATAAGCACATGGGTTATTAATGTTGTTATTCATACGAAACTTTATGAGATTTGACGTCAAACCGTATCGCTCTAACATTGTTTCGTTGTAATCTGGTGCGAAACCCAGATTTTTTAATGTGGAAATAAAATCATTTAAGTCATACCCATCGTTTCCAGTTTCTAAGTTTTCTATATTCGTATAAAATTGTGGATAACCGTCCCGGCGAAGGTGATTATATGCAGAATCCATAAAACCTGAGTTGGAGGTGTAAACTTTAACTGAATCTATATCGAATAGAGCTGTATAATTATCTGTCGGGTTTTTCATAAACTCGTGTTGTGCATACGCCAACGCAGCATCATATTTACCATTAGCATTTTGTTCATCAGTTCCATAAAGCCTGTTAAATGTTTCACCTGTTTCAGCGTAAGCATTTTCTTTTTGTTTATATTGATTAACACTCATACCAACCAATGCGTAAGGTCTGACTGACAAATCATTATTAACTTTAAAAGAAGAACCCAATTTGGCATTAACATTTAAGAAATTCTGGAAATTGTGATTTTTAACAAACTCATTATTAAAGGCATACTTTCCTTCAACATTTAAACCAACAAATGGATTGATTTTGTCTGTTGCTTTGTAGAATGCATTAAAACCAACGCTTGCCGATATAGAATGTGAAGTTTTATTGGTTTTTTCACCAGCTGATTTAGCTTGATCTATTGCATCTTTAACATCACCTGAATAAAAACCAGCAGAATAACCTATGCCGGCCTGTGCTTTTCCATAAAACTTGTCATTAAAGTCCATTGCCAAAGCACTGCTTCCAGCACCTGCTAAGATCATTGCAGAAAGAGATAAAGTTGAAAGTTTTGATACATTACTCATAAAAATAACATTGTATTTATAGCATATTTAGGGGGGGGGGCAAGTTTTTTACTCAAAAAGTAAAATAAAGCATATCTTTTCGTCAAAAAATGAAAAAGTTTGTCAAAAGTTTAAAGGTTTTTATCCACAAAATTATTGATAATTAAAAGTTGTGTTTTAACTTCCGGCAATCTTTTGTATGCTAAACTATAAAAGTGTTGCATATCTGCTATTTTTTTCATTGTTCGTTTCTGCTTGTAGTAAGCGGATAGTTAGTTCAAATGGGAAAGTCTGGTATTCTCCAAGCGACAGACAACCTTTTCAGAGTAGCACAGGTTCCGCGGTGAAGACAGATGAGTTTGATAATGAAATTTTTATAAAAGGCGGTAGTAGTTCAGAAAATGCAAATCAAGCAAACATCAGCCAATCAAGTTCTGATAAGCAAATAGAGAAAGCATTGAATAATAGTTTTTCTGTTAGTCAAAAATCAGCATTGCAGCAACAGGAAACGAATAAAAGCGGTCAAATTGATTTAACAAAGAATTATACAAATGGTAGAAATTCTGTAAGACAACAAAATAATACTAATAGCGAGGTACAGAGCGGAAGTATAGTTTTTAAAACGAAAAGCGAAGTGAGCGAATGTAATCCTTGTCAAAAAGTCAATAATTACAATGCAAGACCAAAAGAAGAAATAAAGCAGGTTGTAAAAGTTAATGCTGTTGAAAAAGTAAGTTATAAAATTCAGTGCGGTAATTACGTCAATAGACAAAAGGCACAGGATATTGCGAACAATTTGAAAAAGAATGGGGTTAGCGATGTCGTAGTGAAGGACGAAGGTTATACTTACAAGATTTTTGCTGGTAATTTTAGCAACAAGGAGGAAGGGCAGAATGTTTTTGCAAAAATAAAAGATCTCGGCTATGACGATGCATTTTGGGTTTATAAATAATTGTGTTAATGATTTGCAGTTGGTTTATGTTGGATAAAAAACTTGAAAAAGCTTTTAGAGCTTGTGGATTTAAAGAGGTTGACGAAAAACTTGCCTGTGATGTTTTAAAAATTATTGATTGGCAAGTTGAGCTTCAAAAGATAGATACAAGCAGTATTGAACCAATGTATAATACTCTTGGAGAGGTGGATTATATTTATAATCAGGATAGAGCTGTGAAGTCGGGTGAGGATATTTTTCAAAACGCACCAGAAAGTGAGGATAATTTCTTTATCGTTCCAAAGGTAGTTGTGAAATAGTTTTGAAACGATGCCTTTTTATGATTTATGGGTTTCGGTGGTTTTGAGAGCATATTAAAACAAGTAAAAGAAGAGCGTAACAACAAGGAAGGGGATTTAAAAGAAGCAGAACGAAAAAAAACTGATATCAGTAGTGAGGTAATATACTCAGAGTTTGAGGAAAACGAGGATTTTAAGAACGAACAAAGAAAGGCTTTTTTAAATGAAGAAATTGGTAATATTTTAAATGAGATAAACAATTCAAAAGAAGAGCAAAATGGATCGGTAAGTAATAAAGGTGGTTTTGAAGATGCCCAACAAAAAGCATTTTTTGCGGATAAAAAACGAGAGCATAAAGTTGGAGACGGGCATCGAAAGAGAGCAAGAGAGAGATTTTTATTGAACCCAGACGGAACAAGTGATTACGATTTTTTGGAGTTGTTGTTGTTTTTGATAATTCCACGAGCTGATACGAAGCCGATTGCAAGAGCTTTGATTGATAAATTTAAAACAATAGGAAATATCTTTTTAGCAACAAATGATGAAATTACTGCCTGTGGAGTTAATGGCGAGGCAGTGAAGTATTTGCTGATATTGATGAAAAATTTTTATAAGCGTCTACTGACTTGTGAAATGAACAAGAGGACAGAAATAAAAGACAACGAAGCATTAAAGCGGTATTGTTTTGTGAATGTCGGTCTGTTAAAAGAGGAGGAGTTTCATATATTATATTTTGATAATAATTTTAGAATAATAAAAGATGAAAGGCTTGGCTTTTCCGATTTATCGAATGTCGCTGTATCTTTTAGAGAGGTTATAAAAGTTTCTTTGAATATAAAGGCAAACAATGTTGTTTTGTATCACAATCATCCGAATGGGGACGTTGAGCCAACGAAAAATGACATAGATACGACAAAGAAAATTGCAGACGCTTTAAAAAATATATCCGTGAGAGTTTGCGATCATCTTATTATTTCGGGAGATAAATGTTTTAGCTTTGTAGAACATAACCTAATTTAGGTTTGATGTAGATTTAAGAGTTTTATTTTTCAGGCTTTTGGTTGAGTGGTTTTTTATTATATTAGAAAATATCATCAAAAATTCTCTTTGTCGCACCTTTGTTTTCTTGTAAAAATGCCTTTCCGTTTTTAACAAGTTCCTTGACAATTTTTTCATTTTTTATCATTTTCATTAAATCAGATCCCAAGTCTTTTGTTTGGATTACGGCTTCTTTCTTCAAAAGGCAAGAAACGACATTTTTACACTTATGACAATATTGTCCAACGATTGTAGGTTTTTCCAAAACAATCGGTTCAATAGGGTTGTGCCCTCCGATGTTGTTTGCAAAATTTCCGCAAACGACAGCAACATCGCATATCATATAGAAATAGTTTGCTATTCCAAAAGCATCAACGATTAAAATATTTCCAGTATCGGCACCGGAAAATTCACTCCATAAAACTGGTTTTAAATCGTTGTTTTTGGCTATTTCTTGGAGTTTTTCAACTTCTTCCATATATCTTGGTATAAAAATACCAAAGCAATCTGTTTTTTTTAAGATATGTGAATATTGCCAAATTAGGTGGAAAAATTCACTTTCGTGAACGGAGCAAAAAACAATCATCTTATTATTTTCATTTGATTGTTTGATTGTTTGTTGCAATAGTTTGCACTTTGCGACATCTTGTAAAATGTTTTCTTTTGTTTCAAATTTTTCAACAATTTCATTTTTATTTTCATCAGAAATATCAAATTTTAGATTGCCAAGACATTTAATTTTTGCTAATCTATCGCTTAAAATTGCAAACTTTTCCGCTTCTTCTTCATTTTGTGCGAATATGCAAGAGTATAATTTCAATGTTTTCTTGATATAGAATTTTAACTTTTTCCACATTTTAAAACTACTTTCCGACATTCTCGCATTTAGTAAATAGACAGGAATGTTTTTTTTATGCAGGATTTTTACAACATTTGGAAAAATTTCACTTTCAACAAAAAAAGTTTTTTCAGGTTGCCAAGTTTTTAAGAATTTTTTTACATACGAACTGCAAGGGTAGGGATTATATTGATGTACAGCATTGGCTGGCAATTTGTTTTTCATCAATTCTGCCGATGTTTTTGTTGTCGTAGTCATCACAACAAACCAACCATTTTGAGTTAAAGTTTTGATGAAATTTAAAACGGAAAGACTTTCACCGACGCTCACGGCGTGTATCCAAGCGATTTTTTTGTTTCTATTGTTTGTATCTTGCTGATTTTTATATTCTTCAATTTTTTCAAGAGCAAAATCGCTTGCTTTTCCAAGTCTCTCGTTGGTTCTTTTTGGATCTTCTTTGTTTTTTTTTAACCTAATAAATAAAACCAGTCGCCAAAAAAAAAACATAGCAAAAGGACATATATTTGAAATAATAAGCAAGTAATGTTTTTTGAAAAAAAAAAAAAAAATGTATTATTTATGCGATTTGTAAATGTTTTTTCTGTTTAAGCCGACAGATAAGAATAGGAATGTTGAGGCAAATGAGAAATCTTTTTCTAAAATGTTGCCATATACATATCACTATGATGAGAATACGGTTTTAACAAAAAATAATGAATTTTTGTCGGTTATAAAACTTGAAGGTTTTGCTTTTCAAACGGCCGACGATGAGGACGTTGATAACAAAAAGACATTAAGAAATAATTTATTTAAAGGTATGGCGGCAGATGGTTTGTCATTGTGCGTTCATACAATTAGGCGTAAGTTTTCAGCTTTTCCAGAGGGTGAATTTAATAATATTTTTACTGAAATGTTAAATGAACAATGGCGTAAAAAACACGGGCCAGATAAGAGTTTTATAAACGAATATTATCTTACTATTATAAAACAAGGGCCCAAAGATCCTACTGCTGTGATTAAAAACATTATTGGCAAATTTTTACCAATGGCGGCAACGGAAAGCAAAGCAATGAAAGAGGCTTATGCAGATTTGGCGGAAGTTAGAGATAGATTATTGAACGGCTTGATGTCGTATAAAGCAAAATTGTTGGGAATTAGAAAAAACGAGGATGGTTATTTTAGTGAAATATGTGAGTTTTTGGGAAGAATTGCCAATTGCTGTTATGAACAACAAATGCTTGTTCCACGTGGAAGTATAAGTAAATACATAAACACACAACGTCTTTATTTTGGAAATAAAGCAATAGAGTGTTTTGGGCCTAATTATCACAAATTTGCCGCAATAGTGAGTTTAAAAGAATATCGCCCACAGACATATGCTGGAATTTTAGATGGTTTCTTGAGTATGCCATCGGAGTTTATAATTACACAAACTTATACTTTCACAGATAGACAAAAAGCAGTCTCAACAATGCAATTACAACAAAGACGATTGGCACAATCGGAGGACGTTGCAGTTTCCCAGACAATGGAAATTAATGAAGCTTTAGATTTAGCTATGAGTGGAGCTTTTGGTTTCGGCTTGCATCACCTTACAATTATGTGTATAGCCGATGACTTAAAATCGCTTGATGACGCTTGCTCGCAGGCGGTAGTCCAGTTTTCAAATGTTGGTATTGCGGCGGTTAGGGAGCAAATGAATATGGAACCTTGTTTTTGGGCTCAATTTCCAGCAAATACAGCTTTTGCAGTTAGAAAATCAACAATAAATACTTTAAATCTTTCTGGTTTTGTTTCATTTCATAATTATCCAACAGGAAAATATAAGGGAAACCATTGGGGCAATGCTTGCACGGTTCTTGACACAACTTCTGGCACACCATACTTTTTCAGTTTCCACGCAAGAGATGTAGGACACACTATGATTATAGGACCAACTGGCGGCGGTAAAACGATGCTTCTTAATTTCTTGACGGCACAGGCACAGAAATTTAAACCGCGACTTTTCTTTTTTGATAAAGATAGGGGTGCAGAGTTATTTATTAGAGCAATAAACGGAAGTTATACAATTATAAATCCGGGTTTGCCTTGTCATTTTAATCCTCTTTTCTTACCAGATACTCCGGAAAATAGAAACTTTTTGATTGAGTGGCTTACGATATTAGTTTCAACGCACGGGGAAATTGTAGGCGCAGACGATACAGCAAAACTTGCCGCGGCAGTTGACGGTGTTTACAAACTTCCGAAAAATCAAAGATTATTACATAATTTGGCTCCATTTTTGGGGTTAGAAATTGGCAATAGTTTATCAGTTCGTTTAAAGATGTGGCACAGCGATGGTGCGAAAGCAGGGATTTTTGATAACGATCACGATATGTTGGATTTTTCAACAAATAGAACTTTTGCTTTTGATATGGCTTTGATTATGCAAGATCCGATAGCATTAGCACCTGTTATGCTTTACATTTTCTACAAAATAAATCAATCACTTGATGGAAGCCCAACTATGGTTGTTATGGACGAGGCTTGGGCTTTAATAGGAAATAAAGTTTTTGCTCCAAAAATTAAAGACTGGTTGAAGGTTATGAGAAAGTTAAACGCATTTTGTGTTTTTGCCACGCAGTCGGTTGAAGACGCGGCAAAAAGTGAAATTAGCGACACATTGGTACAACAGACAGCAACGCAGATTTTCTTAGCAAATTTAAAGGCAACGAACGCGTACAGAGAGGTGTTTATGCTATCGCAAAGAGAACTTGCACTTGTAAAAACAACTGATCCTTCAAGTCGTTTCTTTTTACTTAAACAAGACCAAGATGGCGTTGTTGCAAGAGCAAATATGACAGGAATGAGCGATATGATAAATACACTTTCAGGTAGAACAGATTTGTGCATTATGGTGGATCAGATTAGAAAAGAATACGGAGATGATAGTGCAAAATGGTTGCCTATTTATTTTGAAAAGTTGCATAATATGTAGGATTTATGGGTCAAAAGTTAAAAGTACCACTAAGTTTTTTACCGGCCGACAAAGCAATAGGTGTACGGCAGTCCAATTCGAATAAACAATGGGGGCAACAAATTGAATATTTCATAGCTTTAAACCAAGAAGAACAGGATAAACAAGTTATGCAACATTCGTCAGACATTAAAACAATTGATCCTGGAAGATACTATAGTTATATTTCTGAACTTGAAGCCATTGCAGATGAAGTTAACAGTATACAAGTTTTGAAAAAGGATGAAAAAAAAAATGACAAACTTTGGAATGCAACACCAGTTACTTCTGACATAGAAGGAGATGTTAGAAAGGCTTTTAAACTTCTAAAGAGGTGTGGATTTATAAAAGGTGATATTAAAGTAAATTCAGAAAACGGCGAGATAGAAATGGAGTTGGAAGATAATCCTGAGAATGTAGTTGAAGGTGTTGTGTGTGGCGATATTTTTGAAGCAGGAGCAGGCAGAGGACATTACAACTATTTGCTTTTTAGAGTTTTATACGCGATCAAACATTCGGAATTTGGGCAAAAGCTTCATTTGATAAAGGGAAATCACGATCTTTATACTGGTGCTGGTCCGTATAAAGCTAAGTTGTATAGTGAACTGGATTATTATAAAAAAATGATTTATCCGTATCTGGAAAACAGATGGATAAAGGAAGTTGAGGAAACAAATCCAGAAAACCCAAATGAAAAAAAAAAAGTTTTTTTTGTTTTTCAACACGCTTTTTTTACAGATAATAATGGGGAATTAAAAAAGCAACTCGGCGAAGATTACGATGATTATAAAAAACTCGGCAATGATAATAGCGAGAAGAGCAAGTGGCGTGAAGAAAATTGTTGCCTTCCTTATGATACGGAGTCGTATGATCGGTTATTACCAAGTAAACGTAAAGGTTATTATAACAGTGGCAATGATGTGCTATATCAGGCGTTAGGTTATTTTCCATCAATAGATACGCAAGCAGGCAGGGCGTTACCAAATAAACGTTTCACCACAGAAGACTTGCAAAGCAGACTTGCCACGCTTGTAAATAATTTGCAAGTCGAGAATCCGAACGGTTTTCAAGATTTAACTACCGACAATATTAGACTGGTTTTCGGTCACGAGCATTCCAAGCAACAGTACTATCCGGAAGGCGAATGCGACGACAAATCTAAAAATATATTTATGGTAGATACCTACTATAGCAACGCAGGCGATGTTTACGAAATACCAGCGAATGCTTTTAAACAACACGGCGAAAACCACTATTACGGTGCTATGCTTTCTGTTGAAGGCGGAAGACCAGAACAAAGTCAGGAAAGAGAAGAGGCTTATGAGAAAAATTTCAACAATAAGCTTGCTGCAAAAGGAGAAGCTATAAAGGAAATTTTAGAGAAAATAAAAAAAGATAAAGAACAACAAGAACAACAAGCGAAACTTGAAAATGAGGAAGAACAAGAAGAGATACAAGATACAGAACAACAAAGCGGACAAGGTGAACAACCGGAAAAAGCCATTATTTCAAAAGAATACAGAAGAGATGATGGCATGTTAGGAGATTTATCAAAACAAGAAAATTCAACAGAAAACAATTTGCCAACGAATAACAATGTAGATAATCTTACTTCAGTGAATGCAAAAAAAGACAATTTGTCGAAAACTGTTTCAAAGCGAGACGATAATACAGCGACAGAAACAATACTCACTACTAATAAACAGACGAACGAACCAGTTGTTATTCAAAGCGACTCGAGCAACGACAAAAAAACAAATCCTTTGTATTCGTCCGCTAATAGTTTTAATAGCAACATCACCACTTCTTCATACAAAGGAAATGCTTCTACGATAGGTTATGGAGATGTTTATAATAATAAGCAAAATGTTATGGATAACAATCAACAGAAAAAGAACACTGGGACTAACAATACAAAACAAAATATTGGCAATAATAACCAAAATTTTAACATTGGACAAGAAAATCAGAAGCAAAATGAGAAAAGCTTTGCTTTGCCTATTGTAACTGGTACAATAACGATCGCAGGCGGAATTGCAAGTGTTTTATCGTTCGCAGATGTCATAAAAGGAATTCCAGTCGGTGGTAAAATAGTCATGGCAGTACTATCTGTTGGTTTAGGTGCTTTCACCATAGGGTACAGTAACCACCTAAATCAAGAGAATAAAAAAATAAATAATCAAAACACAAATTTAATAAATAAAAACGACTTAAACAAGTTGCAAAACCAGCAACATTCTAAGTAATCCAGACGATTAAATAAAAAAAAAGCAAGTGCACCTGTAAAGCGCACTTGCTTGATTACAAATCAATGCGTATTCTTTTTATTACAAGAATTCAACGCCAAACTTCACACCAACATCGTGTGTTTTGAATTTAACACAATTGACTTTAACATCAGTGTATCTATATTCAGCACCAACTGTAAATCTGTCTTTTATGACAAATTCAACACCAGCTCCGACATTTAGACCAACATTGTACGATGTCTTTGTGCTTGAAACTGAATGTACTTTATTTTCATTGTTTGTGTTGTTTTGGTTTGTGTTTTCTGTTGTATTGTTGTTTTCAGGTTCTGCAGCTGGTTCTGTTGTTGGCTCTTCGGTTTGAGTTGTTGGCTCAACCCAGCCTTTAACATTACTTGGAGCATTTTGCTCTATTTGTGATTGCAACCAGTTCGTCATCCAAGTTTGTACGTTCTCATCGTTACTATTCTCATAAGATTTTATTAAATCGGCAGTAGACATTCCGCTGTCTAAAACATTATCAGAATCACTATATTCAGCATTGCTGAAATCTATAAAAGCATAAGTCTTGTTACCATAGTCTAAAAACTTTATGAGATTTGACGTTACACCGTATTGCTCTAACATTGTTTCGTCGTAGTCTGGCGTGAAACCCAGATTTTGTAATTTGGAAATAAAATCATTTAAGTCAACCCCATTGTATCCACCTAGGTTTTCGAAATTCGTATAACTATTTGTATAAGAATATCCATGGTAACGTGCATTATATGGAGAACCTTCAAAGTTGCGGTCGGAGGTGTAGACTTTAACTGAATTCATATTGAATGGGAGGTCAGCAAGGTCAATATCAGTATTGGCAGCATTGTTTACAAACATATATTGCACAAGCGCCAATGCCGCATCATACTTTCCGTTAGCATTTTGTTCTGGAGTTCCGTAAAGTCTGTTAAATGTTTCACCTGTTTCAGCATAAGCATTTTCTTTTTGTTTATATTGATTAACACTCATACCAACTAATGCGTAAGGTCTTATATTTAAATCTTTACTAACTTTGAAAGAAGAACCCAGTTTTGCATTAACATTTAAGAAATTCTGGAAATTGTGATTTTTAACAAACTCATTGTTAAAAGCATACTTTCCTTCAACATTTAACCCTGCAAACGGATGAATTTTATCATTTAATTTATAGAATGCATTAAAACCAACGCTTGCCGATATAGAATGTGAATTTGCATTCGTTTTTTCACCAGCTGATTTAGCTTGATCTATTGCATCTTTAACATCACCTGAATAAAAACCAGCAGAATAACCAATTCCTGCCTGTGCTTTTCCATAAAACTTGTCATTAAAGTCCATTGCCAAAGCACTGCTTCCCGCACCTGCTAAGATCATTGCAGAAAGTGATAAAGTTGAAAGTTTTGATATACTTGCCATAAAAATAACATT
>DGUL01000013.1:11951-13003 GCA_002394665.1 Rickettsiales bacterium UBA4311
AGTTTAAAGGTTTTTATCCACAAAACTATTGCTAATTAAAAGTTATATCCTAGTTCTTGTTGCTTTTTTGTATGCTAAACTATAAAGTTGTTGCATATCTGCTATTTTTTTCGTTGTCAAGCGAAAAAAAAACCAGCAAATAAACCTTTTTTGTTTATTTGCTGGAAAAATAAATAATGTTTTTTTTATCAAAATGCTCTATGTTATAAGAATTGAACACCAAACTTCACACCAACATCGTGTGTTTTGAATTTAACACCATTGACTTTAACATCAGTGTATCTATATTCAGCACCAACTGTAAATCTGTCTTTGATGACAAATTCAACACCAGCACCGACGTTCAAACCGACATTATATGATGTTTTTGTGTTTGAAACTGATCTTGCTTTATTTTCATTGTTTGTATTGTTTTGGTTTGTGTTTTCAGCAATGTTGTTGTTATTTTGCTCAACAGCCTGATTTGTTGGTTCAATAACCTGCTGGTTTTCTGTTCCTGCGATTTGTTCCGTCGTTGGCTCTTCGGTTTGAGGATTTGGGTCAACCCAGCCTTTAACATTACTTGGAGCATTTTGTTCTATTTGAGATTGCAACCAGTCCGTCATCCATCGCTGTGCGTATGGGTCTGAGGTGTTCTCGAAAGACTCTAGTATTTCGGTTGTAGAGCCAGAGTATTCAATGTCTTCGTCGTCGTGATAGTGACCGTCTTTATATTCAACATTGCTATAGTCTGTAAAAGCATATCTATGTGTACCAGAAGAATTACTATATGTTTCTCTAAGATTTGACGTACCACTGTATTGCTCTATGAACGCTTCGTTATAATCCGGTGTTAAGCCAAGAGCTTTTAATGCAGAAATGAAATCATCAATATTGTCGCCTGTGTTCAAGATTTCTATATTTGTATAGTTGCCGACATGACCCTCATCTCCTGAAACAGATAGGTAAATTTTAACCGTATCTTGATCAAATATAGCACTACTAAATGCGCTATCACTAGGGGTGTTAAAAAAAAAGTATTGTGCATACGCCAACGCAGCATCATACTTACC
>DGUL01000002.1:0-90985 GCA_002394665.1 Rickettsiales bacterium UBA4311
TTTCATATAAAATATGAAATTCCGTAGCAAGTTGAATTAAGTAATTTGCAAAAAAGTAAGGCTCGTAATTTTTTACCGCTAACTCTAAAAAGCGAGTATAAAACGACATTTTTATCATAATTTTATGAATATTTACAAAACCCATTTGGAGCTAACGAACCCTATAGTTCTTTACAAAACCTGTCCAACATCGGAAGTAATTATATCAATCACAGTTGAAATGCCACATATTTTTTAAAAAAATTGTCTTATAAATTTTTTTTGATAAACTCTGATGTTTTTTTTATGAAAAGTAATTCAAGAAAGAGTTTAAGAAAGAGTTTAAAGGCAAGTCGTCTTGAAAAAGAGGAAAAGAAAAATAAGTTTTCTTCTTGCAGAGATCAATATTCGTCTGTTACAACAACAGAAGATTACATTGAGAAGATAATGCCAAATGATATAGCGGATATGCAGAGCATTATTCCAAATGAGCGAAAGGGCATTATCGAGTTGTCAATGAACGATTGCAACAAAATTGAAGCAATAATCAAAGATTTTGTGGACTTTCAAACTAAACATTATGGTGGTAGGAACCCTTACCGCACGAGATGCACAGAAGCTTTGAACAACATAAAGGATATTAAACAACAAATTCAGGATAAAGATGTGGAAGACGACGATCAAAAGATTACATTCGAACGGAAGACTGTCAAACAATTACGATTCTTTACATATTTTGCACTTGTAAAAAGCTCTGAATCTTTACAAGAACTAAATAATGAAAACAAAAAAGAAGAAGACAAAAAAGAAGAGGAAAAAAAAGAAGATAAAAAAGAGAGCACAGAAATAGACAAAAAGAAAAAAACACACAGAAGAGCAAAGAGCCAAGATAATATAAGTGGTAAATACGACCGTGATAAAAAAAACGTAGAAGAAACAGTAGAGAACGATACAAGAAAGAAACAAAAGAGAGGACAAGGAGATGTATTTTGTCGATGTGATATTTTCTAATCCTCTATTCTACATTCGTTCTAATACACAAACCCCAAAAGCATCCAATCCGCATTTCAGGAGCGATTGGATGCTTTTTATTATTGCAAGTTTATAAGACGAGATAGTTTTATCGCTATCTATAAACTTTTCTCTTTCATATAAAATATGAAATTCTGTGGCTAATTGAATTAAATAATTCGCAAAGAAATAAGGTTCGTAATTTTTTACCGCAAGTTCCAAAAAGCGAGTATAAAATGACATTTTTATCATAATCTTATGAAAATTTTGAGAAAGCTGGCAATCGCTTAAAGTAAAGCTCTCTGCTGGTTCAATGCCCTGTTCTTTTGCTTTACTTAAAACAGAATTACAACGAGCATTCGCATATTGAATATACCAAATTGGATTATCTTTCGATTGCTCTTTGGCTTTTTCAAGATCAAAATTCAAAAGAGTGTCGGCTTTACGTGATAGGATTATAAATCTCAAAATGTCCGTATCAATTTCGTCAAGCACATCGTCAATAGTGAGGAAGTTATTTTTCCGTTTTGACATCTTAACCATCTCGCCGTTTTTCATAAAGTTGACAAGCTCGCACAACTTTATATGAACATCGCCTTGATTGTTGCTAATCGCTTTTACTGCTGACGTCAGGCGTTTTACATAACCCTTATGATCCGCTCCAAGCACGACAACCATATTATTAAATCCACGTTTCCATTTGTCATAGTGGTATGCTATATCGCTCGCGAAATATGTGTGCGAACCATCGTTTTTTGCAAGCGGTCTGTCCGTATCATCTCCAAATTGACTGGATTTGAACAAGAGTTGTTCGCGAGGTTCGTAGTCTTCAACTGGCTTCCCTTTTGGTGGCTCTAAAACTCCTTGATAGATTAAGCCCAAATCAGTAAGATGTTGAATTGATTTTTCAATCGTATTCTCGTCCTTCAACTTTTGTTCTGAAGACCAAACATCGTATTTTACCTTTAATTTATCAAGTGTTGGCCTTATAAAATTACCGATAATCTCACTGGCAGTTTCAATTTTACTCCACTTTTTTGATGGATTTTGTTGTAATATTTCCTTTCTTTCGTCCGCTATCTGTTGCAAATACTCACCCGGATAGCAACCTTCCGGAAGTTCGCCATTCGCTCCATCTATTCTCCATTGAATGCTTTTTTCAAGTTTTTCCATTTGACCGCCGGCATCATTGATGTAGTATTCTCTACAAACGTTATAGCCACTTTTTTGTAGCAAATTTGCTAATGTATCTCCAAAAATCGTGCCTCGTGCGTGTCCTATATGCAAAGGGCCAGTAGGGTTTGCCGAACAAAATTCAACATTTACTTTCTCCCCGTTGCCAAGATTTTTGACAAGGTTTTTATCCTCGTTTTTACATATATCCTCAACCATATCCAACAAAATGCTGTCTTTTACTTTTATATTTATAAACGCCGGCTTTACAACCTCGCAGTTTTCAATGTATTCTACTTTCAAGAGTTCTTGTCTCAATTCCTCTGCAATTTCCATTGGATTTTTACCAACAGATTTTGATAAAATAAGAGCGATATTTGTGGAAAAATCAAATTCGTTTGCAAACTTTTCCGGTGGTGTTTCGAGAACGAGTTTTGAGAATATTTCTTCATCAATATCCGTATAATGGCTTCTAATTATATTTGCAATATCGCATTCAAGAATTGAAAACATAGCTCTTTTTTATTTAACTGGTTTTATTTTCAATTCTTTTTGTTTATTTGTTTTTTTTTTCTTTTTTTAATAATCTTTAATGCTTTTTTTGATAGATAGTAACGGTAGATCAATGGTTCAAGACGATGAAAATGATATTGAAAATAACGATATTAATTCAAACGACAACGTAGACCATGATCACGATTATCTGAGCAATTCTTACGCAGTAATGTGCTATAACTTTAAAAATTTTTTAGAAGTTCGAGAAGATCCATTAACGGTGGAGGAAAAAAGATATGTATGTAGTAAACTTGGTCTGTATTGTTTTCAACAAATTAAACAATTTCAAAAAAAAGTATCTTGAATCTAGGAGCTTCTAACCTTCTTTTAATGAATTTCGACACCTTTGTAACCATGAATTAGATGCTAATATTTTCAACAACGGCGTTATATCACCTATGAAGTTTCCTGCACAAAATACAAATGGTGCAATGCGTACAACCATGAATTTAGTAGATTTTTTACTAAAACAAAGTAATGCAAATGACCTGTCACGCATCCTTAATACTTTCAGCAACAAAATAACTGAAATAACAAATAGTATACAACAGAATAGAAATATCGCCACATTATAAGCACAATTATCTAACGACGATACACAGAGGGATTCGAATATTGACCTAAAAAAAAGAAAGAGATGAACTCGAATAACAAATGTTAAAACCACTGATTGTTCCTGATGCGGACTTATCTCAAATACGAAACATAGAGCATTACGATGACATTGATACCAATCATCAGTTCAATATTTTAAATAACCTTAAAGATAAAAAAAACCAAAAATGAATTTAAAAAAAAACTAAAACAGACACTAATAAAAAAGTCACAACCAATTTATATTCAGAAAATCAGAAGGTTCGCACAAAAAATTCTGGAAAGAAACGAGCAATTGAAAAACACAAATGGAGTAAACAAAAAAAATACACAATATTTACAACCAAAAAAACAAAATGAGACAAATAAAAATGCAAGAACTTTTGCAAAAAAATTACTTAATAAGCAAAAAAGAAATCTGTCAACCAATATACAATACAACAAAACTTCTACACGAAACGTTTTTATGAAAAACAAATAGTGCCACGCGAAAGTCGTTGATTTAAAATGTTTTTATTGGACGGCTTTTGCGATAAGTGTTAATGTATTCTCTACTCCATAAATCGCAATAAAACTTCCCATACGAGGCCCCGTCTCTGTGCCGAGAAGTGCTTGATATAAACACTTAAACCAGTCTTTTAGGGCAATTTTTTCGTCTTTTGCGTGCAATTCATTCCCCAAATTGTAAATCAACGTCTGCAATTCTTCTTCGGTTTTGTATTTTCCACTCTCCAATTCTGCCTTTAATTTTTGCATTTGTGTCAAAAATTCTCCTTCTGGTTTTACATATTTCTTATTTGGTTTTACAAAATCGTTATAATAGTTTATCGCTCCGCCTACAAGTTGCCTTAAATAATTGTTTTTTCTATCAATATTTGCATCATATTTTTCCAAATAGTCAAACAATATATCCTCGTTTTCTGGATTACAAACACTGGCAAGGTTCAAAATCATTGAAAAACTCAATTTACACGGGACAAAACCTTCTTTTTTCAATTCATCTGCCGTTTTGGCGTAATGGATAAAATAAATAGGATTTTCACTTTTTTCTTCGTCATTTTGCGTTTGATATTTTGATAAATAAGTCATATATTCATCAACTGCTTTTGGTATAACATCAAAGTATAAACGTTTTGCTGTCTTCGGTTTTTGATACATAAACAATGCCAAACTCTCTTTACCGCCATATCTCAACCATTCGTCAACACTTAAACCATTTCCTTTTGATTTTGAAATTTTTTGTCCTTTGTCATCAAGGAATAATTCATAAAAGAAATTGACAGGTGGCTCCTTTCCTAATGCTTTGCATATTGCTCTATAAACCGGCTCATTTGGGTAATGATCTTTGCCGTAGATTTCATAGTCTACTCCCAAGGAAGCCCAGCGACCGCCAAAATCACATTTCCATTGTAGTTTGCATCCGCCGTTTAAATAACTACTTTCTTTTTCTTTGCCGTCTGTGCCAATGTATTTTATTGTGTCGTTTTCAGGATTTACGCTAATAACTCCTTCCGCAACTACTTTTCCAGTTTCTGGTTCTATTGGCATAAATGGACTATAATTTGATGCCCTTTCTTCGCCTAATGTTGGCAACATAATATCCATCAAATCTTTATAATGAACGGCACAATTATGCAACATTTCGTTATGTTTTCCGTTTTTATAGCAATCCGTGGCACTTACAAAATTGTAGTCTTTGCCTTCAACAAAACCAAAACCTTCCAAGAAGGAGAGTAATTTATGATTGTTGTGCCAACCAAAACTTTCGTCTGTTCCAAACGGGTCTGGTATTGATGTAAGAGGTTTGCCAAGATTTTCTTTTAACATTTCCTGATTTGGCACATTTTCCGGAACTTTACGTAAAGCATCCAAATCATCGCTCATTGAAATCAATTTTGTTGGAATTTCTGGGTATAGTTTTTCAAAAGCCAATTTTACAAAACTGGTTCTTACAATTTCACCAAAAGTTCCAATGTGTGGCAAGCCAGAAGGACCATATCCAGTTTCAAATAAAACATAACCTTTTTCCGGAACTTTTCCTCCAATTTTTTCGTATATCCTTCTCGCCTCTTCAAACGGCCAAGTTTTGTTTGTGTCAAACATATGAAGCAGGAGATAAATAAACAAATAAAAAACAAGATTTGAAAAGTGATGGCAAATTTTTTTATGCTTTTTGATGTTTTATTCGTCTTTTCAAGCGGATTGTTATTTTTGTTCTCATACTTTTGTGCCTTGTTTTGTTTATTTACAGCAAGTTTTTAATTTTTTCCCACCCACCCACCCGCCCGCCCCTGCGGGGCGGGCGGGTGGGTGTTGCTCGTAATGTTTAAAACAAAAACTTATGCTTTAAAATGGTCTTTTATTCGGAGGGGGATGGTGGGTGGGGCGATAATTTTATGACCCGCCTGACAACAACACGTTAAAAATTTTATTTCAATTATCAAGGCGGGTCTATTAAATTATCGCGAAAGTAAACCAAAATACCCAAATATTCTTGCTTTTGCCATTAAAAATTATGTTTTACTTTTAAATATTGGTTTAAACAACATTCCTGTGTTTGCTGATACAATTTTTCAAAAAATTGCAGATTTTGGAAATAGTCTCTTGTTTTTTGATGTCCTATTTTGGACTGAAAAAGCAAGCCTTCCATTTTTAATTTTTTGGCTTTTGTTTGCATCAATATACTTTGCGGTAATAACAAAATTTATAAATTTTCGTGCGTTGCCAAGAGCAATAGTTGCATTCATAAAAGGAAAGAAGTCTGTAGATAAAAAAGAAAATACAGCTTCCACAAAGAGTATCGTTCTTTCCGCAATGGGCGGAGCAACGGATCTTGGTAGTATGTTCGGGGTTGCCGGCATTGTTGCAATAGGCGGACCAGGAACTTTATTCTGGCTTATAATCGCAGGTTTATTATCAACCTCAATAAGATATGCAGAAGTTTATTGCGGGCATAAGTTTAGAAAAAAACACTTTTCAAACGGCAATGCCAATGGCTACGTCGGAGGGCCTCAAATTTATATTCGCAGAATTTTTAGTATGTATAAACTTAAAAAGCTGGGCAAAACCATAGCTACAATTTATGCTGTGATGTTATGTCTATCAACATTTTGTTCTCTTCAAATCAACCAAACCGTTCACATATTCACTCATATGTTTCCGGAACTTGATGATTATACATTTATAATAGCTCTCGTTGTTGCCTCGATTATAATCTCTGTTGCAATCAGAGGTATTACTGGTGTGGCGAAATTTAGCCAAAAAGTCATTCCTCCGATGGTTATTCTATACATTATAATTACAATCTCCATTTTAGTCGTAAAAAGTAATAATATCTATCCGGCAATTAAAGCAATTTTTGATGATGCGTTTTCTTTTAGAGCTGTCAACGGCGGAATATTAGGGTCTTTTGTTCTTGGATTTCAAAGAGCTTTTTTCTGTAATGAAAGCGGAATGGGCTCCGGTGCTATAATTCACGCGAATTCTTCAAATAAAAACAGCCATCAAGAAGCAATCGTAGCAATGATTGCCCCAATTGTTTCGGTTGTAATTGTCTGCCTTTGTTCCGGTTTTATTGTTCTCGTCTCCGGTAGTTATAACCAAGGTTCAAGCGGAATAGATTACATTATCAACTCATTTTCAATTTTACACAAAAATGCAAAATACCTAACCATTGTTATTGTCCCACTTTTTGGTATAACCACCGCAATCACTTGGGCTTATTACGGCTCAAAACAATTTGCTTCAATATTTGGTGGAAAAAAAGCTTACATTTACTACGCATTGCTTTTTGTCTCGTATTTTATGTGTGGGATTGTAAAAGATTTTGGTGTTATTCTTGATGTTGCAGATTTCTTAAATCTTTCGATAACAATTCCAAACATTATAGCTCTCTTGATGATGACAAAATTTATAGCTAACGGGCAAAAAGATAAACAAACAAGAAAAAAAACAAACGTAAAAAAACAAACAGGGTGGTAAATAAAATAAAAAAAACGGATAAAAACAACCAAAATGATGAAACAATTTTTGTTTTATATTTTACATTTATATTTTTGCTTGCTCTTTTATCTCCATAAAGTCCATAATTCTCACAACCATTGCTTCACGTTTGCCACAGCACTTTGACCCACATATACAAATGTGCGATGTTTTAACAAAGAAAGTAAGAAATGCCAAAAAATACCTTATTAAAAATGATTTTTCAGAAAAATTCTATTTTTATGAGTTTTTTTAAAAACTTCCTTGAATTTAATTTTTTTTAAAAAATTGCTCCGTCGTTATGTCTAAGCTTTTTTCTGTCGTTTTATCTTTTGTTTTTCTTGCTTCGTTTGGTAATTCCGCCAATGCGGCAATTCAAAGAACTTTTGCAATGATAAAGCCAAGCGGAATTAGCAAAACAAACGAAATAAAATCAATTATTAACTCGTATGGTTTAAAAATTCAAAAATCTAAAAAAATCACCTTAACAGAAAAACAATTTAATAAGCTATACTTTATGCACAAGGAGAAACCATTTTTCCCTGAATTAAAAGCAACTTTGGTTGATAAAGAAGTTGAAGTTATGATTTTACAGGGTGAGGATGCGGTGAGTAAATATAGGCTTGCAGTAAATGACATCAGAGCAAAATATGCTTTAAACAAAACAGAAAATGCAGTTCACGGAAGCGATACTTGGAAAAGGGCACACGAAGAAATTTGTATCTTTTTTGATTGCGGTGTAAAAAAAACAGCAAAAAAAGCCGAACCGATTAAGACCGAACAGAACAATCAAGATGCCCGCGATCAAGTTGTTGCAGAAGTAAATAACTAAAAGAAATTACAGCAAAAAAACTGATAGCAACGCAACACGAATGACAGCAAACATTTGGAGCTTGATGGTTTAAGAAAACAAAAAAAGGGTTGGGGATTGTCTTGTGTGTTTTGAGAGCTGTAAGCAAAGTCGCCTGCTTGGGATTGCTGAAAAGCCTCTCCGACATTTTAAAAATCTCTTTATTTTTTTTAGGTCTTCTTTACCTTTTTATGGTTAGCCACCAAATTCTATCTCACCGGTAAATACAAAAGTATAATTTCCACCAAGTAATACTGGTTTGCCGTCACCATCCCAACTGACTTCCGCGGAAGTATCCATAATATCTGAACCACGAGAAAAAACTTTTACATTTTTATCCACCAAATTATTAGCTATACAATAGCAAGCAACAGCACAAGTTCCAGAGCCACAAGACAAAGTTTCTCCACTTCCTCGTTCAATACTTCTCATAAAAACTTCCGTTCTTGAACGAACTTGAACATATTGAACGTTATATTCATTGTTTGGCATTCTGTCAATGTTGTCAAAATTATCCACCACAACAATTTTATGTAAGTTCCCGAGTTCAACCATATCGCCGTCTATTGTAGGGATACCCATATTTACTTTTGCATACTTCGTATTTCTATCTGGCTTACCGAGCATCAACTTATTGCCAACTTGCACCCTAACGAGTGGCTTGTTTGTTTCGCGAGCGATGTAGCCGATAACGCACCGAATACCATTTCCACAATTCATTGCCTCTGTGCCATCAAAATTGAAAATACGAATTGCAACATTTACACCTTTCTCATCGTCTGGTCTTTGACATTTGTGTATTGTAATCAACTGGTCGCAACCAATGCCAAAATTCCTATCTGTCAAAATTATCAAATCGTTCCTTGTAAATTCTGTGTCTATGTGTTCGTTACGAAAATCAAAAATCGCAAAATCATTGCCAAATGCTTGCATTTTTGTAAATTTAAATAGCTCCGACAAAAAAAATCTTGCTGAGAAGACCATATTGGTTATAATATGCAAGCTATTTTATGATGAATGAAGGACGTCAACAAGAAGTGTCGCAGGAAGAACAACCAAAATTTGAAGATTGGAAGAAACAATTTGATTGGCAAAGTTGCGACGATACTAACTTTTTAGTCACCAGGTATGGCGATGATTATTTTTTAACAAAAATAGATACTTCACGTGGATTATTTAATATAAATCGCATCGCTTTATTGATGAAAGACGAACAAAGCGATGATTATATTATTCCTGGAACACAATTTAAAATTAGTGCCACAAACATGTCTCAAGCATTTATTGAAGAAATCGAAGGTGGAAATATCATTTTAGTCGATGGACAAGCTATTGCTAATAAGGCTGAATTGATTTATTTTTTAAAAGAACAGGACAAGGGTATTCCTAAACAAGAGAGCATTAGTGATTATATGCGTGTGAATGAGCAGGAGGTAAAAAATGCAATTTCAGGCGATTTTGTTTTTTTAGCAAAATCGACGACATCAGAGTCAGTCGTGCCTGTTAAATACACAAAGAAAGATAAAAAATTTTCAAAGGCCAAATATTTAAACTTACGTTTGTTTTCCAAGAGTGTAAATGGCAATTTTCCGGTAATTGTAGAGCGGGAACCAGAAAATAAAAATGTTATTCTTTACAGTGGTAATAAGCTTGATTTCGATAAAAAATTCCTTAAAAATATATATTTTGACACAAGGAATCCTATTAGTCAGGTACAACGACAGTTGCAACAAAAAAAAAATCAGCCAATTATAGATATTGATTTTAATAAAATCAATCAAAATCGGCGGGTGTCTCAAATTCCAAATATTTATATTGCAAATAATGTACAAAATAATGATGTTAATACGAATACAGTCAATCTTAAAACAAGGAATAAAAAAACATCAAAGACATTATCATCAAGTGAACGTTTTGAAAAACTTATGAAAACCAATATACAAAAACGTAAAGTACAAAAACGTTCTTATCAAGTGGCAATGTTATGTGCCGATAAAGAAAAGAATGAAGAGGCGGAAAACTTAATGTATATGCCTGGCAACAAATTTAATCAATATCTACGCAAATATCGCGAAGAAAGGGCTATGAATATGCTTTTAGGGAAAACATCTGACAAACAAAAGAAAACAGATGTTAAAATTTCTTCATCACAACCAAAACATAACACAAAACAAGCGAATAAAAGATACTTTTTGGGGTTGAAAGGTGGAAAATAAAAGAAAGTGGTTGAATTGGTGTTTTATTGCGTGAAAGCCATCCCAACGGCACTCAAACCGCAATCGCAGTGGATGTTCTCCGCAGTGATTGCACTTGATAAATCGCTCAACAAATATAAAGCAGTTCCGGCGACATCTTGTTGCGTAATATTTCTTTTCATTGGAGAGACTTGTTCGCCAAATGTGAGGACTTTTTTGAACTCCCCAATAGCACTTGAAGCCAAAGTTTTTACAGGGCCGGCGGATATTGAATTTACACGAATTCCACGTTTTCCAAGATCGTTGGCAAGATAACGAACACTTGCTTCAAGAGCAGATTTTGCTACTCCCATAACGTTATAATTTGGAATTATCTTTTCTGCTCCATAATAAGATAATGTCAAAACACTCCCGTTGTCCTTCAAAATTGGCTCAAAAGTTTTGCAAACCGCCGTCAAAGAATATACAGAAATATCCATTGCCTGCAAAAAGTCTGCACGGCTAACGTTCATATAATCGCCTTTTAATGCCTCCTTGCTTGCAAACGCCGGAGCACAAACTATAAAATCAATTTCGCCCAATTCCTTTTTTACAAATTCAAAAAACTCCGCGATACTTTCATCGCTCCCGCAATCACACTTTGCAGAGACGGCATTTTTGCCTTCAATCAAACCTTCAACTCTGCTTTTTGTTATATCAAGATAACTTATTGCCAATTTTGCCCCTTGTTCTAAACAAGCATTTGCAATTCCCCAGCACAAAGAACGTTCATTTGCAACGCCAATTACGATGCCTTTTTTACCTTCCAATAAATTCATAAACTCAATAAACCAACGATTAAAGTTTTTTATTTTCAATGTTGACTTTTTTGTTTATCATTTGACTATTAGTAGCTTCATCGCTATGCGAGTTAAGACTAATGGAAAAAGTCAAAGAAAAATGCAAATAATTTTTACAGCTTTAAAATTTGTTTTTTACTTTTGGTGTTTGTTTGTTTCTATTTATCTTTTCATCTGTGCAAAAACTAGTCAAAAAGATTTTGAGAAATTTGAAAGATTTCGTCGTAATAATATTTCTCAATTAAAACAAATGAGAATAGAAAACAATCGATATTTCTTTCTGCAACAAATGTTCGCTGATTTAAGGACTAAGAACATACGCATTGCACCAGAGTATTGGAGACTTTTGTCGAGATCTGAATTTAATATTAGAAGTTATAAAGTTGTAGATGTAAAACTTGCGGATATTCGTGTATGCTCCGGACGGGATATAGAATTAAATGGTGCGATGCGGTTGGTTGAAGATGTTAAAAATCAAAATTCTGATAATGAAAGATCTAAAGCAGAACAGAACTTGTCGAATGATTTTGATTCCATTCGGTTTGATATCCTAAAAAAAGAAATGAGTAATACCACATATGATATATCAAAAGCAATCATTGTGGTTGATAGCACCAACTGTGTGTTAGACGGATATCATCGTATAAAAATTTTGTTGGAGAAGTATAATAAGAATTACAAGATTAAGGTTTTGAAGTTTTATTTTTAAGTTGACAATAGAATTGTGTTTGTTTTCTTTCACAGCCACTTAATGTTTGAAAAATTTGATATTCTCAATAAAAATTCTGAAATTTGCAACCAAGACAAGGAAGTTTTTGATATAATGATAAACGAACAAAAACGGCAGGATAAAAGTATTGAACTTATAGCAAGTGAAAACATCGTTTCTCGTGCGGTATTGGAAGCAATGGGGTCGGTCTTTACGAACAAATACGCAGAAGGATACCCACATCATCGTTATTATGGTGGATGTGAAAATATGGATGCTGTTGAAGAATTAGCACAGGAGCGAGCAAAGAAACTTTTTAATTGCGAATACGTTAACGTCCAACCTCATTCGGGGGCACAAGCAAATATGGCAGTATTTTTTGCACTTTTGCAACCCGGTGATACCGTGCTTGGGCTTTCTTTGGATTGTGGAGGGCATTTATCTCACGGATTAAAGGCAAATTTTTCTGGCAAATGGTTTAATTGCATTGGTTATGGATTAAAGGAGGATGGAACAATTGATTACGACCAAGCAGAGGAGTTGGCTATGACGCACAAACCAAAATTGATAATAACTGGTTTTTCCGCGTATTCTCGTGTTGTTGATTGGAAAAGGTTTAGAGAAATAGCAGACAAATGTGGGGCAATTTTAATGTCCGACATCGCACACGTGGCTGGGCTTATAGCAGGCGGATATTATCCAAGTCCTATTGATTATGCAGATGTAGTGACAACCACGACGCACAAGACATTGAGAGGCCCACGCGGAGGAATGATTATGGCAAAAACGAAAGATTTGGAGAAAAAAATAAATTCTGCTGTATTTCCCGGTATTCAGGGAGGGCCTTTGATGCATATTATTGCTGGTAAAGCTGTCGCTTTCGGCGAAGCATTGCAACCTGAGTGGAAAGTTTATTGCAAAAATGTTATAGAAAATGCAAAAACTTTGGCTCAAACGATAATGGATGGTGGAGTTGATATTGTTAGTGGTGGAACCGACAATCATTGTATGCTTGTAGATTTACGTTCAAAAGGCATCACAGGGCTTGCATTGGAGAAGAGATTGCAAGAAAAATATGATATTGTCTGCAATAAAAATTCTGTTCCAAACGATCCGCAAAAGCCAACAATAACTTCCGGTGTTAGATTGGGAACTCCTGCTTGCACGACAAGAGGTTTTGGTAAAAAGGAATTCACGGAAATTGGCAATAAAATCGTTGAAGTTGTCAATGAATTAGCACAGGAGGGTGGAAAATAATGTAAAAATATAGGATATAGTGTGTTAAAGTGTTAAAATTAAAAACTATCACATTGGCATATCCAAAAGTTGTCCGTTGTCCGTTTCAAGATTGTTATCAACATTCTCACTATTGTTTACTGGTTTTGTTGGTACATTATTTTGTGCTCCACTATTTATTTTGTTTTTAGGTTTTTCTGTTTTCGTAAGATCATAAACTACACATAAAATAGCAATACCAGCACCGACAGCTAATATTCCAATTGAGAGACCTTTATCAATATTTATAACATCTCCAATTCCGAGACCACCAATAAAACTTAAAGGAACACCGACTAAAAAACCAACAGCCGTTGCAGTATAATTCTTTTTATCAGGCGTATTGGTTGTTTTGTTTTTTTCTTTATTCTCTGTTTCTTTTCCGCTATTTTCATCTGTCTGGATAATCAACGGATCATAGTTGTCTGGAATAGGAGGAGGTGGTGCATATCCGCCAGCACCGTAAGAATTTCCACCAGAAATAAAAGAATTTAACGGCTGTTTTGGTTTAACGATTACCGTTTGAGATTTTAAAGTTTGCAATTTTTTACTTTCACTGATTAGTTTTGCAAGTTCTCTATCTTTACTTTTAAGAAGTTTGTTTTGTTGCTTAAGTTGTTCTTCATATTCTTTTCTTTTTTTTTCATCATTTTGCACTCGAGCATTTAGTCGATATATTTGTTGTTGGTTTGAGTTGTTCACAGTTCGCAATGCATCAAGGGCTTGACCATTTTCTCTCATAAAATCGCTGGTCGTTTTTTCTTTGATTTGTGCAATTTCTTTATCTTTTTGTTTTTCAAAATCTTTTTTCATTTGTTCTTGTTCCTCTGCCAACTCTTGTTGTTTGGTTAACAATTGTTGATTATATTGATATTCTGCAAGCTCTGCCTTATTTTTTTCGTCCTCAACTCTTTTATTTGCTTCTGTTTCTGCTTCTGTAATTTTTTGATCGGCTTTATTATTTGCATCTTCAATCTCCTTTCGAGCATCTTCTTGTGCTTGTGCAATTTTTCGATCGGCTTCATCAATCTTCTTTTGGGCATCTTCTTGTGCTTCTGTAATTCGCTGTTCGGCTTTCTCCTGCATCGTTTTCATTTGTACATCTTTTTCTGCTGTTATTTGGTTTATTGCCTCGTTCTTTTTTTTTTGCAATTGTTCTATTGCTTTTTGTGCGTCGGTTTTGTTTTTTTCCAGTGCTTCTATATATTGTTTTTGTTGTTCTAATGTGTCTTGGTACTGGTTGTTGATGTTGTTTATTTCGGTTATTTTGGATGTTAGTTTATTAACTTTTTGATCATAGGTCTGTTTGTCTTTTGTCATTTTTTTTTGTTGTTCATCTATTTTTTGTTGGAGTTTTGCTTGTTCTTCCTTGTTTTCAATCAGAGTGTTATATCTTTTCGCATCATTAACTGATAATTCAACGTATTGTTTCATTTCTCCTTTCCGAAAGTCAAGTTTAATAATATGTTGGTCGTCGCATTTGATGTTCAGCTGTTTTTCGTTGTCTTCGAGAATGTCATCATTAATAATTTCAAGTCGTTTTTTTTCTAACTCTGCTGGGTTTTTTAATAAGTCGTTTTTTTGTTCTTCCGTTACTCTGCTGTACAACTTCATACTTTTATATTGTCTGAGCCTTGGTGCTGCATGTTTTCCAACTAATATTTCTTCAAAGGAAATTTCTTCCGTATTTTGCTTGTTTGTTACTGGTCGCAATTCATAGTCGTCTAATTTGATTTTATTCTCGTATTTAAGTTGGGTAAACACATGACTTTCTGCAATCTGCTCATCTGTAATTTGTTGATCTTTAGACCACCATTTTTCTTTTCCACCTGTTCTTTCTGATTTCCACATTATATCTTTGTTTAAAATTTTTTTTGCCTTTACACATTCTATTGCACTTATCTCGCCATAGTCGTAAAGATAAACTTTTTTTCCTAATATAAAAGGATTGTCTATCGTAGTAAGTTGACTTACTGACATCATCAGATCTGCTTTGCCCTTGACTGTTATATAATTGTTCCCGTTTATAATTATATTTTCTTCTACACTATTTGGATCAATAAGAAAGACATAACCATTGCATGGAGCGTTATTTCTGTGATAGAAATTCGTCACTTGCTGTCTACATATCCATCCACGAATGCCTTTGTTGTCTTTGCCTTTGTAGCCAAGGAGATTTTCTATCTGGATGTACGCTGTAGGATAGAGAGGACCGCTAGCATATGTAGATATATCTTTTTTATTTATCTTTTGAACTGCCTCTGTGAGATTTTTAAACATATATTCTTGTTTTATTTTGTGTGTATCATTGTCTGTACTGTGTTGTTTTGCTAGTGTTTTTGTTATTGAAAAAATATTGAACTTCTTGGATAAGGCTTTTGGATTTGATGGTGCACCATAAGATAGTGATGGATCATCATTCTTTATTAGCCTGCCATATGCGTAATATGCTGGTTCTATCACAGTATAATTCGCTGAGATTTTACAAAAAAAAAAGAAAAAAACAAATAATGTAAGAAAAAGTATTTTACAAAAAAAATCCAATAACAAAACTCCAAAAAATTCTCGCAGTCGTTATGTGTTTATTCTCGTCAAAATCTGTTTTATAAACACAATCGTCAAAATTGACTGGAAGATTTGAACTTTTTAATAAATCACTGAACATTGAAGAGATTTTTTCACAAAAAAAATTTTGTTCACAAGAAACGCTATTTACCAAAATATCTTGCTCATTAAATAGCGTCAAAACAACATTGTTATCACTTTTTAGCGAGCAAACAATCTTCACTATAACAACAAAAGTTTGTAATTCTTGATTTTTACTTTTCAACTTCTTAAAAGTCGTTGGTTTTATTCAAAATACTATGCGAGTGGGGCTTGTTTTTGGCGGACATACAACGGAAGGGGATGTTTCAAGAAATACAGCCTTAAATGTTCGTAGCTCACTGGAAAGACTTGGATACGAAGTAATCAATATTGAATTTGATAAAGATGTCGCTATACACATAATGGATGCAAATGTCGATGTTGTTTTTAATGCTATGCACGGACAATATGGCGAAGACGGATGTTTACAAGGTTTATTGAATATAATGAAGATACCTTATACACATAGCGGACTTTTGCCTACGGCTATCGCGATGAATAAAAAACTTAGCAATCAAGTTTTTAAAGATATCGGTTTAAACGCTATAAAAGGGATAGTTGTTTCAAAACAAGAATTACTTACCGACGAATGGAAAGATGCGGTAAAAAACAGCGTATTAAAAGATTGCAAAGAACTTTTTGTCAAACCAGTTTGCGATGGGTCTTCAAGAGATGCTTATTTAGTTCACGATATAGAACAATTTTCTTTTAAAAATGTTGAGCTCCAAACGGCAAGTAATGAATTTTTGATTGAAGAGCGAATTATTGGACGAGAAATTCAAGTTGCCGTCGTCAACAATGAAGCTGTTGGAGCCCTTGAAGTTATCCCAAATCAAGAAAAAAGCGAATTTTACGATTATAAGGCAAAATATAGCGAGGATGGTGCCATTCATAAAATTTTTAACGAAGAACCAACAAAACAAAAATTGCTTGAATATGCGGAAAAAATACACAAAACTCTTGGTTTAAGAAGCGTTTCAAGAAGCGAATTTTTACTGACAGATAAAAATGAGATCTATGTTCTTGAAGTAAATTCCCATCCGGGTTTAACCCAAACTTCCATAGTCCCAGAAATAGCTTTAAATAAAGGTATATCCTTTGATGATTTGGTTGAAATTTTATTGAAAGATGCGAAATACGATTGATATATCCACAAAATCCGACATCATAAACTTCATTATTCTCAAAAGAAAGTTGAGGTTTTATATTAGAAAGTTTTTTCATATTTTTGCCATTGTTTTTGCTGTGGCTCTTTTGTCGTTCTGTGTTTATCATCGTGACGTTTTTGTAAATGCTTTTACGGCCATAAACAACACTATCTCACAAATAGCAAATAAGGTATTTTCTTCAAAACCTGCGACAATAACAGCAATAGTTGACAAAAACACGGCACTTGAAGATGAAGAAATAAATTCCATTGTAAAAGAACTTACAAAATACGGCTTTAATAAAAAAAAAATCAAACAAGCAATGGATAAACTTCTATTTGAAAATAAGTTAATAGAAGCTGTAAATGTCCAGAGAGTAATTGCAAAAAATGAAATAAGGGTTTCAATCAAAGAAAAACAAATATTAGCAATCTTGTTGCAAGACCCAAAGAATGAAAACACAGAAGAATACAACAAACAAATTATTACAACAGATGGCGATACAATACCATACAGAAAGACACGCCACAAAGATAAAATCAAAATATATGGCTATTATGATAAAGCTCTGAACTTAAAAAATGTCATTCAAATACTGCAAAAATATAAAATAACTGATAAAATCAACTACATCAAGTTTTACCCAAGCCACAGGTTTGACATAAAACTTAAAAACGGACTTTTAATAAAACTGCCTCGTAAAAATTGGCAAAAGTCTCTTGCAAAGTTCATACAAATAGATAGCGAGTACTTGATTTCAAGCGGTCTTAACAATGTGAACTATATTGACTTACGGGCAGGTGAAAAAATAACGGTAAATATCAAATAATAACAATGTTTTAGTTTAATTTATGACTATTCATCCAACGGCAATTTTAAATGGAAATGTAAAACTCGGAAATAATGTCAAAATTGGAGCATATTCCGTACTTGAAGGCAATATTGAAATAGGTGATGATACAGAAATATCAAACAATGTTGTTATAAAATCACAAGCAAATAGTTTTGTAAAAATCGGCAAAAATAATCGCATTTTCCCTTTTGCAGTAATTGGTACCGAACCGCAAGACAACAAATTTAGAGGTGAGGAAAGTAATGTAGAAATAGGCAACAACAACACCATTCGTGAATATTGCACAATCAACGGCGGAAGCGAACTTGGCAACGTTCTTGCCGGAACGAAAAACCTTACAACAATAGGAAATCACTGCTATTTATACATAAGTTCGCATATTGCTCACGATGTTTTTCTTGAAGACTACGTGACGATTACAAACTATGTCGGTATTTCCGGACATTGCAAAATTGGACATCACACAATTATAGGTGGACTTACCGGTGTACATCAATTCGTAAATATAGGCCACAATGTTATGATAGGAGGAGCTTGTGGCATAGCTCACGATATTCCGCACTATGCTATTGTTTTGCCAAAAGAAAACAGGGTCGCCGGTGCTAATATCGTTGGAATGAAACGACAAGGTATGGATAAAAAAGAAATTCTTGCAATCAGTAAATTCTACGACGAACTGGTTGAAAATCGTGGCAATCTGGAAGATTTTTTAAACTCAAAAACTTCTATTAACGATAAAATTGATGAGATTGTTAGATTTTTGAAAACGACCGGAAAAAGAAGCCTATAAAACACTTTTATTACAATACTTTTATTCCTTATTTGCTTTATTCCATAATTCTCACTTCACCAAAAAAAAACACTTACTTCACCAAATTAACTGGATTTCTTTTTCTAAACATATTTTCGTGCTTTCTTTTTAGCAAAGTTATCACAAAAGCGTCGGGGTTTTCACTTGCAAAATCAAATGCTGTTCTACCAGTTGATTGGTTTTCAATGTCCGGATTTCCACCCAATGAAATCATTAACTTTATGGTGTCGGCATTACACATTTTCGAAGCATACATCAATGCCGTATTTCCGCTATTATCTGACAAATTTGGATTACCATTATTCATCATTATTGAATACATCGCAACATTGTCGCCATTAGACGCCGCTAAATGAATAGGAGCAAAGCCTTCTACGTTCTTTGCGTTTGGATTTGCTCCTTCTGCTAAAAGTGTAGCCGTCAAAGATTGATTACCTCTCGCAATCGCGTGCATCAACAAAGTATTCCCATCTTCATCGGCTATGTCAACTTTGCCAAATTTATCAATTAAAGCTTTTGAAATTTGTATCGCGTCAGGATCACCAAGTTTTTCAAATGCTTGGCTTATGATATCCTTTTCAAAAACCGCTGGTTGCAAATGCCTGTTGTTTTTGTCGTAAGCAATTTGTGCTATATTCTGCGGACGATATTGAGTTTTTTTGTCCTTATTCGTTCTTGCTTCTGGAAAAGGAGCACCTACATTTTTCGCTTGAATTTGCTTGTCCGTCATTGTATTTTTGCCAATAGCGACATTATACTTTTTCTCGTCTTTCTCCTTTGGTCTTGCTTTATATTCATCCTTGCTTGAAGCATAAAATCTTCCGCCGTTGTTTAATGGTTTATTTACCAAAACTTTATTGCTTAAACCTTTGCTTTTGCTTTTTTGTCCTCTTATAATATCAAAATTGTTGCTATTTTGTTGCCTTTTTTTATTTCCTGCATTGCTTGCATAGTAATTTTTCTTATATCTTGCATATCTTGAATTTTTACCTTTGCTATTTGCTGAAAAATTGCTTTCATCATCAAATTCGTAAGAAATATCTGCATCAATTAAATCAACATCCATAAAATTGCTATTTTTCTCTCGTCGGCTTGCTATTTTACCGGCTTCACGAGCGAAAATCATAAACTTTTCTCTATCTTTTAAATTATTTCCAGCTTTTGACAACATCCTTTCAAGTTCCCAATCCTCATAATTACTATTAGAACTTATGGCGACTTCTATATTTGATGTTTTGTTATCACTATTGGGAACTTGCGGGACAATACTTTTTAACTCTTCAAAAGATTTAACCTCTTGCTTTCTTGTTGCGTTGGCATTTGAGTAATCACCAAAGCCATTATTGTCTTCGTTTTTATAATTTACCTGTTTTGATTGCGATTTTTGCCAGTTGTTTTTACCACTACTCTCATAACGATTATTACTGCCATTACTTGGTAAATAATCATTTATTTTAACATTGTTTTTTTCAGTTTTTTTGCCATGATTTAAATTCTCATCCTCGTCGTCGTCGTTATCATCGTTCTCTATACTATATTCCTCCTCGTCGTCTTCCTCGTTCGCTTCTGTTGTTGCATTATATTTTAAAATATTATTTTTATTATTATCGTCGGCCTTTTTGTTCCTTTGAACGTTGCTCGCCAATCTCCTCCCTGCTCTTTCGTTTCTAATTATTTTTACTATTTCTTCCTCCGGAACACCTGCGTCTCTCAATTGTTTTCTTCGCCTTTTTTCGGCATTGATTTCCTTAGCGAGTTTTACCGCCCTTTTTGCTTCTGCATAATTTTCTGGTTTATTCCAATCAACCAACCCATCAATTTTTTCAACAGAAACATCGGCAAAAGAAAGGCTACATAGCGAGAAACAAAACAAAAATGTAAAAACACAAATTTTACTCCATCTCATTTAAACACTCTTTCTATTCATTTTTATTATTCGTTTCTTTATTATTTTAAAGCTCTTTTCTAAATGCTTTTAGCTCACAATTACAAATTACTTCGTCTCCTTTTTTAACCAAACCTCTGCCTATAACCAAAGGATCGCGAATTTTATCGACATAAGCTTCAACTTGTAAAATATCGCCAACCGACGCTGTGCCAGAAAACTTGACATTATTGACTTCCGCGAACAAAAGAATTCCTTTCTTGCCGTTCATTAAAGCTTTACCGATAATACTCGATGCTTGTGCCATTGCCTCAATCATTAAAACACCGGGCATAACAGGATGCTCTGGGAAATGTCCAACAAAAAAAGCTTCGTTTGCACTTAAAACCTTCCTGCAAATAACACTTTTTTTATCAATGTTTAAATCAAGAACTTTGTCAATCATCAAAAATGGTGGTCTTTGTGGTATAATCTTACAAACATCTTCATAACCAAAGCTTTTTTTCTTTATCAACTCGTTTATCATTGCAACGTTATCATCCTCGTTTTGCTTTTTATCTTCAATCTTCATATTCTCTTTGTTATTATTCTTACCATTGTCCCGATTTTTACCACCGCCTAACATACTTGACATAACACTATTTATAAGATTACTATCAATCTTTCCACCATTCTGTCCCATTTGTTTTTGTAGAGCATCAAAATCAACTTTTCCAAGCATACTTGATATCATTTTATTCATTAGCCCATCTTTTACTCCCATACGACTCCCTTACATAAAAAAATAGCTATAAAAAAAGTCAAGTTATGAAAAGTAGGCAAGTTGTTTTTTGGTATATTATTGATTGCTTATTGTAAATTCTTTAATTTAAAAATTAAATCAATAATTAAAAATTATGCCAAACGATGAAATAAATTGGAATGTTTTTAATATAAATTTCTTAAAATGCACAAGAACATTGGCGGATTTAAGCAAAACAAATAGCATCACAAAAACAGCCATAAATATGAAACTCTCACCAAGCACAGTCACAAGGCTTATTCAACAACTTGAATATGTTTTACACACAAAGCTCATTATACCACATGGAGTTAGCGGCATCACTTTAACAAATAAAGGTCAGATGATTGCAGGTATGTATGAAGCAAATATAAAAACCACCTTAAAAGAAATAGTCAAACAAACAAAAATAGAAGATTATCAAAATGTTCGCATCTTATGCCATCCGCTGGCCGTAAAAACTTATGTTTTTCCCGCAATAGACAAAATACCAAACAACTCATCAATTAGACAAATTCAAATTGACGCAGAAGATAGACAAGTTGCAATGAAAAAACTTTTTGCAAAAGATGTTGATATCATAGTTTTTCCAATAAGCGAAAAAGAAGCAAACGCTTTTGACAAAGAAAAATATATTGTTAAACAAGGCAAAGAATACAAACCAGCATTATATTTGCACAAAGACCATCCTCTTGCAAAAATACCTGTGGAACAATTAACAATAGATGATTTAAATGAAGCAACTATGATGCCTGTGAATAAAAATGCAAGATTGAGTTTCTTTCAAAATTTCATTAACGATAACATAAAAAAACAAAAAATGACCACATCAAAGAATGATTTAAACGTTATTTATGAAGGAATTCTAAAAAATTATTGGTGCACTGGCACGGGCGAGGAATTTGAAAAGCTATTTGATTGTTCAGAGCTTGCAAAAAAAGAATATGATAAAATGTGTTTTTTTATGCCTCCATATAACTACTGGTTTATTATAGCCGACAAAAAAGTTGAGAACACTACCACAAACATACTTATATCAGAAATAGCCAAATTATTAGGATAGTTTCGACAATAATTCCTTGGAGAATTCAGCAACATCATCCGAAATAAAAACATCCAAACCAACTGGATTGGTAAAGTAAATATGATTAATAATTTTTGTCCCAATAAATAAAAAATGATGCAACTCGGAATAATGAAACCATAAATCTCTCAATTTCCGACATTGATAAGCATCAAAATACAGAAAACTCCCCTCATCTTTTGCAAACAAAGGAAACATCGTTAAAGCTTCTGTGCCAGCCTTACCAATTAAATTGCTATACTTTGCAACACAAACAAATCTGCAAGAAAAACAATTAAAAACAACATTTTTCTTATCGTCTTTTAACTTTAATACACCTGTGCTTCCAATCGTCCCAAGAAGCTTCCCGTCGTTACGATATGCAAAAAACAATGGCAACTTTTTCTCATCTCTATTCGAACATTCTTCTTTAAAACATAGTGAAATGTCCACTTTCTCAATCTCCAAATCGTTTACATAATTCTCCTTTACATATGTCAAATACTGGTTCATTATAGAAATATATTTTTCACGATCCTCTTCTGTATTCGCAATCTCGACCAATCTGACATTTCTACCCTGCAAAACAAGCTTACCATCTTCAATTTTCTTTTGGTAAACTTGTTTTGCAACACTCTTCTCTGTTGCGACGCCTGTGTCAATATTTTCTTTGATAACTCTTTGAAACATAAGACTTTTTTTTACCTACTAACATTAACGATAACACGACCATTCCAGCCTCCTTTTTTTGACGCAACGAAAGCATCGTTTATCTTATCAAGTTTGTATTCTTTCGCAACAACAACTTGCAATTTTGCCAAGTGTACCAAACGTGCCATCTTTGCAAAAACATCCTTTGTTATCAATGCGTGATCTATTATCAAAGTTCTTATATCACTTCTATCAAAATCAACTTTTTCAAATGAAATAAAAGTTCCGTTTTTCTTAACCAATGACGATAAATCGTTGACAGGCAAACCACGTTTTAAGTTAATCACAACATCAAATTTTTCTGCAAGAGAACTCTTTTTCTCTTGAAATTTCTCGTTGCTGATAAATTCTTTAACACCCAGCGAGGAGGATAAATTTTCAGCACTTTCAACATCAACTGCGGTCACGTCAAAATTGTTCCTTGCGAGCAGTCCAGTTAGCATTATGCCAACGCTACTAACTGCATCGTCAACAAGAACTTTTCCATTATGAAACCCAGAACGTTCCAAATTGTGCACTGCAAACCAATTTAACAAGGCCGGAGTTGGAATTGCCGCGGCTTGTTTAAAAGTTAATGAATAAGGCATTGTAGCGACGTTATTTTGCGGAACAACAACATAGTCAGCACAAGCACCATTGTACTTATTTATATCCAAGGTGCCAAAGACTTTATCGCCAATTTCATAAAGTTTAACCTTCTCCCCGACTTTAACAACAACACCAGAAAAATCTGAACAAGGAACAAAACTTTCTCTGCTTGGATTTGTAATAAAAAATTCAAGATCGCTGTCAGTCATTGAGGCCGACTTTACTGCAACCAAAACTTCATCCTCCTTTACATCTGGAACAGCAATTTTATCAACGGAAAACTTCAAACTATCGCTTTGTTTCCATCCTTTTTCATTAGAAATGATTGCGACTTTCATCTCCTGTGGTAAATTTGTAGCATAAGTTGAATCCTTATCAAAACTTATCTTTGTATTACTGACTATCACGCTTGCAACAAAAACAATAGCAAACGCGATCAAGATGGAAAACAGCCACTTTCTAATCATTGCAAAAGGAATAAACAAATTTTATTAAGCAAACATCAAGAGCAACGCCAATACAAGACCAAAAAGACCCATAGCCTCGGCAAGTCCTGCACCGATAAACATATATTTTGAAACGCTACCTTCTGTTGATGGGTTTCTTGAAATACCCTCCAAAGCTTTGCTTACAATCATACCAACACCAATAGCCGCACCACCAAAAGCTATACTGAGCAAACCAACCGCTAAATACTTAAAAGCCTGAGGATCCATAAAAAATAACAGCAGTCTATCAAAAAAGAAAAATAATTTACAAGTTTTTTTTAAAAAAAAACTATAAAATCTGGACGCCAAACCTGAATAAAAATTGGTTAGTTTCCAAACGCATATTATCATTTTTAGTCTTTTTCAAAGCCAATACACGTTTATACTCAAAACCACCGGTCAGAGCCCATTTACTAGATATATTATATATCGTTTCGATGCCAGCACCATAATTAATAGCAGGTAATATATCGTGTTTTTTCTTATACTCCACTTCATTGCGAAATGCCACCGCATTGCTTTCGTTTATTCGAACGGCAGCATCGTTGACAGCGTCGGCATCTTTGAAAAAATATTGCAAAAGTGCCACTCCAAAAACTGTATATAATTGCAATGAAAAATTTTGTGAAATTTGATTAAATTTTAAACCGGCTTTTAGATCAAAAGAAGCATGATTATAATAATAATATTCTTGTGGAATATTATGATATTGGGTCGTTATATCATAACGTGTCTGATTCTTTAAAGGTATCTCCGCTGTGCCTTCGAGACCAACGAAAGGATGTAGCAACGGTGTCATAACATAATAAACACTATAGCCGACATTGATACCGAGATTATGTGTATACCGATTACCGCTACGACCAACGCGTTTGTCAACTTCATAAAGCTCCAACGCTTCACTTTGCAAACTTTCTAAAGAATAATTAATGCCGACCGACATTTTTCCATAAAATTTATTATCAAAATCATACGCAATAGCGGAAACACCGGTCATAGCAATTACAGCCGCTGATAACGACAATATTGAAAACTTCATAAAATATGAAAATTGAAGGACAAATGGAAAATAAAAAGCAACAAAAACTAAAATTACGACAACTAAATATCAAGTCTATGGGCCTAACATAATACTTATCAAATATTCTAAATTAATTCTGGTAATATCGCATCAAGAACCGCGACCCCTTTTTTTGTTAAAAACAAATTATTACCGCTAAAATCTATAAATCCATCCAAGTGAAATCGTTTGATTCTTTCTGGATCTAAAAATATACTTAAATCGATATTAAATCGATTTCTTATATCATTGAACTCGATGCCATTTTTAATTCTTAGCCCCATTAGTACAATCTCTTCGATTTGCTCTTCTCTTGTTAGCATTCTCTCGATTTCCAAACCACTTTTGCCACTTTCGAGATTTTTGTTCCACTCAAATGGATTAAAGATATTTTGAATTTCATACCTATTGCCATCATTATAAAAAAGCCGTCCGTGTGCACCGGCACCAATGCCGATGTAGTCATAACTTTTCCAATAGTTCATATTATGCAAACTTTCAAAGCCATTTACTGCATAATTTGAAACTTCATAATGTTGCAAGTTTGAGTTTTTTTTTATAAATTCATTGGTTGCTTCGTAAAAATCTGCAAGTTCGTCTTCTGTTTTTGGAATTGTTATCTTTTTTTTAACCATCTCGCCCAATAAAGTATTTTCATCAACAATAAGTGTGTATAAAGAAAGATGTTGCGGTTCAAGCTCAACGGCCTGTTTTAATTCTTTAAGCCATTCTGGCAAATCTTGTCGCGGAAGCCCATATATCAAATCAAAACTCCACTTTGGAAAAAGTTGCTTTATTTCCTTAATTGCTTGTTTTGCTTGCTCTGCTGTATGTTTTCTGCCGAGCCAAAAGAGGTTTTTGTCGTTAAAACTTTGAACGCCGAGAGACAAACGATTGACGCCAGCCTTTGCAAAATTAGCGAATTTTTCAATCTCAAAAGTAGTTGGGTTTGCTTCAAGTGTTATTTCGCAATCATTAGTTAAACCAAAAATGCTACGGGCTTCATTGATGAGATTTTCAATAATTTTTGGCTCCAATATGCTCGGCGTCCCACCGCCAAAATATATTGATGTAAGAGGCTCAATTTTTCTAATTTTTCCTGCAAAATAGTTGAGTTGCTTGACACAATTTTCAAGATAATCCCTCTGTAATTCAACCAAATCATTATGTTTTTGCAAAACTCTCGTGCCAAAATCGCAATAAATACATTTGGATAGACAAAAAGACCAATGAAAATAAAGCCCCAGCAAGAGATAAACATTCCTTCCTGTTTTCCTGCAAATAATAATCAAATATCTGCCACAAGAAAATCTCCTAATCAGTTGACGAACATCGTTATTATTGTTTTTACAAATTTAAAAAGTGTTATTGACGCAAAACCAAGCAACAAAACCGCAGATGAACGATTTAATATTGTTAAATATTTAACATATCTATCCTTTTTCATTTTCTTGAATTTTTTACCCAAAAAACCAAAACAAAACGCGACCATTGTGTAAGCGATTATTGCAGCACAAACCCCACCGAGCCAAGAAAATAGCAATGATTGCTTTACGACATTTGCAAATGTTAAAAAAGTAATAACATAGCCGGTAATCGCAATTGGGGATGACAAAGTGATTGTGAACATTTTTAATATCAATTTAACACTCGGTTTAAATGATCTGTCTTCTTCTATTTGTGATAAATCGCGACGCCAAAAGCTAATGGCTATGTAAATTAAAAACAACGTTGCAAAAAATGATATAGACAACATCACGTTATCAGGAATTGCCGATATAATTTGCTGTGCTGTCAATACACCAATAGTCATATAAGCTATATTTCCAATAATTACTCCAATTACAGAAAACATACCATTTTTTAATCCACTAATCATTGATATATTTGCTATTGTTATAAATACCGGCCCAACGGCGATTGAAGTTAAAAATATTGGATAAAAAATTGTCAAAAATACCGACAACACCGCTACTTCAAAGTAAAGTTCCCTTGAATACCTAAAAAGCAAGCAAAAAATAAGGACAAATATTTTTCATAAACCCGTTGAATGCCGACGATTTGCAAACTTTACTTATTGCAAATTAACTTTTAAGTTTTTCACTTGGCTGTGGCGAACATAGCTCAGTTGGTTAGAGTGTCAGTTTGTGGTACTGAATGTCGCCGGTTCGAGTCCGGTTGTTCGCCCCACTTCAAAGCTTGATTATTATAATGCTTTACTGCTAATTCGGTGGTTGCATTTTTTAATCTTGCAATTTTTGGGCTTGTAGCTCAGCTGGTAGAGCAGTTGACTCTTAATCAATTGGTCAAGGGTTCGAATCCCTTCAAGCCCACCAATCAGTAGAGATGGTAAATAAAACCAATCTGGTGGAAATTGACAAACCTTCAACAGACCGCACAAACCTACTTGAATTGATAATTATAATTATCGCAAGCTTTTATTCTTACTTTTTCTTTTCTTGTAAAACTTTTTCTTCGTATTTACCAGCAATGACGTCTTTAAAAATACGAACAACATTTTTATCATTTAGTTTTACAAAAATATATTCCTTATTTGCCGGAATTTCGTCAATAATGCCAATTATTCCAGAGGTCAAAACAATTTCATCGCCGACTTGCAAACCTTCAAGCATCTTTTTTTGTTGTTGTGCTTTTTTCTGCTGTGGTTTTATCAAAACAAAGTAGAATAATACAAACATTACAAGAATTGGTAAAAGTGATGCTAACCCTGCTTTTTGTTCCATAAAATCAATTTCATTGAAAAGTTTTTTAAATTAAAAATCAACAAATTTAATCAATAAATCCAATCAGCAAATTTGTTGTTAAATTTTCCACTTACTGGAAAACATTTACTCCAGTTTTTTATTCCAACTCCGTGCCAAAGCCACTTGCTTTAAAAACAATGTCATTCAAATAACCAAAAGTTTTTATAGCTTTGGCTTTTTCTGCATTTTTCAATTTGCTTGAATAAGCGATATAAATCTTTGTTCCAAAAAGTGTTTCAACTTGTGCATATTCATTATATTTTGAAAATTCAACATATGGTTTTACGTAAGATGTAAAAATATTGTCATCCAATATTGCAAACCTACTTTTTTCAACCATTTTATCCATAAATTCTTGGTTTTTTGTCATTAAAATTGTAAATTTCCCATTCAACAGATCTTCATCTTTTACAGATGCTTTTTCAAATTTTACTCGCAAATCTTTCAACTTCTCGTTTTCCTGCCATCTCTGTAAAAGATCGTCAAGCGTTTGCTTATTGTATACATCATCATCGTACACGATATCTATAACGACGCCTTTATTATTCAAAATCTTTTGGCTCAAATGATCTCCGATATATTGAGCCGATATTGCAGTAAAAGCTACTGCAAAAAAAAAGCAAGCAAGCCACAAACAACATTTATAAATATCTCTATAAAAATGGTCTAAAATTTCCAACAACCACCGCATAAAATATTACAATTATCAATTAAAAGTTTCGGCAACTACATCCGCGAGTTTATTCGCGAATTTTTCAATATTACTTTCAAGCATCATTTTTTTAGCTTCATCTTTATTTGTAATGTACCCTATTTCTACAAGCACAGAAATCATTTTTAAACCACGCAATACGGCAAGTGAACGTTGGCCGTGGCGACAATTTTTGCAAATACTATTTTTCTTGAATGACAAAAGAATATTATCAACCAATATTGATGATTTTTCTGACAAACTTTGATGAGTTAAACCAACCAATACGTCCAACACACTCCTGTCTCGTTTATAACTTTCGTATCTCTCCGGCAACACACCTTTATAATAAAATTTTCCCCAATCTGGATGTCGTCCTTCTAAATGCGATAAACGATAAACCGTTGTTCCACTTACATTTTTATCATTATGTGCATCCGTATGTAAAGAAATAAATACGTCTGCGTTATTACTTTGAGCGACTTGCACCCTGTTAATAAGTGAAATGGTTTTATCGCTATCTCTTGTTAAAATAACTTGAAAGCCTCGCCTTTGCAAAGCTCTTTTCAAGCTTTTGGCATACATTAAAGTAATTTTTTTTTCACTTGCTTTGTCAACACCGACGGCCCCACTATCAATCCCACCGTGTCCGGCATCCACCGCAATAACATAAGGCTTTTTATGTTCTATCAAAATCTTACGAAAAGAAACACCATTCCCAAGTGTTTTTAAGCCATCAAAATTTTCAAAAGAGCTTGATTGACCTTGTTTTGTTGTCGCATATTCCTCTAACAAATTTCTATTGATAAGCTTAAAAGATAACTGATCTTTTTTTGTATTTTTAGCTTCAATTTTTGTTCCAACCGGCAAATCTATAACAATACGATAACCATTTTCCTGATTGCCATAACGCAACCTCAAATCACGAGGCATTTGATAAGTAAAGCTTACAACCTTATCTTTTAATGCCTTGATATTTACATTGATTACAAATCTTGATGGATTTGCAAGCAGTTCTGTTTGGATTAACGAATTTTTTTCAATTTCTTTACCATTAAGTATTAAAAGCCAATTTCCAACGCCCCGCTCTTCCATTGTTAAGGCCAGATTTAAACCCTTTCCAACTCTTTTGTCTCCAACCATTCCAACATAATAATCATCTTCTGCTGACTTCTTTTGCGTTAGTGATTTGCCGTTTTCAATTTTATCAATTAACCTTGCAATGACTGCATCATCACGTGTTATGAATATGCTATCAATATTTTTATTATCTTTGTTGTTTGCTTTATTGTCTCCGCCTTTTTTTATTCCATTATTTTGATTTTTTGAAATTGTTTTGTTGTTATCTTTTTTGGTCATTGACTTCGTTCCTTGCTTATTTGACTTATTTTTTTCAGTTTCGCCTTGTTTTGTATTTTCTTTTGCTACATTTTTCTGCTGTTTTTGTTCCGTCTTTTTGCTTGTCTCTTTATTAACATTTGTTTTTTTTACTACAACGTTTTTATTTTTACTTGTATTACTTTTATTTTTATCAAAATTACTCGTTGCAGAAAGTGATGCCGTTGCCAAAAACGCAAAGTAAAATGTAAAAAAAACAACTTTTTTAATCACCTAAACAACAACAATTACTTGAAAACAAAAAAAATATATTATTTTCAATAGTAGTTTTTTCAAAGTGGCTGGTGATTATTATGAAATACTTGGAGTTGCAAAAACTGCGACGCAAGACGAAATAAAAAAAGCTTATAGAAAGCTCGCTGTTGCCAATCACCCAGATAAGCATCCAGACGAAAAAGATAAATATGAGAAAAAATTTAAAGAAATAAACGAAGCTTATTCTGTATTGTCTGACCCGCAAAAACGTGCAAACTATGACCAATTTGGTAAAGAAGGAGCAAGCGGAGGATTTGGCGGAGGTGGTGGCTTCGGGCAAGGCGATTTTGGTGGCTTCGGTGGCTTTGACTTTGGAAATATTAACGATATATTTAGCAGTTTCTTCAACGAAGCAAGCAGCAGTCGCAGTTCTTCAAGAAGAAGAGAAGCGAATACTCGCGGAAGTGATTTGAAATATAAGCTTGATATAACCCTTGAAGAAGCTTTTAATTGTGTTGAAAAAGTTGCAGAATATCGCACACTCGGCAAATGCTCTCATTGCAACGGCACGGGTTCAGCAAGTGGAAAAGTTGAAAATACAAAATGTCCAAAATGCAAGGGACACGGCTCCGTAAGAATGCAACAAGGATTTTTTATAATGGAACAAACTTGCGACGAATGCGGTGGTGAGGGTGTAGTTTTGTCGTCTCCTTGTAGTTTCTGTGGTGGCGAAGGACAAGAAAAGATTGTTAAAAAAGTAAAAGTAAAAATTCCATCCGGAATTTCTAACGGCGATACCATTAGAATAACTGGCGAAGGAGAAGCTGGACAACGAGGTGGTAAAGCCGGCGATTTATATGTCGTTTTTCAAATTTTACCACATAAGATTTTCAAGAAAAATGGAGCAAACCTTGAATGCAATATTCCAATTCGCTTTACACAAGCGGCTCTTGGTGCTTCAATTGCTTTTTGCGGAATAAATAAAGAAAATGTCAACATAAACATCCCAGCAGGCACACAAAATGGAGAACAAATTTTTGTCCGTGGAGCCGGTATGCCGATGGCTAACGGACGAAGGGGAGATTTGGTCGCAAACATTATCGTGGAAACACCTGTGAAACTAACAAAAGAACAGAAAGAACTACTTGAAAGATTTGAAGAAATTTCCGGCACATCTACAAGCCCAAAAAATACAAACTTTTTTGAAAATTTGAAAAAATTTTTTAATAGTTAAAAACTATAATAATTGAGTTTTGTAATATCCAATTTTTTACAAAACCAACGTAAATAAATTTTCTGTTGTCCATCTTGTTTAGCTTTTAAACGTTTTAAAATTCAAACAAGGTTTTAAACAGGTTTTTTTAGAATTTGCCCTGCGAAAACAAAACTAAATTACAAAACAATGCATATTGGCTATATTCCATTGCAATACAAAAAAACTACTTCTTTAACCAGCTACTTAACTTTTAAAGCTATAAAGAGACAAAATGCAAGCAAGAAGCTAATTCAAAAATTGATAAAAACACAACCCCGCTCACAAAGAAAGCCAAGAAGACAACGAAAAAACAAAAAAAAGTCAATCAGGCGACAACGATTTCCGTCGTCGCAACTATATTGAGTCGATATTCACAAGCTTATCGCCTTCGCCGAGCAACTTGACAGCTTTTTGCTTTAATTGTCTCGTTACAAAACCAGTTCCAGCAGGTATTAAACGACCAACAATCATACTTTCCTTCATACCGCGTAATTCGTCTCTTTGACCCTTGATAGAAGCATCGACCAAAACTCTCACTGTTCTCTGGAATGCTGCAGCCGACAAGAAAGACTCTGTTTGTAATGCAGATTGAGAAATACCGTATAAAACCCTATGGAATGTCGCAGGACGTTTGCCGTTCGCAACAGCTTCTTCGTTCGCTTCTGCAACTTTGGCATATTCATATTGATATCCATCACCAAGTTCTGTATCTCCTTTGTCATCAATAACGACTTTATTTACCATATATCTTACTATGACTTCAATGTGTTTGGCATCAATATCAATACCTTGAAGACGATAAACAGCTTGAACTTCTTGAACAATATAAGCTGTTAATGCTCCAACACCTTGGAAACGTAAAATGTCGTGAGGATTTGTTTTGCCTTCAACCAAAATATCGCCATTTTTGACGTGTCCACCATTATAAGCTGAAATATATTTACCTTTCTTAACGGAATAAACTATATCGTTACCATCTTTATCGTCCGGATGCAGTATCAACTTAATTGTATTTTTTGTTTCACCGCCAAATTCAATTGTTCCGTCCGCACCTGCAATTATCGCAGCTTCTGTTGAAGTTCTCGCTTCAAATAATTCCGTAACTCTTGGAAGACCTCCTGTTATATCCTTAACGACGTTAGAGCTACCACGTGGAACTTTTGCAATATAATCACCAACTGCGATTTTATCACCCTCCTCAAAGCTAACAACAGCCCCGACCGGCAACAAATACCTCATCTTAGATCTATTATCAATTTTCTGATCATCCTGAATGATATCTACATTTGGCTTTAACGAAACAGAAGAGTCGAGCCAGTTCCTAATTACTTTATTATGTTTATCAATAACGTCATCGTATTTCTCGCTATATGACACACCCGGAATAAAATCATTTAACCTTACATTTCCAGATTGTTCTGCAACGATATAAACATTATAAGGATCCCAATCGGCAATCTTCTTACCTATCTTTATATCATCACCATCGCTAACATAAAGCTTTGCCGAATAAGGAACAGACTTGGAAAACAGCACGCTCCCTTTTGCATCAACAACGCTAACATAACCGGACCTTGAAATAACGACCTTCTCGCCACTTTTATTAACAACGAAATCTACATTTTCAAAACGCACAACCCCGTTGCTTAACGACTCTATTGTTGAATCTGAAACCTTTTTAGAAGCTACGCCTCCAATGTGGAAAGTATTCAATGTCAACTGGGTGCCAGGTTCACCAATTGTTTGTGCCGCAATGACCCCGACTGCCGTTCCAGCATTCACAACCTTATCTGTTGATAAATCTATACCATAGCATTTTCTACAAATACCATAACGACATTTGCAAGTCGCCGGAGATCTAACAAGTATTGAAGTTATATTATTACTCTTTAATGTATTTATAACTTTTTCATCCACAAATTCCCCTGCTTTTGCAATGATGTCTCCGTTCGTATTTACAATATCCTTCGCTAAAAACCTTCCCTTTATAGTTGAATAAACGTCCTGAACGATATGCCCATCCTGTAAAACAGATTTATATTCAACTCCCTCATTGCAACCACAATCTTCTTCGAAAACTATACAATCCTGAGAAACATCAACAAGCTTCCTTGTCAAATAACCAGCATCAGCAGTCTTCAAAGCTGTATCAACATTACCTTTTCGTGCTCCGTGTGCTGCATTGAAATACTCGTGAACACTTAAACCCTCTTTGAAATTAGAAATAACTGGGGTTTCAATAATAGCACCATTTGGTTTGGCAATAAGTCCTTTCATTCCTGCAAGCTGTTTCATCTGTGCCTTTGATGCACGAGCACCGGAATTCATCATTAAAGCAATAGAATTTATCTTGATGTTATCACTATTTACCTTCAACAAATCCATAACCTCGTCGCAGAGTTTATCAGAACACTCAGACCACCTATCGGTAATTTTATTATAACGCTCTTTGTCAGTAATATAACCTTCTCTATATTGCTCTTCAAGCTCTTGAACTTTCCCCATTGTGTCCGCAACAACCTCGCTTTTATCACCAGGTACAACAATGTCGTCCTTGCCAAATGAGATACCGGAAAGTGTCGCATACTTGAAGCCCTCTTTCATCAAATGGTCGCAAAATACTGCCGTGACCTTGGCTCCATAGACTTTATAAACCTCCTCAACAATATCAGTTAAAAAACCAATACTCCAAGGCTTATTAAGCTTATCAAACGATATCTTTCCATCGCAAGGCAAAAAACTAAACAATTTAATTCTACCGGCCGTAGTCTCTTCTGCAAAATGTAAATCCTCGTCAACTGGCGTCCTTTTAACATCATCTTTGTCTATCTCCCAATTACAAGTATATTTATAATAATATTTGATCTTAGCATTAACATCTATACGACCATCCTGTAATGCCGTCATAACGTCATCATAGCTATAAAAAGTGTGTCCTTCGCCACGTCTATTATTCAAAGCCAGTGTCATATAGTATAGCCCAACGGTTATATCTTTACGAGGAACTATCATCGGCTTACCATTTGCAGAGCTTAGTATGTTATTCGTGGAAAGCATCATTACACGCGATTCAATTTGCGACTCTATAGACAAAGGAACGTGCACGCCCATCTGATCACCATCAAAGTCTGCATTGAAAGCACGACACACAAGTGGATGCAATTGAATTGCTTTTAAATCAATCAACTTTGGCTCAAATGCTTGAATACCCATCCTATGCAACGTTGGTGCACGATTTAAAAGAACAGGATGCTCACGAACCACCTCTTCAAGCACGCGATAAACCTCCGGTGTTTTGGCTGCAATCATGCTCATTCCTGCACGAATTGTAGATATGTCTCCATACAACAACAGCCTTGAAAGAACAAAAGGCTTAAAAAGCTCCAATGCCATAATTTTTGGCAAACCACACTGATGGAGTTTTAATTCAGGGCCAGAAACAATAACAGAACGGCCAGAATAATCAACACGTTTACCAAGCAAATTTTGACGTAAACGTCCATTTTTACCCTTCAAGAAATCGCTAATAGATTTTAAAGGACGCTTAAACGCATTCTTAACAACTTTCGTATTTCCACCACCAGAATTGTCCAGCAATGCACTAACGGCATCCTGCAACATACGACACTCATTCTCCAAAATAACATCTGGTGCACCAACTGCCATCAACTTTTTTAAACGATTATTTCTATTTATAATAGAAGAATACAAAAAGTTCAGATCCGATACTGCCATTTTGCCATCTCCAACCTGCACCAATGGACGCAAATCAGCTGGCAAAACCGGCAAAACCGTAAAAACCATCCATTCAGGCTTATTTCCAGAACTGATAAACTCTTCTATCAATTTTAACCTTACTTTTAAAGTAAAAAGCTTTGATTCCGACGAAACACTGCTTATTCTCGCTAACAATTTATCGCGTTCCTCCTGCAAGTTAAATGCTTGCAAAGCTTCCATAATGCCTTTTGCTCCACGACCAACTTTAAAGGCAGAAATACCATATTTATCAATTGCTTTTAGATATTCATTGTCTGACAATACTTGATATTTTTCAAGATCTGTGCTGCCAGGATCCAACACTATATAAGCCACAAAACTTATAACGGCTTCAATGTCGCTTGCTTTAACACCAAGAAGTCTTGACATTTTTGATGGTATACCACGCAAGTAAATAATATTAACAACCGGATAAGCGAGCTTAATATGTCCCATTCTTTCACGCCTCACTGACGAAGAAACAACGTCAACATCACATTTTTCACATCTGATGCCGCTATATTTTATCTTACGATATTTTCCACAAAAACACTCATAGTCGTTGACTGGCCCAAAAATTCTTGCACAAAACAAACCTCCGCGCTCTGGTTTCAAAGTTCTATAATTCACCGTATCAGAATTGACGACCTCGCCATAAGACCAAGACAAAATCTTTTCAGGGCTTGCTATCCCGACTTTAATATAGTCAAAGTCAACGAATGAACCATAATTAACAAAAGAAGAAATATCACCGCTTTTCATACACTATCCACCAATCAAACCAAGTTCAACGTCAAAACCAAGAGATCTAAATTCGCGACACAAAACATTAAATGTTTCCGGCACTCCTGACTTAAATCTCAAGCCACCAGCAATAATTGATTCATACATTTTGCGTCTTCCAGAAACATCGTCAGACTTCACCGTAAGCATTTCCTGTAAAGTATAAGCCGCACCATAGGCTTGTAATGCCCAACACTCCATTTCTCCGAGTCTCTGTCCGCCTCCGTGTGCACGCCCTCCGAGTGGCTGTTGCGTGACCATACTATAACTTCCGGTTGATCTTGCATAAACCTTTTCATCAACAAGATGATGCAGTTTTAATATATACATATAGCCAACCGTTGACTTCCTGTCGAATGGCTCTCCTGTTAGTCCATCGTATAACTGAACTTGTAAAGATCTATCTATGCCAAGACTATCGGCAATGGCCTCCATATCATTTACGCTTGCACTATCGAAGATAGGTGTTTCAAAAAATAAACCACGACGACAACTTTTGCCAAACTCAATTACCTCGCTATCGGACATCTTTTTAACATTATCAACAAAACGATTGTCTCGTAAACTTACTTTCTCCAATATCTTCCTTACATTCTTCGAAGCTTCATCGCTCAGTAATGCTTCATCGATCTTCTTACCAACATTATAAGACAGCCAACCTAAGTGAGTTTCAAGTATCTGCCCAACATTCATACGTCCAGGTATACTTACAGGACTAAATACAAGGTCAAGTGGTGTTCCGTCTTCCATATAAGGCATGTCTTCAACAGCCACGCACCTCGCTACTACACCCTTGTTCCCGTGTCTTCCAGAAATTTTATCACCAGCTTGCAAACGAGAACGAACAGCAACGTAAACCTTTACAATTTTAATAACGCCATTTGGCAACGTGTCGCCATCCATAATACGGGCAACATCGTTCATATATTGGCTTTCTATTTCTGCTTTTGCTTTTTTGTATTTTGCAGAACTATTATCCCCACCAAGGCTGTCGCTCAAAGCTTTTATTTCAAGATTGAAAATTCTTTTTCTTCTATTAATTCTTTCGGCTTCGATCTGCAACGCTCTATCGTCCTTCTTTTCGCCTCTTTTCGTCAAGATATCAACACCTACGACAACACCTGAAACACCATATGGAACATAAAGCGATGTATCCTTCTTTCTTCCGTCTATATCGCCAAATATAGCCTGTAATAAACGATCTTCTGATGTAGAGAATTTCTCGCCAACAGGCGTTACTTTTCCAACCAAAATATCCCCATTTGAAACAACAGACCCGATGTGCACAATACCGCTCTCGTCAAGATATTTTGTTTTTTCCAAATCAATACCATCTATATTGTTCGTGGTCTTCTCTGCACCAAGTTGAGTATCACGCACTTGTACTTCAAATTCCCTAATATGAACTGAAGTAAACTTATCATCGCTTACGAGTTTTCTTGAAATAACAACAGAGTCTTCGTAATTATATCCTCTCCAAGGCAAAAAACCAACTAATATATTCTTCCCAATGGATACCTCGCCCCGATTCGTTGAGGCAACATCGGCCAACACATCGCCTTTTTTAACCCTCTCGCCAACACAAACAACAGGTTGTTGATTTGATAAAGTATCTTGATTTGTCCTGTCAAACGTTATCAAAGGATAGCTCTTTATTGTCCCATCATTTCCTTTCAAAACCACAACATTAGCATCAACATAATTTACTTCTCCGTCCATGTCTGCTTTAATAACCTTCTTAGTTATATCGCCAACGACTTTTTCAATACCAGTTGCTACAAATGGATTTTCTTTAAACAATAACGGCACCGCCTGCCTCATCATATTACAACCCATAAGAGCTCTTGCTGTGTCATTACTCTCAACAAAAGGTATAAAAAATGACATCATTGATGTTATTTGGCAAGTAGCAATACTTACATAATCTACATCGCGAACTCTTGCCGAAACAAAGTCTCCATTCAATCTAACGGTTATAATATTATCCAAATCAGAGGCTCTTGTAGAGAAGTCTGAAATATCAGCTATTTTACAATCCTTTTCCGCTTCAACGTCAAGATAAACGACCCTGTCTTCAATTTTTCCATCGGAAACTTTTCTATACGGAACTTCCACGAAGCCATATTCATTAACCCTTGCAAAACACGATAGAGAGACTACCAATCCGATGTTCTGTCCATCTGGCGTTTCAATTGGACATATTCTTCCATAATGACTATCGTGAATATCACGAACGTTTGCTGTTGCTGCATCCTTACTAATTCCACCAGCACCGAGAGCTGTAACCTTTCTAATATGCGTTATCTCCGATAAAATGTTTGTCTGCTCCATAAACTGGCACAAATCAGACAAAACAAAAAAGTCGTTGACAGCCTTAGAGACAGCATTTACAACAATATAATCAGAAGGGGAAGTGTTGTCTATAATTAAACCATTTAATTTATCCGTAGCAATGCTTACCAGTCCACGAACAGCATCGATAAAAACGCTACTTACAACTTCACCAACATTGCTTATACGCCTATTCGAAAGACTATCTACATCATCTGGATGAAAAACACCATTCTTATACGCAAAAAGACGTCTTGTAGTTGCAATTATATCATCAACACTCAGACAACAAAAATCATCGGGCAAATCCAGTTTAAGTATCCTGTTCATTCTCCGCCTTCCAACCCGCGTAATGGAAAAATTCTCGTCTGAAAAAAACATATTATTGAAGTATTCACGAGCCTCCTCCAAAACAAAAGGAATATGAGGTCTAAAAATACTCATTAACTTATAAAAAACGTCTTCCTCCGTCTCTTCATAAGAATCACAGATATCTCTTAAAAGTGCATCACAAAAAACATCCGAGCCACGATCTATGATCTCAATATTCGTTCCAGATTTCAAATCTTCCAAATCCCCATCTTGCAAGGTATAACAACAATTATAATCCCGCTTGCCAGAACTGAAAGAAGAATATAGAGTGCTACCGACTAAATCACTTGCATTGCAATAAATCTTGTTCCCACTAGCAGAAATCTGTCTTATTAAACGCTTAGTAATCAAATTACCTGACTTTACTAAAATTTCACCATTCTCATTCCTTATATTGAGATAAATTGTCTTATTGCACAACGAGCTGATATCAACATTCAGTGCAAAAACACCACTACCTTCATAGGTCAAGACAAATTTATCGTACACCTTCTCCACAATCTCTTGCCAAGAAAATCCCACTGCACGTAGAAAATAATGACCCCTAAATTTACGATATCTGCCGACCTTGCAATAAAAACCATCGTTATTAACTTCGTACTCAAGCTTATTTCCATAATGCGGACGAATTCCAGCAAGATAACTCATCTGCCCATTCGTGCGAAGAGCATTAGAAAAAAACACACCAGGTGAACGCTTTATTTGCGAAACAACTACTTTTTCCAATCCGTTGATGATAAACACCCCGTCATCAACCATAATTGGAAACTCGCACAAACAAACTTCACTCTCTTTTACATATCTTATACCACCGACCTTCTTCCCATCTTTTAAATCATATACCAAAAGTCTAACGACAACATATAGTTTTTTGGCATATGTTAAATATCTACTTTTACACTCTAATACATTTAGTTTTGGCTCTTCAAATCTGTGAGAAACATACTCAAGTTTAACACATCCGTATGAATCAGAAGCAGATAAAAAACGACTCAAAATATTAGTCAATGTACCATCCTTCTCTGCTGACCCATAAAGAAAGTCATTATAAGAACTTGCACTGGAAATGAAATAATCACCAAAGCGACCAACGCCACCGAAACGTGAAAAAGAACACCTTAAAACATTTTGCATAAGAAGAAAGTAAAAAAGAGAAAAAAGAAAAAAAAACAGGTGCTACTACTTCAAGTCAACTTTTGCACCCGCTTCTTCAAGTTTCTTCTTTATTTCTTCTGCTTCAGTCTTTGAAACACCGCCTTTAACTTCTTTTGGTGCCCCGTCAGCTATAGCTTTGGCTTCTTGCAAACCAACTCCCAATACTTCACGCAGAACTTTAATTACACCAATTTTCTTATCACCAGCGTTTGTCAAAACGACAGAAAATTCACTTTTTTCTTCACCAGCAGATGCAGAGCCACCAGCAACAGCACCTTGGGCAACAGCAACAGGAGCGGAAGCGGAAATTCCCCACTTTTCTTCCAACATCTTAACAAGCTTTGCACCATCAACAATTGACAACTCAGACAAACTATCAGCAATAGAAGACAAATCAACAGACATAAAAACAAAACAAAAACAAAAACAAAAAATTATTCATTACCCTTTTCTTTAAATTTTTCACTCAACAAGTATAGCAACGAAGAACCAACGGAATTGATTGCAACCATAATTCTTTGACGTGCACCTTCCAAAGTTGGTAAAGAAGCGAATTCCTTAATCTCACCTTCTCCGCAAAGTTCACCTTCGTTAATGCCAGAAACAAACTTCAAGGCTTTTTTGTCAAAACAATAATCATTTACAACTTTTGAAACACTTATGATGTCGTTGCAAAAAATAAAACCACTTTGACCTTTTAATTTTCCAAGTTTCTCACCATCATTACCTTTGACAGCAACGGCAAATAAAGTATTTTTTGCGACCAACAACTTCACGCCACACTTCTTTAACAAATCACCACGAAATAAAGATATTGTGCTCGCGTCGGCACCTTTATAGTCTACAACGACCAAACAACTATTTGAAGATGATAAATCCTTAATTTTAGCTACAACATCACTTTTTGCTATCATAACGAACTGATATCATTTACCTTAACCTTAATGGCAACACCCATTGTTGTGTTTAAAAATATATTTTGAATATAAGTTGCTTTCACACTCGCGGGTTTAACTTGCTTGACCACACTGAAGACCTCAGCAAGATTTGCTTTTAATTGTTGTTTATCAAAACTGACTTTACCAACCGACATCTTAGCAGAAGCATCCTTATCAACTTTTAAAGTTGAACGACCTTTCACAAGCAAAGAAACTGCTTTGACGGCTTCCTCAGGAGAAACAACGGTTCCGGTTTTTTGATTTGGCATCAAACCCTTTGGACCAAGAATTTTTGCTATCTTTGCAAGCTTTGGCATAATGCTTGAAGTCGCAACACATTTATCAAAATCGGTTAATTTTCCAGAAGCAACGTCAGCAATTAAATCATCGCCACCAACGGCAACAGCACCTGCTTCAAGTAAGTCCTTTTCAGCAACATCATTACAAAAAACAATAACTTTATTTTTCTTTCCATTGCCATTTGGTAAATCAACAAAAGTTTTGATCATACTATCCGGCTTGTTCATATCCAAACCAAACTTGATAACTAAATCAACGGACTCGTCAAACTTCACACCAGCAACCTCACGACATTTATTGATAATGTCAAAAGCCTCATCAAAACTATAATAGTTGTCGGCATTAACCAATTTCCGTATGCTTTCCATCCTTTTACTCATACCTAATCTACAACCTCAACGCCCATAGACTTTGCGGAACCTTCAAACATCCTTACCGCCGCGTCAATATTACCAAAACAATTTAAATCTGGCATTTTCTCCTCCATAGCCTTAATAACATCGGCTCTTTTAACTTTTGCAACTGGTGCAACACGACCGGTTGTCTTTGACCCAGAAGTAATACCAGCAATTTTTTTTACATAATATGTCATCGGTGGCTTTTTAACTAAAAAATCAAACGATTTATCCTTATAGACGGTTATAATCGTTGGACAAGGCAATCCTGCACTTGCCTTCGTTTGATCGTTAAATTTCTTACAAAAATCCATTATATTAACACCTCTTTGTCCGAGTGCGGAGCCAATAGGAGGAGCTGGATTTGCCTTTCCGGCTTCAATTTGTAGCTTAATCTGGCACAGAACTTCTTTCGCCATACAACGACAACGTTTGAAGATGTTTTTTTTAAAGTCAACAATTTCTTTTAAAATTCCAACAAAAATATTTTTCTTTTTTTTTAAAAAACTTTTTTCTATCCCGTGGACGTTTTGTTTTATGGGCGAGTTTTGCTCTATTCATTTGAAAGAGTTCCCAAAAGTAAATTTTAAAATAGACGAGGACATCGTCAATAAAATGGATAAAGTTAGAGAAGTTTGTAATGCTGTTTTCTCTTTGAGAAAGGAGGCAAATTTGAGAGTAAGAATGCCGTTGAAAAAAGTCGTCGTTTTTGGTGGTTTAAATCTCGAAGAACAATATATTTCAATAATAAAACAAGAGGTCAATACAAAGGAAGTGGAGGATTATTGTGGCAGTATCAACGATGTCGCGAGCGAAGAAGTTGTTTTAAATTTAAAAGAATGTGGAAAAGTTTTTGGCTCAAAATTAAAGACAATATTGGATGCACAAAGAAAGAAAGATTGGAAAATATTAGAAAATGGAGAATTGTTGATAGCAAACGAAAAAATTGATAAAAACTTGTTTGAAATTGTTTACAAAACAAAAGATGGACAAAAAACTTTTTATATCAGTAGATTTAACCTTTTGGTTGCGATAGAAGCATCAAACGACGTAGAGTTTATTATTGAAGGGCTTGCAAGAGATGTTATAAGAATGATACAACAAACAAGAAAAGACGAAGGACTTGAAATAAGCGATAAAATTGAAGCGATAATCAATACAAAAGATGAGATTTTTAAAGATGTAATTGAGAAATTTGATGATTACATAAAAGATCAAACCCTTGCGAATAACATTGAAGTCGTCAACAATATTGACAATATAGAAGACAAAGACAAATACAATATTGACGGATATTGTTTTGCCGTTAGCATTAAAAGGATTTAATAAATAACGAATATATGATTGAAATACATCGGGCAACAATTTCAAACGAAGTAAGTCTTAAAGGCATTGGTGTCTTTTGCGGGAAAGAGATTGAAGTAAGACTCGCTCCTGCAAATTGTGGCAACGGAATTCGTATAATAAGAACCGACATTGAAAACAATAACACTTTTCAAGTAAATAGATTTGCCACGTACGAAACCAGTCATTTGAATACTACGATATCAAATGGCACAAATGAAGTCAAAATGGTAGAACATCTCATTTCTGCTTTATGGTGTTTTAAAATTACAGACATAAACATTTACATTGACAGCGATGAAATTCCTATGCTTGACGGAAGTGCAAATTATTGGGTAAAATTAATAAGCAGTGTTGAAATAAAAGAATTTGAAGAAGCAAAAGAATGCAAATTTATTGATAAGGAAGTTGAGTTGAAAACAGAAGATAAATACATAATTGCAAAGCCATGCGACCATTTAAGAATAACATATACAATAGATTTTCCAGAAAAAACAATTGGAAAGAATACTTTTACGTTTGATGAATTGTTGAATAGCTACATAAAAGATATAGCACTTGCCCGAACATTTTGCACGGATAGACAAGTTGAAAATCATCAAAAAATAAAAAAAGCATTTTCCGATAATGATATTGTAATTTACGGCAACGAAGGCTTTCGTGTGGCAGGCAATAAATTGAGATACACAAACGAAGCAACAAGGCATAAAATTTTGGATTTAATTGGTGATTTAACAAGCACAGGCGACTTTATTTGTGGAGAATTTATTTGCTACAAAAGCGGACACGCAATGAATAGAGATATTATAAAACTAATATATCAAAACTAAAAAATTAAAGGTCAAAACAATAAAAACAACAATAAATAATACACCCACTTGATTTGTTTTAATTATATCGTCCTTAAAAAACCTGATTTTTTTCTATAATGATTTGTTTGATATCTTGTTCTTGCGTTTCCTACATATCTTGCATTTTTGCCATAAAACTCTCCTCGTCTATTGCTATTCACCACTTTTTTCTTATATGCATTCCGTTTTTGATTATCGATAGACGGGGCTGTGTTTTTAATAATTTTGCAACTACTCGCCTGTATGCTATCAATATCATCTGGAATAAACTTTCCGGCTTTTTTCGTTGGTCTATAAAGCCCGTCAACAGCCAAACCTCTTTGCATTGCTAATAAACAAATTTTCATTGGATGGACACCGGTTCCGTCAAAACGACATTTCGGGTCTTTCGCTAAGTGCCTCGTGATATAATCCGCGTGCGTCATACAAGTTCCGCCTCTTTGTGCTGATTGATTTACATATCTATAACTAACTTTCCCACGAAGTTCTGGAATAAATTTACTAATATACTCTTGAAAATCTCGCTTTACCGGCAAGGCATATCTATCATGTGTTTTTTTCCAACCATTTGAGTTAATCATATAAACAACTGCACTCCCTTGCTTGATTACGATGCAAAAACTAACCATATGGTGCTCATTTGCAAGTGGGTAAGAACCGGTAAAAACATAATTTCTATTTTTTAATCTACGAGCTTTTTTTACCGCTTTACCTATTTTTTTCATCAATCTTGTCATTCTCTTTTTTTTCTTCGCTGGTGTATATCTCCCTACAAGTTCGTTTGTATATTGTGAAATTATAACCAATTGTCGCCCATTTTTGTCTTTTACATTATGACGATAATTCAAAACTCTGTTATGTATCGCCATATGCGTGTATGCGTAAGGAAACTCCGCCGTAACGTTTTTATTAAAATATTCTTGTATCTTTTCCCCTATGTCATCCTCAGGTGCGTGGATTTCCTTGCCATCTTTGTCAAAAACTTTCTCAACATGATTACATTTATTCAATTCCACCTTGCCACCATTTTTAAAAACCTGCTCGGCAACCCATTTTGACATTGGAACTACAACCTCGTTTCCTCTTTCATCAAAAGTGGCAAAAAGATACACATCCTCGTAAATCTTCTTGGCAACTTCATAAATCTTTTCTGGCGAAAGTTTTCCTTTCGGCTTTACATTTCCATCTTCAATGGTAAAATACTTATTAACATCCAATTTTCTAATATTGTTTTTCTTTTTGTAATGAAAAAGAAAAAAACCTTTATAATTACGATTTGAACAAATATTCTTGTCCTTTTCCTCACCTGCGAAGCACTCGTAATTTTTGCCAACACCTTCAATCTGAAACATTGGAATGCCTGTGTTTTCGTCTTTTACTCTACTTTTTGAACCTAAAAAGTTTTCATTGTTTGCCAACCAGCCTAAAATATTTCCTTCTTTGCTGTTGTATCTTTTTTTTCCATCAACTTTACCCTCGTAAGCAACGTTTCTCTGTTTTGATGAAAAGTGCAAAAAATTTTTCTCGTCATTTAAAACATCTACCGATGGCATAACGTAAGTATTATATCAAAAACTAAAATAAAAAAAACAGATAACCTATTTAATCAAATTGGCAAAATTCTGCCAACGTGCTATGTTTTGATGGATATAAAAAGACTTCCGCAAAAAAAGTAGAAAATGACAATCAATTTATGATGAATATAAAATAAAAAATTAACGACTTCAAAAAAAAACAATAATTGTGACAATTATGCAAGTTGTTTACTTAGTCTTCTCAAAATTTCCAAACCTGGCAAAACTTTATTGCACATATATTGAATTGTTGAATTATGATGGCGAGCAACAAACGAAACTTTATCAAGCTTTTCCAATTTATTCAATGCGACAATTAAGTCGTTTCCGCTAACAATTGAAAACATCTTCTTTTTTTTTGTTGATATAGCAATTTTTTCACTGATAAACTTTGTTGAAAAACTACTTTTTTTGTTCCCAGAAGTAAGGAGATTGTCCCAAAAAACATATTTTGATAATTCAAGCACTTCGTTAATTCTTTTTAAAGTAGCATCAGCAACATCAATTATTATGTCATCCTCATCAAGATTGTTGATGCTCTTTTTTTGCAACTTGTCCGCAGTGCCTTTATCCTTTGAAACAATAACATCTTGCGGTAAAATAACCATACAATCGTTTTTTGATGCTTTAATCAACAAATCTTTTGCCTTTTCCAAAAGCATAGGTTCATAAAAAGATTTCCCTATTTTTTTGCCAGTAGCAACCAAGAAAGTGTTTGCAACATTTCCGCCAAGAACTACAAATTTAGCAACCTCAACGAGCTTGTTAATTAAATCAAATTTTTCGTCAAAATAATCACCGCCAACAATTGCAGTATTGAAACCTCTTTCGCTGTTTAGAAATAAATCCAATTTTTTTATTTCATTTGTCAAAACAAGTCCAGCGGAAGCTCTGACAAATACCGGCACACCCAAAGCAGATGAAAAAGATTTTTCACAATAACCAAAGGCATCATTGACGAAAACATTTATTCCATCGGCAAGTTGCTTTGCAAACTCCATATTAAACTCGCTTTCCTCACGATGAAAGAGTAAATTCTCCAAAACGATAGCATCACCGTATTCTGTCTTAAAGATTGCTTTTCTGCTCTTTTCTCCAATGCATTCGTCGCAAAAAGACACATCACAATGTAGTCTATCGTTTAGATATTTTGCTATTGGACGAGTTGAAAATCTTGCGTCAAACCGCTTTGCCGGATGTCCTAAGTGGGTCGCTATAACTACCCTCGCACCAGTTTTTATCAAATAGTTTATTGTTGGCATTGCTAATCTTATCTTTGTGTCATTTAGAATTACCCCTTTTTCATCAAGAGGAACGTCTAAGTCCGTCAGTAGAAAAATCGTTTTATTCGTTGTTGCTATGTCATTTACAACGTCAAAGTTTATCACAAAACAACTGACAAAACAGCAAGCGAGTTTTAAAAGTTGAAAATAAAAATCAACTTTCTCGCAACTTAAACATTTTTACAATCTGCCAATCACTTTTTGAGCCAAAATCGTTTTGAAAAACTTTCCCAATCTCCTGCGTTATGTGTATAATTTTTGCTTCATTTTCAAGCATTCCGTGTTGATAGATAACAAAATGAATTGGTGAATATTTGGTTTTTACAAGCAACAAATCTGCATCTTTAATATTTTCTACAAAATGGAAAAATTTTGATAAATACACGAACATCAACTCACTTTTAACATTTTGAAGATTTGTCCCATAAGAAATTTTTTTTATTTCTGCTACATTTTTATCTTTTAAAATGCTATTTTCATATAAAACACCAATTATAAGCCCCACGCAATCACAACCGAACCTTGTAAATCCGTGCCATCTAAAAGGAACATTGAGCCAAGATTGAGACATTTCAAACAAACTTTTTTTGATAAAAAATCATATACATTTTAAACAAAAAAATACCGCTGGAAGTCTAAAAAACCATCCCGCCCCGCTCGCGTTGCTCGCTCCCACCCCATCGCTCGCTATCGCGACCCCCGCCCGCCCCGCAGGGGCGGGCGGGGCGGGTGGGCGGGGACAAAATAAAAAGCTTAAACAAATGCAGATTATAAAACATAAAAATTCAATATTTACGGAAATCAATTAAAAAATTAAAGAATACTTACAATCCTTACAATATTAACCTTCAAAAACACCAATACAAAAACGGCCAATAGATAAAAACATCCAAAAAGATCTTTATAAATATTGATTTTTAAAAAAAAATAAAACTCCTGTTGCATAAATTTTTTTATGAAAATCAAAGTCGGCACAAAAGAAGTTGAATTGCCAGAAGATTACGACCCAAGAACATCAACAGAGGAATATATGTGCGACAAAGATTTGGCATATTTCAAAAATGTTTTACAAAAACAGCTTGATGATATAGCTAAAAAGCTAAAAGCCGAAGACATAGATAACGACAACGCAGACAAACGTTCAGCAGATGAAGCAGATTTGGCATCAATAGAAGCGGAAACTCTTGCGGAATTAAGAACAAAAGACAGACTACGTAAGCTTTCGAAAAAAATTGAAGAATTTATAGAAAAAATAGACAGAAATTTATACGGCTTTTGCGAAGAATGTGGCGATGACATTGGACGCAAACGTCTTTATTACAATCCATTGTCAAGATTTTGTATAGCAGACCAAACAAAACGAGACCAAGACGAAGCTCAAAAGGAACGAGATGCTTGGACGCAAGGAGGAGAAAGCAACAACTACGAAACAGAAACCGATAGCTACGACAATGAAAATTAGTAAAACAATAATTGGCAAATAGCAATTGATGAAATCAAAACCAAGAAGACACTGTGATGCTTTATTTATAGTGTAGCTTTTTCTTGCAACAATTTACAATAATCAATCTCTTTGTCTGCTTTAAAAATCATTTCTTGTCTGTATAATGTTTCATAAATATCTACATTGTTGCCAGAACCATCAAGGTATGAGACCTCACCAATATTTTTTGGAAACTTACTTTCAAAATCAATAACAAACTTTTTATTTGCCGAACTTCTAATTAAAGCATCAACGGCACGTTCATAAATCTTGAAAAACTCCTTTTCACAATCCTTGCTCTCACGGAAACCACGCAAATCAAATTTTTTATTTCTTTTCCCATATCTCGTTGGCAACTGAAAATCCTTTGGATAAACAACTTGATCGTATTTCCTCGCGAAGTTAAACATTAGGGCTCCATCGTCTTGAATTCTGACAAAATCAACCGGAGTAAGCTGAAAAGCAGTAAAAACAATTAGCCACTTTAAAAACCTATAAATACCGCAAATAATAAAAAAAATAGCAAGATAACGAGCTTTTTTATCTTGCCAAATTCCAAGCAGAAAAGTTTTCAATAAATCCCACATTTGCGAACAAAAAAACAGCTTTATAAACCTTTATTTACAATTTTGATTAAAACACTTTGTTGAATGATTGTGAATATATTGCTACAAATCCAATAAAGCACCAAACCAGCAGGCATTGACGCAAACATAATTGTAAAAATTAAAGGAAAAAATTTCATCATTTTCGCTTGTGCAGGGTCAACTCCTGTCATTGGATTTATTTTCTGTTGAATAAACATAGTTAGACCCATCAAGCAAGGTAATAGCCCAATTTGCAAAACAACAGGAACATCAAAATTTAGCAAACCAAACAAATTAAAAACCGATGAAGGGTCTCTTGAAGATAAATCAACTATCCAGCCAATAAACGAAGCATCACGCATTTCAATAGAAATTACCAACACCTTATACAAGGCAAAAAATATTGGAATTTGCAACAAAAGCGGAAAGAAAGCCGATGCTGGGTTGACGTTATTGTCCTTATAAAGCTTATAAGTTTCAGTTTGCAACGTTTTCTTGTCGTCGCCACATCGTTTTTTTATTTCTTCCATTTGCGGAGAAATCTTTTTCATCTTTGCCATAACTCTATAAGAACGATTTGCCAGCGGAAAAATAATCATTCTTACCAAAATTGTAAGCAATATAATTGCAACACCAAAGTTTCCACTTATTGAATTAAGTCGCTTTAGTATTATTAACAAAGGTTTTGATAAGAAGTAAAACATTCCAAAATCTATTGCCTTATCAAATTTTTGAAGTTCGTGTTTTTTTTCAATTTCTTGCAACAATTCCAGCTTCTTCGGCGCCACAACAAGCAAGCTTTCTTTTTCAATTTGTTCTCCGTTTTTCAAAAGCATCAAATTGCTACAAAAATCCACTTGGTAAATATCATCTTTGTGGTTTCCTTTCTTTGCTGAATACCTTATATTCATTACGTCATTTTGTTCTTGATATGCCAATGCAGTAATCCAATATTGATCCGAGAAACCAATCCAAGAACCTTTATTGCCCTCCTGTGCAATTGTGCCCTTCCCTATTTTATCATAAGTGAATTCGTTAACTTTGTCTTCATTTACGAACAACACACCGCGGAAAGCTCCAACATTTTCAATTCTGTCTGTCGTATTTTTCTCCGAAATTCTGCTATAATTCGCAACATTTACCGCTTTTCCATTATTATTTATAACTTTCTGTTTTACACTTATGGTATAATCGTCATTTAAAAAATAACTCATTTCAAATGAAAAATTGCCATTTTTTCCAGACAAAACAATAGAATTGTCATTTTTACTCTTAACTTTCCAGTCAATTTCTCCATTCTTTACATCTCCAAGCCAACCGCTTTCAAAAAAGTGTTCGTCGTCCAATAAAATGACATTTTTTAAACTCTTCTCGTGTTGTTTAAAACCTTTTAGAGAGTAAAAAGTAATCCTGTTGTTAACAACATCAAAACCAACATTTACTTTATCGTTTTGTAAAAAAATCTCCTTTTTCTCTTTTTTCTTTTTTGCATTTGAAGTATCTTTTATACTCTCTGTAGTGATTAAACCATTGTCGTCCCTTGTTGCATCAACGCTCACTTCCACATTGTTCTTTTTCCTATTCTGCTCCATTTTTGCAAGTTCTTCCTCGCTTGGGGAAGTGAAAAAATTCCAGACTGCCAAAAACATTACAGAGAACAAAATAGCTCCGAGCAATCTTTTACTTTCACCATTATCAGAATTTGAGAAATTACCAAAATTATAATTAGACACGTTGACGACAAAATAAAACAACTTTTTATTATCAAGGGCGACATTTTTTTAAAAACCGATAAAAAAAATGACAACAATGTTGATTGATGAGAATTTTACTTGCAAATAAAAAAAGTATATTTCACTTGGATTGTGGCTATGGATAGCAAAAGGAATTATGAATTAACATTGCTTGCCAGACAAGACGTTTCGGATGAGGACGTAAGATTGGCATTGCAAACTTTGAGGGATATTATAGTTTCAAATGGTGGGAGTATCTTATATGCTGAATACTGGGGGCTTCGCCAATTGGAATACAAAATTAACAAAAATGAAAACGCCCATTTTTATATGGTGCAAATCAGTGCCGACAAGGAAATCAATAAAATGCTTGATGAAAAGTTGAGACATAGCACTATTTTTATAAGATATCTGTTTGTAAAAGTTGAAGATGAGAGTGTTTTAAAGAGCAGAACGCCAAACAATTTGACTGGTCAGGAAAATACTGATGAAGGAATTGTTTTTGACAAAAGGTTTTATAGTGCAATGAATTTAGGTTTTAATTTAAGATAATATGGCGAGAATAATGTCTGCGACACAAAATCAAGACGACGCTCTTGTAAATACAATGTCTGGTGATATCACCTACGACGAGTTGGCGAAAGTTGAGGGAATTTCTGTAAACGCTTTGAAGATTAAAAAAGAAGGCTCTACTTCATTCTTCAAAAGAGCAACATCTCCAACATTAAATGATGTTGAAGTGTCTAAAATATCCTATAAAGATGTAAAATTGTTGAAAAAGTTTATCAGCCCAAGGGGGAAAATTGTCCCTACAAGAAGCTCAAATGTAAAAAGTAGGAAAAAACAAAGAGCTTTGCGTATAGCTATATTGAGAGCAAGATTTTTAGGGTTGTTGCCTTACGTTAAATATTAAAGTACTGAAGTGATTATAAAAGGTTTTCATATTGTTTTTTTATAAAGTGTATGAATGTTATATTGAGCCGTGATGTTAGGAATGTTGGAAAAGTTGGCGATGTCTGTGAAGTCAAAACTGGCTATGGTCGCAATTTTCTTATTCCAAAAGGTTATGCTGTTGTTGCTAACAAGAAGAATATAGCAAATTTACAAAGTAAAATTGAAGAATTAAAAAAACAAAATGGTGAGATGTCGAAGGTTGCAGAGAATGTTGCCGACATTTTGAATAAAAAAGTTTTCAATATCATTCGTCAAGCTTCTGACGACGGAATAATCTATGGCTCGGTTAGAAATCGCGATGTTCGTAGTTTGATTTGCGAGCTCTTGCACGAAAGTAGAGTTTCTTTTTCCGTTGATGTTGGTTCTATTAAAATAGAAAAACCAATAAAATCACTCGGGCAATATATTGTTTCCGTCAATGTTTTTGCTGATATTATTGCAAAAGTTCGTTTGAATGTTTGCAGAACGTCAACTGAATTTGATAGTGATGTTGAGAGTTTTGATAAAAAATATCAAGAGTTTTTACAGCCTACAAATGCAAATGCCGATAAAATAGAAGTAGGCAAAAATGCCGTTGTTGCCACGAAAGCATCAGAAGTTGGTGCTGAAAATATTGCTCCGGTCGCATCTGTTTCCGAAGATAAACAAGAAACAATAGAAAAATAGTTGCCGGACAATAAACGATTTGTTTTTGTGATAAAGATTGGCAATTTTTCCTTTGATTATCCAATTTTTCCTGCTCCGATGTGTGGAGTGATGGATGCTCCTTTTAGGGCTATGTTGTTAAAATTTGGTGTGCCACTTTTATACACCGAAATGATTGCTTCCCACGCGACCATACTTGAATGCAGAAAAAAATACATTGAAAAAGCAACACTGAAAGAAACAAGTAAAGTTCCTTTTGTAATTCAACTCGCAGGATGCGACCCTGAAATTATGTCAAATGCCGTGCTTGTTGCAAAAGATGCGGGAGCAGACATTGTTGATATGAACTTTGGATGTCCTGTAAAAAAAATTGTCAATAGCTATGCCGGCTCCGCACTAATGAAAGACGAAAAGCTCGCAGAGCGAATTATTAAATCCGTAGCAAAAACCGCAAGAAAAAACAACATTCCCGCAACAATAAAAATGCGAATGGGCTGGGACGAACAACATAAAAATGCTGTTAATATTGCCAAAATTGCGGAAAGCGAAGGAATTGCAACAATAACAATACATTGCAGAACACGAAGCCAAATGTATAGCGGAAAAGCTAATTGGGAATTCGCTAAAGAATTAAAAGATGCTGTAAAAATCCCAGTCATTGTCAATGGCGATATAAACCTTGAAAATATTCAAGAAGCTTTAAAAGTTTCCTCCTGCGACGGAGCAATGATTGGACGGGCTTTATATGGCAAACCTTGGTTAATTGCGGACTGCATTTCGTTATTAAAAAATGAGAACAAAACACACAAACCGCACGACATATGGAGCGACTGCATACAAGAGCATTTAACGAGAATTTTTGATTTTTACCCAATTAACAACGCCATCGGATTTGCAATAAAAAACCTGTATTTCTACTCGCAAAACGTCAACGGAGGGGCAAAATTCCGCGGTGAAATCTCAAAATGCAAAACCAAAGAAGAAATATTTAAAACAGCAGAAAGCTTTTTTTCACTATAGTTTTTTCCTATAATTTTTTCCGCAAAAACACAAACTTAGCCCCATTTTTCAAATCTTTTGAATAAATAACCTCAAAAGCCGAATAATTATAATCTTCTTGTGTCTCTAATATCAACATACCGCCATCGTTAAGTAAACCCTTGACGGCAATCGCGTCCAAAGTTTTTTGACAAAAATTATTTTTATAAGGTGGATCGAAAAAAATTAAATCAAATGTAGCATTCTCGCTAAGAGAAGGTAAAAAGGCATAAATACATTTTGCATTAAAAGGAACACTTTTGGCGGTCGTGTTGTCTTCTCCGTTGTTATTTTGATGCTTTTGCAAACTCTTCGAGTTTTGTTTTTCTAAAAATGCTTCTATATTATTTAACTTTTTTCTATCGCAATCAATAAAAGTGCAACTTCCACAACCAAGAGACATAAGCTCAAAGCCAACAATGCCACTACCACAACAAAAATCGGCACAAGAAAAATTTTTCAAATTCAAATGAAATCTATTTATTAAAGTATTAAAAAGCACACCACGATTTAAAGAAGTCGTAATCCGTGAACCATCACCACGAAAACCCTCGCCGATGACAAGACCTTTATAATCTCCGTGTTCTATTCTAATAATGTTGGACATTATTTACCGGAAGCAAAGAAGTCTTTTGAAACTCCAAGATCTATACCAGTGCTATTATTTTCAACATCGTTGCCTTTCTTTTCAACGTCAAAAATAGGCTCATCAACTGACGCGTCATCAAGTAAGAAGTTATTATTAACAACATTTCCTTGCAGTTCATTTGCATACTTCCTTATTACCGTGTCTCGCAATTCCTCTATGCTGACTTTTCCAGCTTCAACCTCTCTCAATGCCAACACTGCAAATTTATTATTTGCATCAACAGCTGTTTTATTACTTGTCGCAATAGCATTTGCTCTATACGCCAACAAAACAGCGAGTTCATAAGGACTTTCGCATTGCGATAAAACTTCTTCAATGGTTACGCGAGCCACAAAACGACTTCGTATTGTAAAAGAAAAAAAACTATTTTGCAAGCATTTTATTTTCATTGATTAAAATAATTTTCTTGCATTTTTAACCTCAAAGTCGCTTTACTCGCCAGTTTTGTTGTTTTTTTGTATGAAATGTAAGAAAGCATCTTTTGGTGTGTTTGTTTTGGCTTGTTTTGTTTTTAATTGCTTCATTGGAGCTTTTAGTGCACTCGCTGTTTCGCAATCCGAGTACGAAGCTTGCAAAAAAGCTAAGTGCGTAAAAGGTAGTCCTAATTACGAACAATGCAAAAAAGATTGTGGATACAATGGAAATTAAACAATCAAATCAATTATTTAAAAAATATTTGGATGGTATAATGGTAATTAAGTTATAGTGTCCTTTTCTGGCCCGGGCTTGGTCTTTCCAACCTGGGCTTTTTTTATCGTCAAAAACAAAAAAAATGCACCATTGATTGCTTTTGGAGTTTGTTTATTTACTTTTTTTCGCCTCTTTCCAAAGTTTTATCATCTCCTCTTTTGGAGCTTCTTTCAAAGGCGTGTTGCCAGTATAATGCTCCTCGCAATAAATCATTCTTCTCTCAAATTCTTTAATTGAATACTCCAAAGCATCGGCACTATCAATTTTATAACGATTTGCCAAATTTCCAATTACAAACAGCACATCGCCGAGCTCTTCAAAAATCCTTCTGACATTATCCTTATTTTCATCGTGTGCGTCCAGTTCATCTTTTAATTCATTAATTTCATCGTATAAATCCTTTAAAATATCGTGCTTGTTGTCATAGCTGAAATGGGTTGCCTCATCTGCGATTTCTTGAATTTTTTGACTCTTCGCCAAAGGTGGCAATTTATCAAATTCAGCAAACTTACTTTTTAATGACATAAACTTAATTTTCTATACTCAAAAGTCGCCGACTTCCTTTGTTTTAATTTTCAACTCACAAACTAATCTCCCAACTAACAAGTTTATCTCCATCATCTCGTATTGCTTCCTTCTCGATTTAATTTCTTTCGGCAAACTTTTAGCAATGTCATTTGTTAGAACGTTAAATTTGTCAAGCACCTCAACAATCTCCTTTTGGTGGTTGATGTTGTGGATGTTGATTGATGTTTTTTAATTATATCAATATTGTAAAACCCTTCCATTCCCACATTGTGGAAAGGCAATTTTAAAAAAACTTCTTTGCAACAAAAAAACCTTGCTTGAATATTGAATTTATTGCTTTTGTATTTCATAGATGAAAGTTCACACGTCTTTAAAAAGCAACTTCAAGCAACAAAAAAAGCTTATTACCGACGATGGCAAGGTTAGATTTTCCAACAAAAAAATGCGAGTAGAAAAAAAAGGAATAAAACTTTCATCTCAAAAGTGGCTCAACCGACAATTTACAGATCCGTTTGTATGTGCTGCAAAAATTGAGGGATATCTTGCAAGGTCGGCTTATAAGCTACTCGAAATACAGAAAAAATATGAAATTTTCAACAAAAACGATAACATAATAATTGACCTCGGTTGCTCGCCCGGAAGTTGGTCGCAGGTTATAACAACAAACCGCAACACTGCAAAAAGCCAGATTGTTGGAGTTGATTTACTTGAACCGAAGTTTTTACATCAAAACTTTCACTTTATTCAAGGAGATTTTGAGGATAAAACAACACAAAAGAAAATAGTTGATAAAATTAAAGAGTTATCAGGCTCGCAACAAGCTAATTGTATTATTTGCGACATAGCTCCAAACAGCACGGGCAATGCGGAAGTTGATAGAATAAGAAGCGAGAGAATAATTGAGGAAGTTTTATTTTTCTGTCAAAAACATTTGCAGAAAGGTGGCAATTTTGTTTGTAAATCCGTAAAAGGTGCAGATAATGCCGTTTTTTTGGAATTAAAAAAAAGTTTTCAAAATGTCTTCCGCTTCAAACCAAACTCGTCAAGGAAGGATAGTAGTGAAATATTTTTGATTGGGAAAGAGAAAATATAAGGTTATAAATACGAAAAATAAAATTAAAAATGTTAATTAACATTTTATGCTGGTTGCATATTTGGCACAGGTGCAACCGAAGACATTGCATTAGCTGGCATCGTGGTAGCTATTGGTTGAGGCGGAACGTTATACATAGCCGGTGCTATAGGCATTTGAGGCATAGGATACGAATAAGGCATATATTGTGGCACACCCGCACCCATTGCAGGAGGCAAAACAGGAGACACTGGTTGCATAGGCTGCGGCACAGAAGGTGGATTTGTGCTTGGAGTACCAAATGGTGATCCAACAGGCGGTAAACTATCTGGTGACATTTTATTGTCGTTATCTTTGGCTCCTCCTTTGGTATCAGCAAAGATCTTTTCAAAATCAAATATTTCTTGGTTAGGATTATTGCTTTTTGTTTCTTCTTCTTTGTCTGACGACTCTTGCCCCTGTTTATTTTCTTCATCATCGTCATTGTGATTGTCTTGTCCTTCTTTTTTTTTTTCTTCATCCATCCCTTCTGTTTTTGATGCAGTATTTTTTTTATCAGGTGAGTTTCGTGCGAAAAAAATCTCTTGCATACGTTTTTTACTATTCTTCTGTGCTTTGTATAAACGATCTTTATTCCATTTGTAATTAACATTGTCATTTAGTACAAACCCAACAATAGCCATAACCAAGCATCCCGCTGCGCCGATCATAAAAAGCGGTTCCGACATAACAATTGCTGTTATGGTAAAACCAACTATACCGAGCGTTCCAACCCAACCAAGTAAATATGCCGCAACCTTTGCACCCATCCCTTTGGTTTTATCATCTTCGTAGTCTTTTTGACCTTTTTTTCCTTTTTTCTTGCTTTTCTTCTTATCGTTATCTTTAGGATCTTTTATTTTCTTGCCTTTTTTGCCATTAATAAATGATTTATCATCATCGTCATCCGCAAGCTCCTCCTTGTCATTTTTCTTGTCTTCTTCTTCGTCTTCGTCATCAGTTGAAACAGACTCCTCTTCGTCTTCTTCGTCATCCATTTCTTCCTCTTTCTCTTCTTTTTTTTTCTTTTCCTTTTCCTCTTTCTTAGGCATAAGATACTTAATATTACAAAAAATAAATTTATTATCAAACTACGACAAAAACAATGACATTGTTTTTTATTTTGTCCGCATTCTCTTCATCGTGTGAAAAAGCAAAATCTTTGTTTTGTTGATTTTGGTGCAAGCCATATATCACTGGCAATTTGTGAAATAAAGGAAGATACATTGCAAAAGGTTGTTTTTTTTTCAAAAAAAAACATAACGACACAACGAACGAGAAAAGAGCTTTTCGAAATCACTGAAATTTATGGTGAACTTCTAAAACTTATAGACGAAGCAGAAAAACAAACAAAGATAGCAATTTTTGAAATTATACTATTGGCATCAACTGAAAATATTAAAACAACATCACTTGAAAAAACATTCCTTTTTGAAAAAAAACAAAAACTTTCAAAATTCACAATTGAAGATATGCTTGTAAAAACAACAAGAGGCTTTTCTCAAAGCAGACCGCTTGAAACAATACTTGATGTAATAAACACAAATTACATACTTGACGAAGCAACGAATACAATTAAAAACCCGTATAAGCTTTCTTGTAATATCGTGAAAGTAAAAACTAATATCATCAGTATTAACAATGTATTTGAAAGGAAACTTTCCTCTTACTTGGCGAGGTATAAAATTCATATAAAGCACTATATCAACCCTTGCGGAGCGGTAGCAGTTTTTTTAAAAGGCAACATCAACCCAGACGAACCAACTTTAATAGTTGACCTTGGTGGCTATTCGACGGAATATTGTTTAATTTATGACGAAAACATAATCGCTTCTGGTTTTATAGATACAGGCGGGCAAGATATTACTCAAAACATCGCGAAAACTTTAAATATTTTTCCAACGAATGCAGAAAAACTAAAACAACTATCAATCAATGCCAATGCTGATGCAATGGAAAATGATAAAATATTACTGATAAATCAAAAAATAAAAAAAATTATGAATGCAGATATTGCAAAAATAGCCACGGAAATAAAAAACATTATAAGGTCAAACCCAAAAATAAACAATTTTACAATAAGTCGCATCATTTTAACGGGAGGAGTAAGCAAATACGAGCAAACAGAAGAAATTTTTAAAAATGCTTTCAATTGCCAAGTTGAAACAATAAGCGATGCGGTTTTTACCATTGAAGAGAAAAGCGGTTTTTTTGAAAAACTTAACAAAGAAATGTTAGCAACGGAAAATATTCATTTAATTAGTGCAATAGAGTTTTATTTATCCAATATTGAGAATTACGAAAAAGCAAAGTGCGGATTTTTGTTTAAAATTCCTTCAAAAATTTCTTGCTTATTAAGAGACCTTTTATACTAAATTTTCCAGTTGTTTATTTATATGCCAAATGAAGCTAATAACAGCTTTGTTCAATTAAGTTCCGTTCCAAAAATATCAGTCTTTGGCGTTGGTGGTGCTGGGGTTAATGCTGTGAACCATATGATACTGTCACAACTTGATGGTGTAAAGTTTGTTGCGGCAAATACCGATTGTCAAAGCTTAAATAATTCATTGGCAGAAATCAAAATTCAACTTGGTGCAAAATGTACGAAAGGACTTGGCGCCGGCTCTAACCCAGAACTTGGGAGACAGGCAGGAGAGGAAGCGAGTGATTTGATAAAAAGAGAGCTTACAGAGACAGATATGCTTTTTATTGCCACAGGAATGGGTGGCGGGACCGGAACAGGAGCTTCGCCAATTATTGCAAAAATAGCCAAAGATATGGGTATCCTTGTCGTTGGGATTGCTATCAAGCCATTTAAACTTGAAGGTAAAAAAAGAATGGACGTAGCAAACAATGGAATACAAGAACTGGAACAATATGTTGATACTCTAATAGTCATTGAAAATGAAAAACTTTTAAAAATGAATAATGTCAGCATGATAGAAAACTACGCCATTGCCGACGGAATATTGAGGCAGGCAGTTTATTGTGTTGTCAGCATCCTTGACAAGCAGGGCTTTATGAACCGAGACTTTGCAGATGTAAAAACCATCTTATCAAATGCAGGCAGGGCAATAATAGGATACGGCGAAGACATTGATCCAAAAGTTGCTACAGATATGGCAATACATAATCAAGTATTAGAAGACACATCAATCAATGGAGCGAAAAATATTTTACTAAACATCACTGGTAATAAAGACCTAAAAACTTCTGACGTTGAGGATGTCGTTGAAAAAGTTCGCAACGAGGCAACATCATTTAACAATGAGGAACCTAATGTCATTTTTGGCATAGCGTTTGATGAAAACCTTGGCAATAATGTAAGGGTTTCTGTTATTGCTTCTGGTGTTGAAAAAATACAGAGCAATCAAGCTGATTTGACGGATGCACAAATAGTACAAATTGGGCAAAACAAACAAACCGAAAGACAAAAAATTGCAATAAAATCTGGTGAAGAAAATACAGAAATAGAGCAAGAAATCATACAAAATCCAGTTTTTGCCGAACCAATATTGGAAGACGACCTTGAAAATGAAGATGAATTTAATTTGAGAACCGATGAAATACCGATAAATAAAGAAAAAATCATCAATTTTACAAGCGAACTTCGTCAAATCAGTGAAAAAAAAAAAATAGCTAATAACGGAAATTTTAGTGAGAAAATGCCAAAAAAAGCAAGAAATTTTGATGTAATAGAACAATCCGAAGGTTTATTTTCAAACATTACAGAGCCACAAAAAAAAGGTATCTTTTCAAGAATAATAAAAACTATCAGCCCAATCCCTCTTGCGGAAGAAATGAGCGAAGAGGACGACGATATTTCTTTTGAAAGAAAAAAGGCATCAAACGAGTAATTGTTGAAAGTTAAAAAAGAAATTCCACGTTCCACTTGTGAGCTCGTTTTTACAATCTGCCATTGAATTCCAAAGATATTTTGGTATAGATTTGAGTTTTGATTTTATAACAGGGAGAGATTACTCTAATAAACAACAAAATCGTCAAATAACCAAAGCGAACACGACAAAAGACACCGATAAAAAAGAAATAAAAAGCGATACGACAAACACCACGGCAATGAAACGAGAAAAAATCTCAACAGACATTGAAACAAGTGAAAATTATGAAAAAAAGGATTTAATGCCTTCCGAGATCAATATTGATAATATAAAAACTTTTGAAGAGTTATACAAGGAAGTGAAAAACTTTAATGGTTGCGATTTGAAAAAAAGCGGAGCAAAAAACACCGTTATTTACGATGGAAATCCAAAAGCTAAGATTATGCTAATCGGTGAAGCACCAGGCGAAACAGAAGACGAACTTGGCAAGCCATTTTGCGGAGAAAGCGGACAACTTTTACGAAAAGCCTTAAAATTTATTAACCTTAATGAAAGCAATTTATTGATTACTAACTGTGTCTTTTGGCGACCACCTCTAAACAGAACACCCAACGATGAGGAAATAAAATTATGTCTTCCATTTATAAAAAAAATGATTGAAATCATAGCTCCTAATGTGATAATTTTATGCGGAGCGACTTCAACAAGAGCAATAACAGGCACAAAAGAAAAAATCTCCGATCTTGTTGGAAAAATATCCAAAACAACAATCAACGCATTTCAAACATCCGTCTTTCCTGTCTATCATCCTTCTTATTTGCTTCGTTGCCCTAATAAAAAAAAAGATTTTTGGGAGCATTTATTGCTTTTGAAAAAGGAATTAGCCAAGATGCAGAAATAAACAAGCATTATGACAATTCCGTAGCTTTAAGCTGTATAAAACTGATACTCAAAAACAATCGCATTTATAAACAATTTGTCAAATTTCAACGATCCACCGAGAATTGCTTTATTTGTTGAATTTGTATTTCCATATGAATTTGCTCGCCCAAAAGCATAACGATTTGGCATATTCATTGTAGCATACATAAAACGATATCCTATGTTAATCTTAGATTTTTTTCCAACCATAAACGAAAGCCCAGCATCCAAATTGATAATTGGCATAACAAAATTGGACCCCAATGTGCTACTAAAACTAAAACCATATCCCACACCAATACCCATACCTAAATACAAAACTAAGTTTTTATTAAAATAATCGTGTTGAATAAAGCCGTTGAGTGCCAATGTCATCAAATGAACACTTAACTCCTCTTTTGTTGTCGTAAACGTGTAATTTGACATATCACTTGAAGAGGTCAAAGACGTTGCACCGGTGGACAAAAGTGGTAAATATCCAAGCTCTACTTCCCAGCGAAGCCATTTTAAACGATCATTGCCAATTGCAACAAAAAATGCAGGAAAAAATTTAAAATCCGTCTCACCACTAAACAGGTCATAGCTCTTTGTTTCTCCACCGGAATTTCGTTTCTCTGTTGCGCCGATTTTTGTTCTTACTGGCTTTATTAACATAACTTTAAACGTCGTGTAAGCTCCAACCATTTCAAATGGCTTTATGCTCGTATTTGGCAACCAATCTTCAATCCAAGATTTTGGTTTTTCCTCCTTTTTTTCAACATTGCTTTCAGTTTTTTGCTGTCCTTTTGCTTCCAAAAATTTTTGCCTATTTGTTTTTTCCTTTTCGTCTTTGTCAGCTAGCAACTTTATATCTGTCTCTTTCTTTTCTGCATAAATCTTATTAGCATTTTCAATATAAACACGTCTAACGTTCGCAACATCCAATTTTTTCTCGTCTGCGTCTTCAATATCGTCTATGTTATAAATATAGTTTTGATTTAAAGCTTTTCTTATCGGTGCTTCAACTTCATAAAACTCGGCACCTTCACAAATTGTTGTAAGCAAAAAAAGAAACAACGCAGAAATATAAACGAATTTTACACGGCACACCACGCTAAAATTATAAGATTTTTACAAAAAAAAACAATCAAAGCTGTGAAAATTAAAGTTTTTCAATGAAATCTAATATTACTTGCGAATTTATAATTTCATATTCAATTTCCAAAACCTCAACATTATATTCGGAAACAAAATCCTTTGGCAATTTAACAAAATCTTTACTTGTTGTAATCATCTTTTCTGCTCCGCTTTCTGCAAATTTTATCTTAATAAACTCTATTTTTTTCTTGTCATAAACTTCGTGATCGCCAAACCCACAAAAACCAACAACATCCAATTTACAATTTTTTAATGTATTCAAAAATTTTGAATTTTCCCCTATTCCAGAAAACGCAAAATACTTTGCTCCTCTATCGTGCTTGCTAACAACTTCTTGCCGTGCGTACAAAATGCGCGTATGAGAAACATATCTTGAAAGCAATTCAACCTGTCTTTCAACATTAGCTAAGTCGTAATTCGTTATAATTACAAAATCTGCTTTTTTCAAAGACTTTAAGCAAAACCTCAAAGGTCCTGCTGGCAAAGTGTAGCCATTTCCAATAAAAAAATTCCCATCAAAAACAGCAATTTTACAATCTTGCTGTATTGTCTTGTCAAAAAAACCATCGTCGCATATAGCAATATCATACTCGCTACATTTTGCCTCATCACGCTCACCAACAACAAAAACATCAGCAACATCACTCAAAAGTAAGGCCTCATCGCCGACTTCTTTTGGAGAAAATAAGTTCCCGTGCATATGTGGAACAATAAATTCTTTTTCTTCTTCTCGTCCATAGCCTTTTGTGATAAAACAGACATCATCGTGTCTACTCAAAAGACTGCCCAAAGCCAAGCAAATTGGTGTTTTTCCGCTCCCACCGACGACAATATTACCAATACAAATTGTTTTTTTACAAACCCTTTTGCCCTTAAAAATTTTAAGATTTACAAGAAAAAAAAACACAATATAAAGCCAAGAAAAAGGCAACAACAACCTTGACAACCAGTACTTTTTATAAAAGAATTTCGGTTTCTTCAAAGCCATAATGAAACATTACAAATTAAACAACCCGTTAATATATTCGGCGACTAAAAAATGACTTACCGCAACAGACACAACCATAAAAACCATAGAGCCAATTATTGCTATTGTGTCCCTTTTTGCTTTGATTGTTTTATATGCTCCATAATCAAATTTTCCTCCAACAATCGCCTCGCTTCTTTCAACGGATGCAAATGTAAAAAATAAAGCACAGACGAAAATATTTACACACGCAACAATCAAGGCCAAAACAAAATTATCCAAAATTAAAAGCACAAAAAAAGGTGCCAACATACAAATGAGTTTTGCTTGTATTGAATATTTATAAACCCTCATTTTCATCAGCAAACCGACCAAACGATATGGGCGGGCTGTCAATTTTTTTACGAGTGCAACGCCAGCAACTTTGCTTTGATGCTTAATCCTTTTTGATACACGAAATTTTTCCCCATCTCTGGATCTTCTAAAACGAAAATTTGTTCTGCTTTTCCAAGCACCAACAATTCTACTTCCTTTTCCCGTCATAAACCAAAACTTCACCACCAGAAACAATCTCCTCGCCAATAATTTCAAATATCTCACCAGTAAGTTGTTTTAAATTTTTCAAATCAACAACAGCACCATAAAGTTTGTTAAATTCATCATTTTTCTCAAAATTACCACTATTCAAAAACTCCATCGCCCCCTTATAATTCCCGTTTTTAACATCAATTTCCAGTTCACTCTTTTTGACATTACTTTTGACAAACAACTTTGACACATAAAATTTCACCCAACTCCACAGACGTTTATGCAATTTCTCATCTGCTTTTTCATTTTCCTGTTCACGTTGTTGTTCCAAAAATTTAACTTGAAATGGCACAATCATTTTTACAATATCATCATTATTTGCATACCTGCAATTACTCCTAAACATCGCGTCTTTATACTTTAAAATTAGTTCTTGCACGACAGGAATTCTTGACGCCAACGCAAACATTCTTATACACTGATTAGAAAAGTTTTTTCGTATTCCAATGTTCTTTTCAATGTCTCGTGCCAAAAGTAAAAGCTCAATAACGTCTTTTCTAACGTCTGGCATAACCTTCAATTTTTCAATTTGATTTTTTGCCAAAAAGAGCTCACTTTGACAATTTGCAAAATCTTCAACCAAATTTTTTTGTTCTTCTTGTTCTTTTGTAATTGCTTCTGCTGTTTTACACTCAACTGGTGCTTTTTTACTAAAAAACCCACCCAAAAAACAAAATCCACAAAAGACCAACGCTAAATTTACAACAATAACTATGAATTTTATTTTTGATAAAGTCTTCACATCGCCAATATTCTTTTTTATTGTTTAATGTCAAGGAGCAAGACAATATAACGTGTTAAATATCTCTACACCTACACTTCAAATTATTTTTTCTTATTCTTTTTCTTCTTGCCGTTTAGCCAAATCTTCGCCAATCCGTAAACAGCAATGCCAAACCAGCATACTTCAAGACACATGGAAGCAATATTTGGATGAATGCAAAGGCTAATAAATAAAAAAAGTGCTGCGAACAAGTTTAAAAAATTGTATATCACCATATTTGGATTGCTCTTTTGCACAATGAAAAACGCCACAAGACAACAAATCATTCCAGCTACGCCAATCATATGTCCAAAAGCAGAAAGTGTAATAAACTGTGAAAAATCCATAATTATTTCCTTTTGGAGCAAAGAAGCATTTTTTAAAAAAGCAATAAAATAATCAAAACCTCTCTTACAACGTGCTGTTATTAAGTTTATTTTTACACTTAGCACTCTCTAAACCAAGTGGTGACGAATTTAACTGCCCTTTTCTGCGTTCTCCCATTATCACAATCTTATGACCTTTCTTGATGTCACGGTATTTCCAATACTCACGACCTTCTGGCGAATCCCATCTCATCTCTCCAGAGACAAACTTATACTTCTCTTGCCATTTGGCCTTATTATCTTTTAAAAGTTTAGCATCTGCCGTATCCTGTCCATCATACATCATTGCCGTTTTATAAACATCTATCACTTGTTTCTTGCTCTCACTCGCATCCTTATAAGAAGTAGGGTGTTTAACCATATTCTGCAAATACTTGCTGCTCTCACATATTGTACCATCGGTGCCATCATAACAGTACATATCCATATTTTTACCAAAAGTTTCCTCAAAGCCCCTTTTCATTATCTTTCGCACAGCAACATTGGCTTTTGCTTGCATTTTTTGTCGTTTTTCTCGTTCTTCTATTCGTTTGTTTTCCTCGGTTTGTTTAACAGCGTCTTGCCACGTAAATACCTTCATCTCCTTACTGTCATCTATATCTTTGTAATAAGATAGTATATGTTCAAACTTTGCCAATGTTTGTGGAAAATATTTCGCAATAGTGCTCCTGACGTTCGAATCACGTTTCAGACCTTCCTTTTCACGTGCAATATTATAAAACATCGGAAGTGGCAAAAATCGTTCAAAAGCATCACGTAACATAATTCGCTGATACACAGCTATAGAAAGACCGTGGAAATTACGATCCATATCGTTTATAACATCACTAACAAACCAACGATAATCTACATTCTTTGCTTGTTTTTCCTTAGCACCGTACTTCATATTTTCTGAAACAGTTCGACAATAGTTTTTAACAAATATTTCAGCAAAATCGCGAGATACAAAAGCACAATGACCATTCCCCGGCAAATATGAAACGTTAAAGTCATGATGACGCCATGCTGATCCAATACCGATATCGGAACCCTTAGGGTAAGAAAATTGCGAATTAGCATCAATGAGATCATAATTTTGCAGTAAATCGGCATTACTCTTACCAACAAACACTTCTAAAACATTCTTTTTATTTAACTCCTTACCATTTAAAAATTTTGATAATCTGTTCTGATAAGCCATATTTGGATCAAAAAAAATAACTTTTCTGTTATTATGATCTATCACCATAAAAGTGGCATGTTGTTTCCAGCCAAGAGGTATTAATTGCAAATCTAAATTCTGTTTAATAACTAACTCGTCCTTAGAGATGGTGTCCTCTCCAATATCATCGTCACAAGCAACATAATTTCTTTCACATGCGATGTTTAAATTACTTGCCAATCCTTTTAACTGCACTTTTTCATGAAATCCACTAAAAGGGTTTTTTATATCTCCTGATTCACCGCCTTGTCTTCTTTTTGCTTGTTTTATGGAACCATCTAATAATCTAACGATACTACGAATCCACTTGGCTTCGTCAATCTTGTTTTCTTTTTTTATTTTTAAAAACTCTTTGTGTTCTTTCACAACTGTTATATAAAAATCCGTCAATACTGCAATCTCTTCCGATAACAATGCTCTATTATGTTCAATGAAAAGCCGGGCATCACTTGACAACGCGAGGCCGTCGGTATCATGAAATGGCTTTTCGGCTACATTTTCTATAAAAGAACCTTCACCGTTGATTTTATAGAGATCATCATTAACGATATCGATAAGTTTCTCTTTTCCTGCTTTTTTTCTTCCTTTGCCTTCAATAAAACAACACCTCATAAAACAACGCCTATTTATAGCAAAAAAAAGCTAATACTCAACTTGCCTCCTCAACTTTCTTATCAAATCAATTCTTTGCAACAAGAACGCCATTGGTCTTGCTCCTTTTGTTGTGTTGCAAGTTCTGCATAAAAGTTGGTAGTTTTCAAGATAGTCGCCTCCTCCACAAGCCTTTGGAACAATGTGGTCTATGTCAAACAAATCAATAGGAAATTCACATCCGCATCCATTGCATTTGTGATTTTGTTTTTGATATAAAAACTTTTTGATTTCTTCAATTTTTTATTTCTTGATATTTTGTAATTTGTGCACATCGAATTGCAGTTTTTCAACTTGTGCTTTTAATTCTATGTTTTCTTTTGTCATTGATATGAAATAAGTTAAAGCACCAAAAGAAGTAAAACAGGCGATCATTATTGTGACAAGAATGGCAACTACTTTATCAGCAAGTTTGCTGATAATTCTATCTTGAATAGATTGTGCGTTTTTTTTTAAAGCAGAATTGATTATATTTTCTATTTCTTCTCTTGTTGGATAAGCTGTTGTTATATTATTATTACTTTTATCATCAAAGTTATCCACCATATTTTATTATTTCAATAAAAAACCAAGATTTGTTAATCTATAAAACATTGCAGGAATGGAAACTTTGAAATATATTGCCAATCTTTGTACATCTATTCCCCAATCGCTAATTTTTCTAACTAAAACATCTTTTGGTATCAATAATTCAGCGGCAAAAGCATTAGCATTTAATTCTTTTTCGCTAAATTTATTATTCTCATTTCTTTCTTCGTTTTCATGATTTAATATATGGTATAATTCGTGTCCCAATGTAAATCTCATTCTTTCACCAACTTCACTGCTATTTATGAAAATTGTTTTTGTTGCAACATTGCTATATCCACTAATTTTTTCCCCTTTATCATTGACTAAATTATCATTGTAAACAATGTTTATTTGCAATATATCGCATAATCCTTGTAAGGATATATTAAATTTCTCTTCCGTCTCTGCATTTTTGTATAAAAAATCTCCTGTTATTCCTTGTTTTTCAAGAGTATTAAATGTATTTTTTACTGCTTCTAACATTACTTAAACCAATTAAACTTCTACTTAACTTCCCGCAAAAAATACTTGACATTTTTATAATGTCAATATTTTTTTGCGGAAGTCATTTGCAATTATATCAAGTTGGTATTCATTAACATCGCTCCATTTCCAAGTATCTTTGAATTGTGAGCCCTCTGCACGGCTTCCAATGGGAGCATTATAAAGCCGTTTTGAGTTAAATGGCAGGTCAAGATAAACCAAATCAACACTTTCACTATCTAATCCAGTCAAAACCTTCAAATTGTCGCAGATGTAGAGTTTATTTACAAACTTTGGAGTGTTGTGAGTTGAGGGAGACATAAAAGCTCTCTCTGTGTTTTTAATGTTTTTTAAAAAAATCAATAAAGTTTTTATCTTGCTGACTTCCTTTGTTATTTTAAAAAATATGAAAAATATGAAAAATACGAAATTTATTAAATAAATTGATTATTAAAATTTAACAAAAACACAATGGGGCGTTGGGGTGTAGCCAAGTGGTAAGGCAGCGGGTTTTGATCCCGCCATTCAGAGGTTCGAATCCTTTCACCCCAGCCAAATTTTGTAGGTTTATTATTTGCGTTTATTGCTTTTTGCCATATGTTTATAACTTTTGAAGGCATCAATGGTTCCGGCAAAAGCACACAAGCAAAGTTGTTATTTGAATATCTCAAAAATAAAGGTAAAGACGCAATTCTTACAAAAGAACCCGGTGGCGGGAATGATTTTTGTTTACAACTTCGTAAATTGCTCGTTGAAACCAAAGACATTTCAAAGTTAACAGAAATGTTTTTACTTATGGCCGATAGAAAAGAGCACCTTGACAAACTTATAAAACCCGCACTTGAAGAAGGAAAAATTGCAATATGCGATAGATACATTGACAGCACTTACGCCTATCAGTGTTGCAATAATTACGAGCAATTTGAATTTGTTGATTTACTACATAAAAAAATTGGTTGCATAAAGCCAGATATTACTTTTTTTATTGACATTTCCGTTGAGGAAAGCGAGGCCAGACTTGCTCCGCTTTTATATTCAAATACAGAAGATCCAAACAGAAGCGGATATAAAAAATACGACGAACTTGAAAGTGAACATATGCAAAAAATTTTGAATACGTACCGCAAGCTTGCAGAAGAGAATAAAGACAGAATTTGCCGAATTGATGGAACTCTTGATGTTGAAACCATACACAATACAATCATTAAAAAAATAGGGTTGTAAAAAAACAGGATTATAAAAATAAGATAAACGGTAACTTTATAAACTTTAAAACCATTTGTTTCTGGCTGTTTAGCCATACAGCTCAATTTTAAAACCTTGTTTTAAACTTAAACCACCTTATCCAAGTTGTTTTTGTGATTGCCGTTTTTTCAAATAGTTATACTCTTTGTCAATATACTCAAACATACTTTTGTCCGCATTTGAAGGCTTATAATTTATAAATAAATGTGGTGTTGAATGAATTTGTAATTTCTCAACCTTTTCTTTATAGAAATTGTATAAAATCTTTTCAATTTTTTTTGAACTTACGCATTGCTGAAAATGTTCCGCAGTGGCCCAATTCTTTCTTTTTGCCAAATCAAGCAAAGCATTTAAATAATCTTGTTTCATCATCCATTTATTTTCAAACATAGTATAAAATATTTCAGCATTTTCGTCGTCGCTACGTTTATCACAAAATAAAAATTTTGAACCAAAAAGCGACTTTTTTAATGTTATAACCGAACGAAATACAAATTGAACTTTTCCGGCAAAAATATAATTATCTCGCAATTTTTCAAAATTTTCGTGAATAAATCGCATACAATGATGACAAGCAAAATCACCATAGAAAACCACCTTTACAAGAGCATCGTCGTTGCCAATTTTAAAATCATCTTCAACAGGATTTAAAACCGCCTGTGCTTCCTTATGGTGTTCGTCTATCACGACCTTTTCCGACGATGTGGAATAAGCAACAATACCGAACACACAAACGACAAAAAGACCGGCCAAAAACATATAAACAAAGTCCTTTATTTTGAATTGTGTGCCAAACATATTAAACTAAATACAAACTAAATGGATAGATAGACATTTACACCAGTTTTTATAGTCATAAAGCCTTTTTTTGAAAAGCTCCCAGTTGGATAATAATAATCTATGCCAGCATTTACCGCAAGAGTTCCGTAAATTTTTGCAAGAATACCGCAACCAAATTTACCTGATAAAAATGGCTTTCCGCCGTTAGTTGTATCAAAAATCATTGCTCCACCAGCAGAAGCATACCCCTCCAACGAAAACATTTCGGCCAAATCCAAATGCGGAGTATGGCCCATTGCACTTATAAACATACCATCAAGGTTCATTTTTTTGCCATTTTTCGCATCAACATTACCAAGATGCATATATCCAATCTCAGCACCAAAAAACCTATGCAACCTCGCTCCGCCATAAACATCAAGATTCTGAAACCTTCGCCAAAAATTAAAACTATGCATTGCACTTGGATCTTCTCCCGATAGCTCGCTTGCTCCACCGCCAAATCTTATCGCATGCCAATTTATATCAACACCAACATAAAACTTAAACCAAGGGTTTTTTTGCGAATAATCTTCTACGCCAATTTTTGCATAATTCTTATTTTGACGGCACAAACCATCCTTGCAATCTTGGCTCTCGTTATAAAAAATAGTATTTTTTGCTTTTTCGTTTTGTATTTCATTTTCATTCGCATCATCCATGCTTGAAGACAAGTCAAAACCAATAGCGGACGCACGAGCCCCATTTAACGCAAACAACACGACAAAAAGCCCTAATCCAAACCTCACGACAAAAGTCGTAAAGCATTTAAATAAAATTCAAGAACAACACAACAAAGCCTATTGGCGTAACGTAAAAACAGCCAAATCACATTATAAAAAAAATAGGAATTGGAAAGCTTCCTTGTTTATATCCTCCGCAAGATGACAATAACGATATAAAAAAAGCTAAACCAACAAGATATACTGCTTTTTTCAAAAACATACCGCCGACAAGCCCAAACGATAAAAAAACTACCGTTTTAAATTATCAAGGCAATATTGACGGGGTGAAAAAACAAAAAAAACACTTATAACAAAACTATAAAAGTTTTATCAGATCATTTACAAGCACAGCCCCTTGTGCCGAATGTCATCTGATATTATGCAACATTGAAAGCTTTTTATTTTTTGTTGTTTCTATCCTTTCCTCAATCTTGAAAACTCCGTTAACGATGCAGACAAAACAGAACAAAAATAAAAAAAATTGCCAACTCAAGCATTAAATAGCATATAAAAAATAAATAAAAAATCCTATAAAGTCAGGAACTAATAAAATAAAATCAATAAAAACAATACGGAGCAATTCCTTGCTAATCAGTTCTGAATATGTCAACCTTATTTGTCTCTTTTTGTATTTACTTTTTACTCCGCTCCAATTTAATATGACTTCTCACCAGCTCGTCTTGATTTGTCAAAGCAGACATTAAAGACAGCTCTCCACACAAAACCACCGCACCAATTATACCGGCCATTCGTTCGCTGGCATTTTTTACAGCTCTTCCGTCCTTATCGCAACAGCCAATCATTTTCAAATTTTCAATTACAAAATCCAAATTCTTACCATTCCCAACGCATCCACAAATGATATTCGGCAAACTCACGGAAAAATATAAATCTCCACCATCTGTCAAGTTGCAATATGTAATTCCCTGTGAACCTTCAACAATGTTGGCAATATCTTGCCCCAGAGGCAAAAACATTCCTGCAAGCATATTTGCATAATGTGCATTTGCAGAGCACAAAGAGCCGGCCACAATGGAACCCAAAAGATTTTTTCTTGTATTTAAATCAACAATTTGCTCCGGTGTTGTTCGTAAAATCTCCTCGCAAATACTTCTTTTCACAACCACTTCCGCGACGACGTTTTTTCCCCTTCCGCGCAAAGAATTTACAGCACTAACTTTTTTATCACAGCAAACGTTTGCAGAATTTGACACATACTCAACAAAAATTCCTGCTTTTTTGACTTCCGCAACAAAAAATTTCGCTATTTCATTCGTTGCTATTGTTGTCATATTATGCCCAGATGCTTCCCCAGTTTCATAGGAAAACCGCAAATAAAGCAAATTTCCAACGACTTTTTTGTCAAAATCCTTAAAAATACAATATTTACTCGTCTGTTTCACAACCTCTGGAATGTTTTTTTTTATATCTTCAAAAAGTAGCAAAGCCCTATTGACATCGTTGAAGTTTTTAAATTGAAAAACAACACTTCTTGTCATTTGATTTGATAAAACGGCCACAGAAATAGGACAGCTTTTTGATACTTTTACACCCCTACAAACACTCGCAAATAAAGCCGTTTCATATGTTGAAATCGGAAAACTGACATTCTCATCAGTTCCATTAAAAACCATCCGCAAACCATTTATAATTTTCGTTGGAATTATAGTTTCGCGACAAAAAAACATATGAAAATATTAAAAACCACTATTCCACCTCGCTTGCATCGTCTTTTTTATCTTTGACTAAACTCCCGAAACCGACTTTTTTCTTTCTTACAACTTTGTTTTCCTCTCCACTTTTTGACGTCCTGTGAGGCTTGTTGCCTTTCAAAAGTTCCTTTATTTCATCGCCCGTCAATGTTTCGTATTCCAGTAATGCTTTTGCCAAAATCTCCAATTCATCTCTGCGTTCATAAAGTATTTTAGATGCCGTGTCATATGCATTGTCAACAAGTCTTTTAACCTCTTCGTCAATCAATTTTGCCGTCTCTATTGATATATCCGCGCTGACATTTTTGCCACTTGTAGCATACCCATTTTCCTCCTGTGAATAGTCAATTTTTCCAACCTTTTCGCTCAAACCCCATTTGACAACCATATTTCTTGCCAACTTCGTGCATTGCTGAATATCGCTTGATGCTCCGCTGGTGACCTTATCGTGTCCAAAAATCATCTCCTCTGCCGCACGACCGCCCATTGCAATAGCCATATTTGCAAGCATTTGCTCGTATGTTTCGCTAAATCTATCTTCTGTTGGTAATCTCATAACAAGTCCCAGTGCTCGCCCACGAGGGATTATAGTTGCTTTATGTATTGGGTCGCTCGCTGGCTGATAAAGTGAAACAATAGCGTGCCCGCCTTCGTGATATGCCGTAAGTTTTTTCTCCTCCTCTTTCATCACCATACTCTTCCGTTCCGCTCCCATCATTACTTTATCTTTTGCATCTTCCATATCTTGCATTGTAATAATTTTACGATTACGACGGGCGGCCAATAACGCACTTTCATTTATTACATTTGCCAAATCTGCACCGGAAAATCCAGGCGTTCCCCTTGCAATGTCGTGCAAAACAACGTCTGGTGCTAATTTCACTTTTTTCGCGTGAACTTGCAAAATCTGTTCCCTACCCTTAATATCTGGCAAGCCAACAACAATTTGTCTGTCAAACCTACCCGGTCTCAATAATGCACTATCCAAAACATCTGGCCTGTTCGTTGCAGCGATGACAATAATTCCACTATGTTCTTGGAAGCCGTCCATTTCCACCAGCAACTGGTTTAGTGTCTGTTCTCGCTCGTCATTTCCGCCACCAATGCCGTTTCCCCTGCTCCGTCCAACAGCATCAATTTCATCAATAAATACAATACAAGGGGCTTGTTTTCTTGCTTGTGCGAACATATCACGAACTCTACTTGCACCCACGCCAACAAACATTTCTACAAAATCCGAGCCTGAAATGAAGAAAAACGGAACTTTTGCTTCACAGGCTATCGCTTTTGCGAGCAAGGTTTTACCTGTCCCCGGCTGTCCGCATAACAAACATCCTCTTGGAATTTTTCCTCCAATATCGTAATACTTTTGAGGATTGCGTAAAAAATCTACAATCTCAACAACGTCTTCTTTTGCCTCGTCGATGCCGGCGACGTCTGCAAATTTCACATTGATTTCATTAGGCATCATTGCTTTTGCTTTACTTTTTCCAAATCCAAAAGGATTGCCAAACATTCCAAAACCACTTCCAGAACCGCCGTCCTCGCCATTTTTTTTGTTTTTTCTCATTTGAATAAACGGCCAAGCAATCCAGAGCGTCAATAAAATCATTGGCAACCAACTCAATAAATGGAAAATTGCGGTTAGTATCCTGTCAAAAATCGTCTTTTGCCCGTCTATTGCCAAAAACTCATAATCAACTTTGCCTTGTGTCAATGTATCAAGAACTCTGGCAATATAGATTTCAGGAAAATAGGTTTTAAATTTTGTTCCGTCTTTCATTGTGCCAACAACTGTTTCATTCATTACATTTGCTTTTTCAATTCTGCCCTCCTGTGCGGAAAACATAAAGTCGGAAAGTTTTATCATTGGCGATGCTCCGCCAGCACCTCCAAAAATTGATGTAAGCACAAACAAACCCACTATAATTGCAGTCGTCAACAATGTCTTTCTATTTTTATTGTTCTTGCTATTTTTCTTATTTCCTCCGCCAAAACCAAGATATTGCATTTATACCCAAATCGATAACTAATCGTTTTTGTTTATTTTCAAGGTGGATAAAACTCTGCTAAAAAAAACTTAAAACCGAAGAGTGATTACTTAACAAACTACCTAACTACTTCGGTGTTTTGTGCTTTGGTTTTTGAAACACTTGACAAATTTATATTGCTGACACCACTGACAGATCTGGTTTCGTCAGAATACTTATCACTTACATCTGGATTGTCTTTTTTAACTTCTGTTATCTTGGCAAGATCATTCAATGTTAACTTTGGTGTACCATTTTCAATTTTTCTTCTTGCATTCATCGGCCGAATATCAAGCGATACCAATCTCGTTTTTTTATACTTCAACGTTATCCTGTTGTCTTCCAAATAATTCCTTCGCATCATCTTCTTTTGTTCGTTTAGAAGATGTTTGGCATCGAGTTTAAAATCTTTAATTGGATTTTGTAAAGCAATATCTTGCAAATATTCAGAAAATTGCTTATCGACCGATTTGCCGTTTTTATCTTCTTTGAGGCCGTTTGATACAGATGCCTGTTTTTCATATTCACGAATTGCTTTTAGTTTTTCCTCTAATTTTTCTGCCTCTTTTTTTTCATCACTCTTCTTTAAAAGAAACCCAATGCCAACGTTGTTGCTCTTGCTTGTTACAAGTTTATCACCAGTTTTTTCCTTGCTTGTCAGGTCTTCGTCTTTTCTCTCTCTTGAGGAGACATCGTTATTCATATTTTTTAAAAAGTCTTTTATATTTTGGTTAAACACAGCTGTGTTTTCTTCCATTTTTTTTCTAACCTTCTCAAAGTCGTTAACGGCAACTACCTCCTCTTTTTTCTTGGCTTCTTTTTGTCTTTTTCTCAACTCCCTAATCCTTTCCATAATTTTTCTGTTCGCAATTGCTTTCTTATCGACCCAAGGTGCAAGTTCGTTCATCTTGTCATCAATATTTATTTTCCGTTTCAACTTAAATTTAAGTTTCTTATTCCCTGTTTGTTTTTGCAACATATCATTTGTCAGCACCAGTGGCTGAAAAGTTGTATTTTTTGGCTCCTGCTTATGCGTAAATTCTGGCATCGCATTGACTTCTTGTTCTTTGTCTTGATTTTTCTTTCTATTTTCCTCGATTGTTGCTCGTGCAATATTTGCAATTTTCTCATTCAACGCCACTATATCAACTTTTTTCTTTTTATTCTTACCGCCAGCACTCTGCCTAAACATAATTCAAGAGCAACGAATTATAGCAATTTTTTTGAAAATAAAAACATTATTTTAATGGTGTATCAACAATTTTGTGAAAGACCTAATACTTGGCATAGAAACATCTTGCGACGACACCTGTGCTTGTCTAATGTCTGTGGTTGATGGAAAAATTATTTACAATCGCTCAATTCATCAAGACGAAACGCATGCAAAATTTGGTGGAATTGTTCCAAATCTTGCCGCGGGCGAGCATTTAAAACACATTGAAATTATCCGCAATGACTTACTTAAGCAAGACTTATTGAAACTCGCAGGTGTTGCCGTCACGACAGGGCCTGGCTTAATAGGTAGTTTACTGGTTGGAGTTTCTTTTGCAAAAGGACTTGCTGTATCGCTTGGTATTCCACTTTTTAGAATAAATCATCTTGAAGGACACGCCGTAAGTTGTATGATTGAGAACGACGTAAAATTTCCGTTTTTATTATTACTCGTCTCGGGTGGAAATTCTCAAATCATCTTGGCAAACGATCTTGGCAATTATGAAATCATTGGAGAAACACTTGACGATGCTGGTGGAGAAGCTCTTGATAAAATTGCCAAAACTCTCGGCATATCTTACCCCGGTGCCATAAATATGGAAAAGGTTGCCGAATGCGCCACAAACAAAAGCGAGTTTTCATTTAAAGATGGATGTATCAACGGAAAAACCTTTAATTTTTCATTTTCTGGGCTAAAAACACAGATACTTTATAAAGTCAAAAGTTTGTGTGGGATTGACAAAATTGATGAAAACACGATAGCAAACATTGCTTATTCAGGGCAAGAAGCGGTATTTAATACATTCACAAAAAAATTGGAGCAAACCTTTTTTAAACACGAGAAAATTAACAACTTGATAAGAAGCGAAAGGATCAAAAACCTTGTCATTTGCGGAGGTGTAAGTGCAAATAAAAGATTGTCTCAAAAAATAAACGACTTAGTGACTTCCATAAATAAAAAACTTGGTGTAAATATTGATGTTGTTATTCCATCGTTGAAATACACAACAGACAATGGAGCAATGATTGCAAAAGCTGGATGTTTGTACTGGCAAAAATGTAGAAATAACAAAGTTGAGCTTGGTAATGGTTTTGGTTATTGTGTCAACGATTTATCATTTTCCCCCACGGCGAAGTGGAGGATCGATGAGATTAAAGGCAATATAAGTAAAACTACTTAAACGAAGGCCCCATTGAAAAATTGTTATACAACATATTTGAACCAATCAAGTTATTATTTTGAAAATTTATACCATTCTGTTGTTGATTATATGTGTTTCCAACAGAGTTTTGCTGTTGATTTAATTGCTGTTGATATAAATTCATGGCGTATTCTTTGACTTGCCGGAACTTATCCTGTCCGCACTCTGAGCTGCCCGTTGTAGTTGTCTGCCCATTTACAACAGGGTTTACCCATCCGTCTTGATAGTAACATTGACCTGCTTTGGTAAAGTCATTACAAAACATCACACTTGAAACATTGTTGGGGTTAAAACTAATATAATTCCCATTGTTATCGGTGTAAATCTTGACATATTGTGATTGTGTTGATTTTGATGGCGACGCCATTGATGCTTGCGTTGACCTAAAAATATTATTATTTTGAAAATTTATACCATTATGTTGTTGATTATATGTATTTCCAGCAGAGTTTTGCTGTTGATTTAATTGCTGTTGATATAAAATCATTGCTTTTTGTGCAAGTTGCTTAAACTTATCGCACCCGGTTTGACCATAGTTAACACTACCTACTTTAGTGGTTTGTCCGTTTACAACTGGATTAACCCATCCGTTAGGATAATGACATTCTCCTTTTCCGGTCTTGTCATTGCAAAACATAATGCTATTGATATTTTTAGGATTGAAACTAACATAATTCCCATTGTTATCAGTATAAATCTTGACATATTGTGATTGAGTTGGTTGTGATGGTGATGTCGTTGATACTTGCGTGGTATTAAACATATCCTGACTTCTGGAATAGGCTTTAAACACTCTTTTCATTTTATCTTTTGATTCTTGCGATATTCTTTCAAATGGTTCTGCTTCAAGACACCATCTCCATACGCCACTCTGTCCCGCTATACCGAGGAAATTCAAAATAAAATAAGATTCACAGGACATTGACATACCACTTTTATTGTAGAAATACTCTTCCATTTCTTGCGGAAACTCTTTTTCCAATTCCTTGCGAAATGATCCTGAAAACCTTGGTTCTTCCGCTTCTCCATCAGAAATACAATACTTCTTAGTAAACATCTCATAAAACTCCCTTAACTTAGTTTCATCTTCGTGCATAAAAACCCTCTTCATTTTATCCAAAAAAAAAAATTATCCAAAAAAAACAAAAAAATTCCTTTCTTGACATTTAACGATTAAAGCCTGCCATCAGGCAAACTGCGTTCGTGGTGGAATGGTAGACACGTAGCCTTGAGGTGGCTATGCCGAAAGGTGTGGAGGTTCAAGTCCTCTCGGACGCACCAGTAATTTTATGGCAAAACAAAATCTCCTCACAGACTGGATACATTGCGAAATAACAAGCGATACCATTGAAATTCACAGAGGAAGAGGAGATGAAGGTTCTTGGGGAGGACAAAAAGGAAAAATAATACAATGGAGTTTGCCTGTGTTGGTTGAAAAAAATGCAGATGAAATTTTGAACCAAGTTTATAATTGTAGATATTGGCAACCATATGGCAAAGGAACAGAAACATCAAAAGACAGCGAACAATTGAGGGACGAAATTTGGCGACTTGTTATGCCACATGTTGACATAAGAAGTTTAAAACCAGTTCCAAAAATTAAAGAAGATGAAGATAATATACAATTCGAAACTGGTAATAGAAAAGCGATGAATAGGGCACAGAATGAGGGACAGTATGTTGATAAAGACAGAGTAAAAACTCCACAAGTAATAGGGTCTGATGAGTGCTATACATTCGTTCAAAGTGTTGAGTTTGTTGCAAATTGGTTTTTGGAAAAAGTAGATAGAAATTATTTCAAAAACAAAGTTGTATATTGCAACTGCGATGACACAAAATCTGCATTTTGGATATATTTTTATAACAATTTTCACAAATTAGGATTAAAAAAATTGATTGCATCTTCTTTTGATAAATCAGGTTTGTCTTACGGACACAACTATGAAGAGCATATGTATCAAGTTAATACACTTTTTCATAACCAAGAAAAATTTGAAGGATATATCTATAAATATGATGGAGAAGGAGACATTCAAAGAATTCCGCCAGAAGGCACACCATCAACATTTCACGGAGATTTTAAGGAAGAAATATGCTATAATATAGCAAAAAATGAAGCAGATATTATAATGACAAATCCACCATTTGGTAAAAAGTGGAAACAATATGTAAATGTAATGCTTGAAACAGGTAAAAAACTTATTTTTTGGGGAAACGGAGGGGCACCAATTTATAATTGGGTTATGCCAATGTTGGATGATAAAAAGATTTTTATAGCAAGAGAATGTAGCGACCATTATTTCACTGATCACTATATGTCTCCAACTTATCATAGAAAAAGAGCATTAGCTTTTATTTACACTACTGAAAATTTGAGTTTTCAAAAACCTGATAAAAAGTGCTACTCAAAAAAAAGAAAAATGTTAAAAGAAGGTTCTGCTTGGTATGATGATAATGGTATTTTGGTTTGTGATGGTGCCACAATTCCAGCTGACACCGACGAAACATTGGCAGTGAGTGTGAATATTATTAAAGCAGGTATTTTAAACGATGGATATGAGATTTTAAAAAACTATCAACGATACGCACCAATAAAAGATGGCAAGGAAAAATTTGCAAGGATTTTAATACAAAAGAAAAAATAAATCACACAAGCAATTTTAGTTTGACAATTACTGATTGGTCGTTTGTTTGAGACGAGTTCACCAACTGATTACGAGTTTGAGGGATCAAATTTGAGGAAAGTCCGAACTTAACAAAGAAACAGCAATGGCTAACGACCATAAGCAGTGATGCTTGGATAGTGCAACAGAAAGCATACCGCCGATGACCGCAAGGAACAGGTAAGGTTGAAAAGGAGTGGTAAGAGCACCCCGCGTTTGTGGCAACACGGACGGCAATGAAAACCCTGCTGTAAGCAATTTCAAGTTTGCTCCTTTGTTTTCTTTGGCTTGGAGCGTGGTAGAAAGCTTTAAATTGTCAGCAATGGCAATTATAGATAAATAATCAGATAAACAGAATTCGGCTTATGGTGAACTCGTTGCCAATTCACCAAGTTGCCAAATCATAAGCTAATTAAGCCATTAGTTGAAGCACATGTAATGATCCTTATTTTGTAGGCGAAGGCTTACTGCGCTTGTGTTGAAGCAAACGCCCGTTATGTATAATTTTTCGCTCCTCTGAAAGTTTTTGCTCTTTTGGTTTGTATACTTTAGACCGAAGCTTTCCTTGTCCCGCTTGTAGTGGCATAAATGTGAAAGCTCCTTTTTTGTTTTTTAAAAATTTAGCCAAAAATTGAACAAGTGTCATTTCTTGTGCTTTTGCCCGATATGTATGCTCGATCCATTGCCAATCTTGTAGTGGCATAGGTTGAAAAACCGTTTGCTGTGGCGGCACCGGTCCATATGTCTGTGCGGCATGCCTCAAAGGGTTCATCTTTGCAAGTAAACGATCTATGGTGTGCCTGTCTCCTTGACTAACAAGATGAAAGCCTGAACCTGAATATTTCATATTTAAAACTTGTATCTCTGTTAAGTCATTTCCAGCTAATGCATTTCTAATATATTTTGTTTTTTTATTGTCATTTATACTCTTATTCATGTCAGTGATTTTTTTTAAATAGCTGGCATTCTTTGTGACGGCTTCATCCCATCCGATATCACTTCTTATCTGTGCAACTGTGTTTGCGTCTTGCTGCGTCAACTCATTGGGTTTTTTATTGACAACGTCTCTAAGGCTCTGGATTTGTGCTTGTGACGCTATTGAACTCAACAACGCCATTCTTTGAAGCATAGAAGCAGCAACTCTATTCGAATCGTAATACAACTTCTGCCTTTCTTTTTTTGCTAAGTCTTCCTCTTTTGTTAAATCTTTCATAAAACAACGAAGGAGTTTACCACAAAAAAAAAATAAGTAAATAAAAACCCAAAAATATAACAAAAAAAACACACAATTCAAACAATCAATGGCGTAGAAAGCGAATTTTGAAAACAAAATTTAAAAAAATAGTAACAAATATAATAAAATCGCACTTTTTTTACAAAAAACGCTTGCAATTATAAAAAAGACACTATTCTAGAGCGTTATTTTGTTTATGGCTAAAAATGATGTTGTTGTTACAAAATCACAACTTGTTGACGAAATCGCTGAAAAATGCGAAATGTCAAAAGCTGGGGTTGCAAGAGTTTTAGATTGTTTTACCGAGGTTGTTGAGGACAAACTCGCTAATGAACAAAAAGTTTCATTGGTCGGTTATATCACTTTATCAACCGCTATGAGAGCTGCAAGAAACGGACGCAATCCAAGCACAGGAAAAACAATGAAAATTCCTGCAAAGAAAGTTGTCAAAGCAAAACTTGGAAAGAGATGGAAAGAACCTTGCAAATGTTGCGGTAAAAAGAAATAATAAATCATTGTAAAACACATATCATAATAAAAACATAAACCCGCATTCCTTTTTGGAGTGTGGGTTTTTTTTGTGCTTGTTCTCATCGTTTCATTCTTTTGTTTGTTTGCTTTCTTCGCTTTTTTTTATTGATTTTTTTCGTGCTATATTGTCTTTGTTCCTGCTGGTTTCAGTTTTCAATCTCTAATTCAACGGCTTCTTTTTACTACTTCTCAATGTTATTTTTTGTCGACACGATTAACAATGCCGGTCATAAACACTGACAAACGATTTTAAACCCCAATTTCAACAGCCAAAAATGTGCCTAACAAATAAATTAACTTATTGCTTCAAAGCCAGAAACTATATCACTCAATTCAGAAGTAATATGAGCTTGACGACCTTTATTATATTTTATCAACAACTCGTCAATTATTTCCTGCCCGTTTTTTGTTGCATTATCCATTGCATTCATACGACTTGAAAAAATAGAAGCAATATTTGAAATATATGCATTATAAAGCTTGGTTCTAACGAAAAATTCAACGATACTCCTTGCTGTCCCGTCGGTTTCTTCAATGTTTATAAAATCCTCGCTCTTTTCAATACCTTTTCCATCAAGTCCAATGCTTTTGGCATCAAAAGGCAAAAGTTGCAGACTAATAGGAAAACAAGTTATTATGTTTTTATATTTATGAAACACAAAATTTACGCAATCAAAATCACCTTTATCATAAGCCTCAACAATATTTGCGACAATTTTTGATATCACAGAAGAATTACATTGCTCCGCCGAAATTGGCTCCTTCGTTTCAACAACATCAAAACCAAGCTTCTCGCTGTTAGATTTTACAAACTGACCGGCTTTCTTTCCGATCGGCAAAATAATCGCCTCACTGCCCTCGCTTTTGCAATCTTTTATAATCTTTGTCGTTTCCTTAAAAATATTCGTGTTTATCGCTCCGCAAGTTCCTTTGTCGCTGGAAAACAAAACATAAAGCCGTTTTTTAAAAATCTTTTTTTCGCCCTCTTTGGTTTTGTCAATATACTTCTCAATCCCCACTCTGTCTGCTGTGTTTTTTAAATAAAGCTTCAAAATTTCGTTGGCATCATTGTTATATTTCTCCACCGAAACCATCTTTGGTTTAATTTTTGCAATCTTTGATGTCGCAATCATATGCATCACTTTTGTGACTTTAATTGTTGAAGAAATGCTTGAAATCCTCTTTTTTATCTCAATTAAATTAGACACCAAAGAACAACCAAGAATTGAGACACTATTTTAATTTTCAAGAAAAACAATGGCATAATATGCTAAACAATCTCAACTCTTTTTTCACCCAACAATCAATCTCTTCACATACCCCTCCATCCACACCCAATCTGGTTCGCCTTGTGGAGTGGTTGGAAGGTTTATTGTTATATTTTGTGCGGTGCTACTATAAACTGCTCGTCCATAGTTAAATCTGTATTCTTCATTATTTAGAATAGCACAGATAAACAAGCAAACAAATTTACTCATTTCTTGTTTTGGAATAAGCATATTTACTCTTCCGTGAGAGACGGCATAAAAATTGAATGGTTGATAATATGCATGGCAAAACATATCAATCGTAATGCAATTATTAAATATCTGTGATTTATCTTTTTCATCTTTTGTTATAAAACCTGCAATTCCATTGTTCGTTTCTCCTGATGAAACCAAAGGTATTTCTCCTGTTTCGCACTCTTCAAGTTTAAGGTCGCCAGCAGATAAAACAACATCAAAAATATCCCCAATCCTAAACTCTCTCCACTCATCATATTTCAGGACTGGGAGGCTTTGAGAGAGAGAGAGAGAGAGTAAAGCAGGGGCACTTGCTTTGACTTCTTCAATGACTTTGTTATAAATCTTTTTTATGTAATCTTCCATAAATTGCCAATCTGGTTGGTTGTCGGGGGTGGTGGGGAGCAAAACCATTTCGTCTTTTATTTTTTCTAAAATCCTTGCTCTACCATAAGAATATTGATATATTACTTGATTTAACATAGTGCAAACAAAGAGTGCAGAATACTTATTCATTTTTTCATTTCTTAAAGCATAAATCTTCACACCAGCGATAAAATCTTTATTTTGATAAAAAGCATAAAGCCCTTCCGCACCAATAGTAATACAATTTCCATTATTTAAAAAACTTCCATCTTCAAGTTTTATCAAATCAGTTATTCCATTATTTTCACTTGTTCTTGTTATGTATAAATAATCGCCTTGTTCTGGGTCAAGCATTGTTTTTGTTGTCTTGCAATCAAACACCTCCCCAACCCTAAACTCCTTCCACTCTCTCGTATCCATAAACAAAACTATAAAGGCAACTTGTTTTTTATCATCGCGGCAATGTAGTCACGGACTGTTTGTTCAAAATCATCTTCTGTGAGTTTTGAATAATCGGTTTTCATATATGCCTCAGCCAGCCATTCGTCGTTTGAAGATACTTTTTGCATAACTGAAAGTCCTGCTTTTTCTTTTTTGTTGCGGAATAAATACAACCACTCTTTTTCAATATCTTTCCAATATGTGTCCTCTTGGCTGGTTGCGTCTTTCTTGACCTTTTCAATTCTGCCAAGGTTCTTTTTCTTTACAAATCCATCGTCTTTGAAGTAGCCAAAAAATGTTTCTTTGTCTTCTGGATGTGGTTTGCCAAGAGTAAAAACCATACAGCAAGCACAAGCGGAAGCACCTGGATAAAACATTTCATTTGGAAGTGAAAATACGGCCTCCAATGTATGATTTCTCAACATCAAATCTTTTATTCTTTTTATTTCTTTATCATTTCCAATGGCACATTGCATCGGCAACAAAACCGCCAATTTTCCTTGATTAACAATACTTGCTACATAATGCACGAAGTGAAAACCTTTTGTTGGGTCTTGTTTGATGTCGCTTTTCCAGTTCACCACCTCACTTGGATTGCAACACTTTTTTACTGCATTATATGGTGGGTTCATCAGCACAACATTGATTGAATGCTTGTTCCCTTTTTCATCAACAAAACCTGCTTTTTGTATCCACTCTTTTTTGTCAAAACAACTCCCCATTTCAATATTTGAATTTCCATCGCCGTGAATTAACATATTTGTTGCAACCAATCCAAATGCCTTTTCTTCGTATTCAATGCCGTAAATTTGGTTTTCTTTTACTCTTTGTTTTTCTTTGTCATCATCACAATCATTCATCGCTTGAACCATTGCACGAACAAGAAAAGCACCACTTCCACAACAAGGATCAAGAACGACAGAGTTTTTATTCACCTCGCAAACCTGACACATAAAATCAACAATGTGGTCTGGTGTGAATGCTTGATTTTTGTCCGCTTTTCCTACATATTTATTGAATGTAGTAAAAAATAAGTTCAAAATATCTTGTCCTTGTGTGCTTTCTTCCATTATGTAAGGTAAAATCTCGGTTTCAATCGTCTGCACAATCTCACCAAGATGTTTGTTTTCCAAATCCTTAACATTTTGGTCGTCAAAAACCTGCTTGTTGATTGATTTAATCTTCTTATTTTTCTGGTCGTTGCTCCCAAGTAATTCATTTATTTTATTCTTGATTGCATCCAAAATCTGTGAAGTTTCCAAAAATTGTCCCACTGCATTTTTATAATTGTCTTTCAAACCATTTTTCAAAGCCAAAAGCACACTTCCAACAAACTGGCTTCTTATCTTCTCTGGAATTCCGTGTTTATGCAATAACTCGTTTAATCTATAAGTACTTCTTACAACTTGCTCTTTGTTATTTGTTTTTTCTGCTTCAAAATATTTTGCGTATTCCTCAAATGTTTTTATCTCGCCCCAATTACTCTCTCTCTCTCTCTCGCCTACGGCGTAAAACCAAGTTTTGCATCTGTCATCATTTGTGTTTGCCAAAATTGCAACAATATTGTAGTTTGTGAATTTCTTTTCCAGTTTTACATAATCATCAAGTTGTGCTTTGTCTGCATCTGTAAAAATTTGTTTTGTTTCAACCAAAACCGCAACTTTTCTTTTGTTATCAACAAATCTCAAATCAAGTTTATAATGTCCTTTTGCTTCGCAAACATTGGCTTTACAATAACTAAACTCATCATTCTCGATGTTTGTTGATAAATATTTCTGTCCTATGTTGTTTATGATTGATTGGCGAGACATATCTTGTGCCATAATGAATTTATTTTAAATTCAAGCAACACAACAACCTTGAATTTTATATTATACAATAAACCGTTTACCGATGTTTGGTTTTGGCTTTTTAAAAAAAGTAATTACAATTCAAGCTATTGTTTTTATGTGTGCTTTTATATCCACTTGCACACCTGTTCAACACGGATATAAAATTGAAGATGATATGCCGACAAGGCTTCAAAAAATGGTTGAAGAAAAGGCAAATATCAACCAGATTATCGCAACATTTGGTTCGCCAAGCTTTGCGAATAGTCCAATGAATGACACCATTTGTTATGTTGAAGCAAATGGCAAAAAAATTGCATTCAATCGTTTTTACAAACCAACTTATAAGTTTTTATGTGTAGTTTTTGAAAACCAAATTGCCAAGGAAGTAAGTAGCTGGACTTTGGCAAAAGTGGAAAAGAAAAAAATGATAAATTATAGTTTTGAACCTGAAAAACCTTTATGAAAGCCTGTGTTTTAAAAGGAGGTCCCGGAGCATATACAAATTTAAAACTTGAAGAAGTTCCAGATCCAAAGAATATTGGCGAAAACGACATTTTAATACAACATACAGCGATAGGGATAAACTTTGATGATATAATGTATAGACGAGGTGATTATCCAATTCCGGAAGATTTAAGCGATAATACAATACTTGGTTTTGAAGGCATCGGTGAAGTAATTCGTAAGGGCTCAAATGTAAATTGCTTTAATGTTGGCGAGCAAGTCGGTTATGCCTTTTGTCGTCTGGGCGGATACGCACAACAAAACCTTGTTGATTATCGTTATTGCTTTCCTGTCCCGACTGAAATAGCGTCAGAATATGCCGCTGGGGTTTTGAGAAAAGGACTTACTGCGGAATATCTGCTTTTTAAAGTTTTCACTCCAAACAAAGGCGACTGGATATTTATTCACTCCGTTGCCGGCGGTGTCGGTCATATCTTAGCAAAATGGGCTAAGTTTGCAGGCCTAAAAGTTATTGGTAGCGTTGGCGATGAAAGCAAAGTTTCCACGGCATTGGCGACAGGTGCGGATTATGTTATCAACCGCAAAGAAGAAGATATTTTGAAAAAAGTTATTGAGTACACAGATGGCAAAGGTGTTTCTGCTGTTTATGATGGCATAGGCAAGCCGGTTTTTGAAGCATCTGTTAATATTTTAAAACCTTTTGGCATATATATCAGTTATGGCTATGCTGGCGGAAAACTTGACCCTGTGGATGTTATGTTGCTCCGTGAAAAAAGTTTATTTTTTACAACCCCATTGCTGGAAATGTATAAAGCAAACCGCAACGAGTTAATACTTTCCGTTGCAAGCGTGATTGAAATGATAAAAAAAGGTGTTATTATGCCAAATATTCAACGATATGGCATTGAAGGAATACCGCAAGCTCACGCAGATATGGAAAGTGGCAAAACCATGGGCTCGCTTGTCGTTAACGTGTATTAAAAAAAAGCAACGAAACCACCACACGACAAGCATTAAATATAATTCAGTATTATTATAATACCGCTTAATAATATCGCTGAGCTTTGTGGAGGTTGTTTTTATAAAAAAATACAAAAACCACCACGGCATACAATAAAACACCAAACAACAAGACATTTTCCAAGCTTATGTTGTAGGCTTGTGTTTCCTACCAATTCAAGCTTGTCGTTCTTCTTCTTTTGTGAACAATCCCACCTGTTCCATTGTATTCGCATTATTATTTGCTTCTCTTTCTGCACGAAGCTCTTTTCTATAGATCACGCGGTTAATACGTTTAAATCTATCGTTCATCCACATCGCTAATACTGCCACAATAAACATCAAAAACGCACACAGCTCAAAAAGCATTCTTGGATTATCTTTTGGCACTATCCAAAAAAACAGTACAGCAATAAACGGAGAGAAAAACTTACCACCGTAGCTTGAAGTATTAAATACACCGACAAAAAACGCCCTTCTTTCTGGTTTTGTCATTGAGATTACCCACAAGGTGCTATTTGGCATCAACATGCCCATACCGACACCACAAACGCACATTGATAACAAAATTATGTAGTAATTCCAAGCATAAGTCAGCATAATATAGGATATGCCCATAAAAGACAATCCCATAGCACACATTACGACAAAATCACGATTTTTTTTGAAAGCCACATACCGCAACGACGTTAAAGTTGTGATAATAACTTCACAAGACAAGCAAATCGAAACAAGCTTCGCATTTACTGCGACCTTTTCAAAATGGAACCCTCCTGCAAAACTTGGAAAACTTGCAAAATTGATTTGTGGATCGTTATAAAGCATATAAGGAAGCTGTATTTTTATCATGTAAAACATCACCATCACAAAGAAATTGACAAAGCAAACCAACAAAATAGCGACGTTGTTTTGAATTATTTTTCTATTCGTCTTTACTCTTTCTTCATCTGGCTGTCTTGCATCTGGATTAAACAAAAACCTTACAGCCAACGGAAAGTAAAAAATTGCCATTGCATAAAGATAAAATATATTTCTCCAACCGATATCTGCCAAAACACCAGCCAAAAAGCCATAAACTGTGCTTCCTATTGACATAAACACCGTTTGCATACTCACGAGGCTACTTCTTTCTGGCCCATCAAAGTAGTCTGCCACCAAAGTCGTCACTACCGTTAAAATGGCCGCGATAGATATTCCAAGGACAACCCTCATCAAAATAATATGATAAATCGTCGGCAAGAAAGACCCAGAGCACCCAGCAATAGCATAAATAATCAAGGCGAAAAATAAAAGCCTTAATTTCCCTACTTTTGGAGATATAAACCCGAATATTGGCGAAAACATTGCAATAAAAAGATTTGGCACAACAACCATCATTTTTACAACCATTCCAATGTCCGTTTCACCAGCCTCTTCTAGTGCTTTCTGAATTAACGGCAATGCAGGAGATACGACGCCAGTACACATCGTGGACAGACTTGTCAGTGCCATTAAGGTTAACTTAACCAAAAAACGATTATTTACCGCTACCATACTCAAAGGGTTAGAATTGAAAATAAATTGCAATAAAATTTAAATTTGCAAGAATTTTAAGAGATCATCAATATGTCCATAGAGAATGGTAAAACTAGCAACAATGAATTTATTTTAACTGGTACTATCTTGGGACAAGAAGACAAAAACAAGGTTATTGAAAAAATGCGAAAACAATATGCAAAGCGAGATGATCTTGCAAAAATGTCGTTTGAATTAGCAACAAAAGACACGAAACAGCGATCTTTTGACAGCGCCAATGAATTGCAACAATTTTTAGAAACACACACACAACAATATATTAAACAATACGATCCAATAAATATGATGGCCACCTTTGAAGAAGCAGAAGAAGATGAAAATAAAATAATATCCCCAGATATGGCTTCTGATTTTGAAAAAATAGTGCCAACACAAAGCAACGATGCCTCAATAAGATATGATGATATAACTCGCATAGATGATTATATCAAATTCGCCAAAACACGTAGCGAAAGCTTCGAAAAACAAATGAAATCACAGAAAAAAATATTGGCTGATCTTAAAACTGAACAAGAAAAATGCAAAAAAACCTACCAAAATTTCAACCAGAAACTACAAAAAGCAAATCAAGCATTCATTACTGCATTCCAAAAATGCAAAACAACATCGGCCATATTAAATAATGCAAGAACAGAAAACAACCCCACGGCGATAACAAAAGCACGAGAACAACTAAAAAAAGACATTGTAGTAGCACACAAAATGAAACAACAACGCGACAACTTATCGACACAGCTAAATGCCGTGCAAACAGCATACACCATTGCAACACGTACACACAACAACATTTTAAAAGAGTATAACTCGAACGAAGACAACAAAAAACTTGCGGACAAACTTGTGGAAAAATACAGTGATGTCGCCAAAAACTTAAAACAACAACGTGAAAATATCTTGCAACAAGCCAGCAAAGACGCAAAAGATACAATATCAGCAATGGACTCCGTCGGTAAGCAAATGAATCCAGAAGCACGAAGTCGAACGTTCCAAACACACTTATTCATAGAAACCCAAAAAATATATGATTATTATTTAAACTTGAGGAAAAAGAATAATGCAACACTAACAAACGCCAAACAAAAACAAAACACACTCAAACAACAAGAATTAGAATTGCAAAAAATCGACAAACAAATAGCAGAAAACAGACAGCAAATTCAACAGTCAATAACGTACGAGCCAAGTTTAATAGCTAAAATAAATCAAGCAAAAGAAGATCTATCAAAAAACAAAAATCCAAATGAGCAACAATTACAAACATACAGCAAGATGTCAGAAGAATATAGACAACTCAAACAAAAATACCATACATTAACAAACCAAAACCAACAACTGGAAGAACAACGTGCACGTTTGAAATATGACTTACAACCGGAAAGTCAAAAGCAACAAACAACGGCATTACAAGAAGAAAAAGAACTACAAGCTTTTCTTGACGCTCCAACAGAAGAAGAAAAACAGTCGGCACAAATACAGGCATACCAAGCAGAACATAAAGAATGGCTTAAAAATTTTTACAATTCACAGCAAAAAAAATATACATACGAAGCATACATACAAAATAAAAAAAAATCAGAGGCTTCCAACTCGCTGAATACAAATCTTCAACCACAAATACAACAACAGAAACAAAATGTTGAAAACAAACCGTTTAACAATTACTTCTATCGTCGTCAGTATTATTCCAATTACCTCAAAAGTACGCCATCATCATCAAAATCTACAACACAACAAAGCATAAATACAAGCAGTAAACACAGCATTTATAATAGATACATGCCAGCATATTTAAAACTTAACAACCAACAACCACAAGTAAATTTACAACAATACCATAAATATAGAATACTTCGCGGGCAAAACAACAATTTAAATATCAACATCCAACCACAAACAAAAGGGGCACAACCAAATTACTTCCAGTCATATCGATCCTACCTTTCCAGAATAACGTCAAAAGGAACAAGCAATGGCTGGATACGATAATTTTAGTTTTTGTTGCTTTTTAGAAAAAATAAAATTCATTTTTAGCAGAATTCAATGCCAAAAATCGTAGCCGTGGTAAATCAAAAAGGAGGGGTTGGAAAGACAACAACCGTTATAAATCTTGCTACATCTCTGGCAGCAATAGGACAAAAGATTTTGGTTATAGACCTTGACCCCCAAGGCAACGCAAGCACGGGGTTTGGAATAGAAAAGGAAGAAAGAGAAAAAAGTGTTTACGAACTAATGATTGATGATGCATTGAAAGTTGATGACTGCACCTATGAAACAGATGTTGAAGGTCTTTATTTAATTCCGGCGACTATGGATTTGGCAGCGGCAGAAGTAGAATTATACGAGACAAAAAATAAACAATTTTGTTTGAAAAGAAAGATAGAAAATGAGATTTCACAATACGATTTTGTAATTATAGATTGTCCGCCATCGCTTGGAATGCTAACTATCAACGCAATGTGTGCGTCAAATACAATTTTAATTCCAATGCAATGTGAATTTTTTGCAATTGAAGGGCTTTCTCACTTAATGAAAACATACGGAGAAATTAAAAAAGGTTTAAACAAAACACTTGAAATTGAAGGTTTGTTGCTGACTATGTATGATCCGCGTAATAAACTGACAAAGCAAGTTGAAGACGACGTCAGGGGGTTTTTGAAAGAAAAAGTTTATGAAACTGTTATACCTCGTAATGTTAAGGTCAGTGAGGCACCTTCGCACGGCAAACCTGTTATAGTTCACGATATAGATTGTGCTGGATCAAGAGCATATATTAACCTTGCAAAAGAAGTAATTAAAAGAAATAATATTGAACTAAAATAATAATACCCATATCGTCGTAAATGGAAAGTTTGCTCTATAATACTTAAATAAAAGATATCTTGCGAAACTCCTTCCCGCCCCACTCCCGTTGGTCGCTCCCACCCCAT
>DGUL01000002.1:91098-95930 GCA_002394665.1 Rickettsiales bacterium UBA4311
GGGGGGGGGGGGGGCGGAGGGGATAGGTGGGCGAGGAGGGCGGGAAGTGAGGGGGTGGGTGGGCGGGGAGTTTTCTACAATTTCGCGAGCCATTCAGGCGAGCAAAATATAATAAAAATATGATAAAAAAAAATACCTTTCTCAATCTAATTGCCTACTTAACGAGCTCAATCTTCAACAAATTTTTCCAAGACGTAGCCAACGAAATAAAGGCTTCCAAAAACAAAGATAATATTCGTTTTATCCTTCGCTTGCCTTGTTGCCAATCGTTCACTGATCTCTTCAAAATTGTTCAAACAAAAACCATTGATTTTGTACTCCTTTGAAATCTCCAATAATTTGCTTGGCTCCTCAAAGTCATTAACATCCTGCGGAACGTTATAAAATCCAATTTCGTCAAAACTAGCTGTTGACAAAATAGGGAAAAAACTTTTATAATCTTTTCTTTTTAAACAAGCAAAAACACCGATAATATTAACATTTTGCTCTTCTCGCCAGCCTTGTCCTTGTTGGTTTGCTTCGTCGTCCATTTGTTTTTCTTGTTTTTCTTTATTCTTTTTCGTCTCTTTTCTCTCTTTATCCTTTTCTTGATGCTCTTCTTGTTCTCTCACTTGTCTAACGAATTCACACAAGCATTTTATTCCGTCCTCATTGTGTGCCCCGTCTAAATAAACAGCCTCAATGTTGCTTTGATTCCTATGTTGTCCTCCTTGTTTTGCCTTTTTGTCCCGTTTTGCGTTCAAGCCAATTATTTGAACCTTTTGCAATCTTCCACTCCATCGTGTTTTTGCAACTCCTTGTTTTATAACCTCCTTATCAATGCCAATAAATTTACAAACCTCGCTCGCCAATGTTGCATTACTTTTTTGATATTCACCCAATAAACTTGGTTTCAACTCCTCGTCAACTTCGTAGTCCCTGCCTTGACAAAACAAAGTCGCTTTTTTTTCATTCGCAATTTTTTGCAATACATCAACAACTTCTTTATTTGTATTTGAAGTCCAAACATTGCAATTTTCTTTTATAATTCCACCTTTTTCCATTGCAATTTTGTCAAGTGTGTCTCCCAAAAATTCCATATGATCGAAAGATATTGAAGTAATCACACAAGCCAGAGGATTTTTAAAAATGTTCGTTGCATCAAGTCGACCGCCAAGTCCAACTTCAAAAATAAAATAATCCAAATTTGCCCAAGAAAACAATAAAATTGCAATCAATGTTGATGCCTCAAAATAACTGATTTCCTCAATATTTTTACACTTCTGTAAAATCTCTCGCTTACATTTTTCAATTTCCTCGTCGGTTGCAAATCGTCCATTAAAATAAAATCGCTCATTATATTCAACCAAATGTGGACTTGTAAAACACCCAACCTTATAACCTGCTTCCTCTAAAATCGTCCTGATATAACTTGCTGTTGAACCTTTTCCATTTGTTCCTGCTATATGTATAACTTTTTTATCGTCCGCTTTATCCATCTCATTTTGCGGATTTCCAAGATATTCCAAAGCTTCAAGCATTACATCAAGTTTCCATTCGTCTTTTGTCTGGGCGAAGAACTTTTTTTCTGAAACCTGCCATTCAAATTTTTTCATACTTCAATAAATAATCTTTTGTCAATTTCCTTTACCAATCTCTATTTTATCACTATCTTATATCTTTACCGCAACTCATTTACACACTTTATAAAATCATCGCCACGGGCTTCAAAATTTTTATATTGATCCCAACTGGCACATAAAGGAGACAACAAAACCACTGCTTCATTGCCAGCTTCTCCAATTTTCAAGTCGTTTCTGGCAACATCAAAAGCCCTCGTGACCGCCTTTTGCATAACATCACATTTTTCAAATTTAACTCCTAACTTATCAAGTTCTTTTGCAAAACTCTTTGTTGCTTCGCCAATCAAAAATACACATTTAACACAACTTAAATCATCTTTCAAAAATTCAAATCCTGCGGTCTTTCTTTGTCCTCCTGCGATCAAATAAACTGCTTTATTTTCATAAGCCCTCAATGCTTGTTGCGTAGAATTTGCATTTGTGCCCTTACTATCATTTACAAATCTGACCCCATCAATCTCTTTTATAAACTGCATCCTATGAGGCAAACCATCAAATGATTTTACAGCATTAAAAATGTCCTCAATACCAAGTTCGTTTTTATGTTTCCCTTGTTCGTTTGTGTTTTCCTTTTGTGTTTTTCTTGCCTCTGTTTCGCCGTTGTCGTGTTGCTCTCGTTTGTTTTCTCTCGCACCATCAACCTTTTCAGCTTCTTTGATATTGTTAGTGGCTACATTTTTCATTTCATTTACAATTTTTTCTTCAAAATTTTTAAAAGCTCCGTCATCAAATTTCACCCCCTCTTGTTTTGCAAATTTCCCAAGCTTTTCACTGACGTTGTTTTTTATTTGTCCTGAAACATCGTTAAAAATCTCGTCCATTGTAATTTGTTCTTTTTTTCCATTATTTATTATTTCATTTGTCTCTACTTGTTCTGCATTATTAAATGCCAAAATTACCACCGCAATAGCACACAAAATATTTTCAATATTGTGCTCACCAATCAAATTTTCATATTTATGACTAAAAACAATATTTCCGTCCAAGTAAAAATTACCATCTTTCCAAGAAAGTCCGTTTTTAACAACTTCTTTTTTAGAAACTTGCACACAAGCCAACTCTTTTTTTTCTGCATTATTAAAAATATTTTCGCAAAATTCATCATCGACACAAATCGCTGATGCTCCACTTAATAAAACCAACTTTTCTTTTGCTTTAATATATTCTTCCATTGTGCCGTGATATTCCAAATGGTCTTCTGTAATGTTCAACAAACATCCGCAATTAAATTGTGCATATTTCATTAGGCAAAGATTATAAGATGACATCTCTGCAACAAAAAGTTCATACTTCTCAACATCCAAGGCAAGATAATTTAAGCCAATATTTCCGCAAGCAACTGCACTTTCTCCAAGTTTGTTAAAAATATGTGCTGTCAACGCTGTGGTTGTGCTCTTGCCATTTGTGCCCGTGATACCGATTATTTGCTTTTTTGTCCCGTGGTTTTCGTTAAAAACCTTCAAATAGCAATAAAATAAATCAATATCTGCAATGATTTCAATTTCCAATTCCTCTGCTATTTTTACAATCTTATGCTTATCTTTTTGAGTATGAACCGATGGAGATAAAACCAAAAAATCGATACCTTTGTCTTCCATAATACTTTTATTCCATTTATAAAGCTTTGTCTCTTCTAGTGCATCAATTTGATTTAATCTGTCTTTATCGTCGTCCGCTATGAAAAACTTTAATCCGTGCTTTTGACAAAACTTTACAGCAGAAAGACCGGTTGTGCCAGTCCCGAAAATTAAATAAGTTTTTTTCCTGTCAAAACACCCAAAGCAATCCATAATTGTCTTTTTCTGTAAAAACTTGCAATTTATTTTGATAAATATCAAGTTGTGTTGGTAAATTATGATTGCAAAAAATTCCAATAAAGATGTCGCAACAAAAAAGCTTTTTACTCTCTTGTCTGCTTATTACGCACTTGAATTGAAAACAAGAAATTATCACTGGAATGTTGAGTGTCATCATTTTACCGAATATCACAAATTTTTTGAAGAGATGTATGACGATTTAGCAAATGAGATTGATGAAATTGCAGAACAAATTAGAAAACTTGGTGAAAAAGTTCCGGCAACGTTAACAAATTTTGTTGAAGAGTGCAAAAATAACAATGTTGACACGACAAATAGAGCAGAAAAAAGTGGTGATATGATTTTATGCTTGCTTGAAAGCAACAACCAAATCATTGAAATGATAAAGGATTTATCTATTGAACTTGACGGCAAACGCGAATATTTCGGCACTTGCTCTTTGCTTGATGAGTTGCTTGGAAAACGAGAAAAGACATCTTGGTTTTTAACCAGTATGTCAAAATAAAATATGCCAATGAAAGTTGATGCTAAGAAAATTTTGAGAAATAAGCAAATTTTGTCTTCCAAACTTAAAAAAGTTGGTAGTAATGCAAAGCGAGTTGGTCTTAAAACTTATAATACTGGTAAAAAGCTTGGCAAAGCCGGCAAGAAAATAGGCAGTGCAGGCTTAAAAGTTGGGCGTGCAAGTGCAAGAGTTGGTAAAAAAATAGTTGTAAAAGAAGCTAAAGCTTGCAAAACTTTTATTCAAAAGCTTCCAAACATTTTGACAACCGGACGAATTGTTTTTGTGCCGATAATATGTGTTTTGATGTATGTTGATACATTTGAAACAAGACTATTATCAATTATTTGTGCTTTTTTGGCTTGTATTAGCGACTTTTTTGACGGCAAGCTTGCAAGAAAATACAAGGCCGTTTCACCATTTGGGCGATGCATGGATCCGATCGCAGATAAAACACTTGTGATGACCTTAATCATTATGCTGGTTTATCTTGAAAAAGCTTGGGTCTTTCCTTGTGTTGCTATTTTATTTAGGGAATTTGTCGTCTCTGGACTTCGTGAATTTGTTTCAAAAGAAAGTCATATCACCATTCACGTTTCAATGCTGGCAAAAATTAAAACTACCACACAAATGGTAGCTTTGCTGTTTTTAATGATATTAGGAACAAATCAAGTTTTAAAAATCGTTGGTAATTGTTTGCTTACAATTGCAGCTATTTTGTCGTTAATTACCAGTTATCAATACATTAGACAAGTTAAAAAATTTATATCGTTTTAATTGCTAAAATTTGGGTCGCAACCAAAAAAACAATCAAACATTTCTACAAAAAATATGTTCCGCAAACTGAAAAACTCCTTCCCGCCCCGCTCCCGTTGGTCGCTCCCACCCCAT
>DGUL01000002.1:96039-185255 GCA_002394665.1 Rickettsiales bacterium UBA4311
GGGGGGGGGGGGGGGGGGGCGAGGGATGGGGTGGGTGGGTGGAGAATTTTCTACAACATCGCGAGCCTTTTATGGCGAGCAAAATATTTTCTTAATGATATTTTTTTACATTGCTTTTTTTATCTTGATTGGCTTTTATTTTTCATTACTTCCCAGCCGACAATTGCCGAAGTGTTCGCCACATTTAAACTTTCTGCGCCTTTCGCCATTGGAAGACGAATTAAAATATCACATTGTTTTTTTGTCAAATCTCTCATTCCTTCGCCTTCTGAACCAAAAACAAAAACGCATTTATCATATTTATTCACCACTTCTGTCAAACTATCTTGCGTATTTGTATTTACATCAAAACCAATTATCCAATAACCAACCCTTTTTAATTTCTCTAATGCATTTGCAACATTTCCAACCTGATAAATAGGTAATTGTTCACTATATCCGGCCGATGTTCTCACGACCGCCGGGGTAATTCCGCAAGCGTCTCGTTCTGGCAAAATCAACCCATCAATTCCAAAGCAAAACGCTGACCTTATGATGTTTCCAACATTATGCGGATCTTGCACTCTATCCAGCAAAAATAAACAACTTTTCCTGTTTTGCTTCTCGCATTTTTCGTCTCCCTCTTTCTCTTTTGTGTTTGTTTTTTTTTCATCTGTGTTGTTATCTTTCACTGCTTTTGTATTGATATTTTCTCGCTTCGCACTCTTTCCGCCTGTCAACAAGCTATCAATGTCCTTAAACCTAAACCCTGAAACTTTGCAAGCAACCCCTTGATGTTTGTCCTGCTCGTGCGTTAAAATAAACAAATCGTGATTATTGCACTTCCTTATCAAATGTTGCAGATTTTGAGGAATTTTTTTGACATACTCATCAAATTTACTTTGCAAAATCAAAATTTCAAAAATCTCACGACTTTTCGTGCCATTTTTAATCCCCTCAAAACAACCAAAACAAGCATTTTTACCATAAATTACTTCCGCACTTTTCCTACTGTTCTTTGGTTTATCGTTTTGTTTTTCTTTGCTATTATGTTGAAAGTTTCTATTTTTTGTCATTACAACTTTGCATTATTACCAACTAATTATACTAACTAATTTTTACCTTTTGTCCTTTTAATCTCAAAATCTTCGCCCAAATAAACCTGCCTGACCTTATCGTTTTTCACAATCTCATCCGGCTCTCCACTACAAATTATATTCCCATCAAACAAAATATAAGCTCTATCAACAATTTCCAACGTTTCGCGAACGTTGTGGTCGGTGATTATCACTCCAATTCCGCGATTTTTTAACGAAACAATAAGGTTTTTTATATCTCCAACAGCAATAGGATCTACACCGGCAAACGGCTCATCAAGCAACAAAAAAGTAGGATCAATAGCCAAAATCCTTGCCACTTCAACCCTTCTTCTCTCACCACCAGAAAGCACACCGCCGAGACTTTTTCTCACGTGTTGCAGGCTAAACTCGTCCAACAACTCGTCAATTTTTTGATTTATTTTCTTTTTATCCTTGCCGTATTTCACCTCCAAAGGCACCCGTAAGTTATCCTCAACGCTCAACTTTCTAAAAACTGATGCCTCCTGTGGCAAATATCCAATTCCCATTTTTGCTCTCATATAAAGCGGGCATCCTGTAATATTCTCTCCGTCTAACTTTACAACCCCACGTGTAGCACCAACGATACCAACGACAATATAAAACGATGTAGTCTTCCCCGCCCCGTTAGGCCCCAATAAAGCCACAACTTCGCCTTGTTCTGCCTGAAAGTTAAAGTCTTTTAACACCGTTCTTTTCCCGTAATCTTTTGATACGTGTTCTACCGATAAAACAGACATCAGCCAAAAGATTTATGAAATACATAAAAATCAACTTGATAAGTTTTTGCTAGACGCCAATGACCTATTTTGACTTTTGAATAAGTAATCTCGCAAATTGCTTTTTGCCGTTGAAATAAGGGTAATATTCTTTATTTCCAACAACTTCAAAACCAAACTCCAATATTCCATTGGTTATTGGCCCTAATGAAACTGCAAACTCTTTATCGTAATCGTTTGGTATGTAGCAATTATTAAAATTCAGAATACCATTGTCGTCAATCTCTATTTCTTTTTTTGGAATATCTTTCATTGGCAATAGTTTTTTATATCTCTTCCTTTTATAATCCAAATTGGTAAACCACGCTCCATTGGCCCAAGCTGGAACATGCAGCTTCCCCTTAAAAAACTTTTTACAATACTTGATGGATTTAATTTTTCCATGTTTAATAAATTTAACAAAATAAGTCGTTAAAACCCTATCCGCACCGCTAACAAGCAAAAACTTCTTCTTACTCGCGAAAACAAATTTATAATATAAATTCGTCATTGACCACGGATGATTAGTGCAAACAATATCAGCTTCTTCGTTTAGTATTTTAATACTTTTTGGATGATAAAAACTGCCGTCAAAATCACCTTCTCTTTTTATTTCTGTTTGTGTTCCGTCATAATTATAAATAATTCCTATGGTTTCGCCGATATTAAATATATCACTCAACCCAGCAAAATGCAGACAAATCAATTTTTTTAATCCTAATTTTTTGAAATTCTTTTTGAAATACAACGCAAACGCAGAGCACTTCGTTTCGTCTTCCGGCAACGGATCATCGCAGTTGCAAAAAACAACCTTGCCTTTGAACTGATCTTTCACTTCTTCGACCATTTTTTCAATATCTTCATATCGTGTATAAAACTCATCGTGTTCGGTATATTTTGAAACATCGTTGTTTTTTTGAATAGCTTTCGCCATTCTCTGCGACGCATTCATTATGTCTACTCTTGATTGACCTTTTTTAGACGTATCCCTTGAAACAATTTTGTTTTCTCTTTTTACTACAACCCTAATGTCCTTGTTGTTTTTATTATATTTCAAAACTTCTTCTTCGCTCAATTCCCTAATAATATCTTTATGTTTTGACAAAAAGTTTTTGTAATCTTTCAGCAATCCTGCGGAGTAATTATAAATCTCTCGCTCGATGTTGTATTTTTTGAACTGCTTTTTTATATCATTTTCAATTCGTTGTCCAGAACCTTCATTACATTCAAAAGCACAAATATAATCATTGAAATCTTCCTCCAACTGATCGGCACCAAGCCTATATCTTTGTTCCAAATCAGCAGTTCTTCCTATATGCACACTTGATTGATTTACTTGTCGGATGTAGAGGTATTCAGGCATTCAAAACCGAATTGAAACAAAGTATTTTTTTGTCAAACTAAAACCTCTTGACTTTTAAGGCTCTCTGCAAAGCCTAGTCTGGTTATCAGTGTTTGATATTTACAGCAATCGCACAACAATAAAAACAAACACCACAACCACTATTACGGATTTACTTCGGTAAATCCCTGTTGTTAGTTTTCTAAATTTTAGCAAAAATTTTCCTTTTTATTTGTTTGTTTGTTTGTTTTGATGGTTTTTATATGATTTCAAGTATTAAGTCTTTTTGTAAAAGTTTGTCTGCAAAAAAAACATTCACATTTGCTGCAATTATCTACTTCTTTAACAGCATCGGCAACGTCTGTCAAGGAGTGTTTATAAAGTATTACAATCAAAAATTGAATATTGAATTGTATGAATTTATGACATTAAGATGTTTAATTGAAATAGTGATTTTACTGCCCTTTTGTGTGAAGTATTTACGACATTTTACCAAAAATTTACACATTGTTTTATTTGTCGCGTCCCTTTATGGAGTGGATATGTTGTTGTTTCATCGCGGGCTCAAAAGTGTTCCCGTAAATACCGGCTCGCTTATTTTATTGCTTGTTCCGGTTTGGATTGTTGTGCTTGGTAGGATAATATTAAAAGAAAAAAAATTCAATATCGTAAATGCTATATTTCTCTGCATTTGTTTGCTCGGTGTTCTTTTTACAATTTTCAGCGAAATCAGCTTTAACGGCTTTAATAGTGGTTATATCTTTCTTTTTCTTGACGCCTTTGCAATTCCGCTTGGTTTAATAATGCAAAAAAAATATGCAGATTGCCGACCTGTTGTTTATGCAATTTTTACCAATGCCATTGTACTTGCTATTTTTGGCTACGGGCTCTCTGGTTTTCACGCTCCGGTGATAAATTTTGAAAACCTTAAAGGAGCTTTTGTTGTTGCTTGTTTTGATATAATGGAAGTTGCGGCCGTCTATATTGCTTATCAAATGACAGAGCCAGCTTTATTGCAACCAATAAGATTTACAAGAATATTTATTTCCGCCATAGCAAGTTTAATTATCTTGCAAGAGCCTTGCACAACTTATCAAATAGTTGGGGCAAGTGTTGTTATCTTTGCAAATGTTGGTAGTATAATATATTCAAGAAAAAAACAAAACATCTAAACAAAGGAGCGAACGCTAACATCGTAATTTGGCTTTGTTTTAATTTTGTTTAATTTTCATCTTCGCCTTCCGTTTATCTTTTTCTTTGTTTGTTGTCTATGTTGCTGTTGTATGTAAAAATTTGTTAATTCATATAAACAAATTAGCACAAAAGCACATACGACTTGACTGAAAACATCTGGTGGCGTAATTATGGCGGAAATTATAAAAATAACAACAACAGAAATACGACGATTGGCTGATAAAAAAGTTGGCTTTATTATTCCAAACTTTACTAATCCAACCATTACCAATGGAAGTTGAAAAATAATGGCAAAACCTAAAATTATGTGAAAAAACGTTGAAACGTATTCCCCAATTTTTAGCGTGGGTCTTGCAATGTTGTTTTGCGTGGCAATAAAAAACTCTGTTGCTCTTGGTAAAATAACAAAGTAAGCTGTCGCAACGGCACAAAACCCAAGGAAAAACGAAAAACACAAAAGTTTTTTTAAAACTTTTTTTTCGTGTTCGTATAAACTTTTGGCAACAAATTTATAAATACAAACAATTAAGACTGGTAAAGACAGCAAAAAACCGCTATAAAGGCACAAAGAAACGTTCGCAGTAAAACTCTCAAAAACCGAAGTATAAATAAAAATTTCACTCAAAGGCTTCTGTAAAATTTTAATAACTGGGTTAGCAATAAATAAATAAAATTCATTTTTCTGCCAAAAACAAGTCACAAAACACAAAACAAAACACACACACCAAACGCCTGCATAAAGCCTCATTTCTTTCAGCATTTTGAAAAATGTTTTTTTCATATTCAATGCAAATTCGTGCACTATCCACCTCCGCCGCCTCCGCCACCACCGGCACCACCTCTGTTTTCCTTGCCAGCGCCACCAGCGGCACCACCTTTATTTTCCTTGCCGTCGTCACCACCGGCACCGGTCAACTTGTCAACAATTTTATTTCCAATAGCTTTATAAGGAGCTATCATTGCCTTTTTACTGAAGTCCTGCACAGTGCTTTTTGCTTTGCTTGCAAGTTGTTGAATTTCTTGTGGCATTGAGCTTTGCTGTCCAAATAAACCTGCCCCGAATGCAGAAGCTTTGTCGACAAACTTTGACATCAAGCAAGTAATAATAAACAAAACAAATCCCGTGACCACATTAAAACCTTGTGAATTGATTGCAGTGTCGTCGCCAGAGCTCCCCATTAACTCTGCCATATGCGCCGGCAATGTTCCGGAAATTCTCCACATTGACAAAAGCGTGATGTTCAAAATTGGAATTTTCAACACTGGTTCCCAGCAATATACAAAATTCATACTACCCTTTAAAATATGATAATATATTGTGCAAAACACGGCTATTGCAGTGAACATAGTCACTTGTTCTGCAATCAATCCCGCTATAATCTTCCACCAATCGGTAAATTTACTTGCTGTTTTCTCGTGAATTAACAACAAAAACACTATTGGGCCGATTGCCAAGTACAAAGACATTTTAAGTAAAATCACAACATACAAAACTACTGCCTCCAAAACGCTAATTACAAAAAACACCAAACAAACCAACAACAACACTACTGCTAACCAACCAGCCCACGAGGAGAATAATATTGCTAACATTTTTTCTAAAGTTGAAACACTAAACCAAAACTGAAATATTTCATCCACTGGACCAAAAGCAGCCGATGTGAACCCAATTGGACTTAAATCATTATAAGTCTTTGAAGAAAAACTACTTGAAACAATTGCCGATAAACCTTCCGCTAAGTTGAATGTTGGCTTAACAAAAAGCCTCAAATATAGCTCCCACGACTGCGGATTTACAAATGCCATAATTAAAGCGTACCGCCATAAGTGTTTTTTCATAAACTTGAAATCGAATTTCTGACTACCAGTCACAAAACCCCAACCAATTACGAAAACCGACAAAACAACAAAAACAAACCAGAAATAATATAAAACCGGAGATTTTAAAAACGACGTTGCCATCTGTCCAATAAGTCCGTTTTCCCAACGGTAATCGCAATACCTTCTATAATCATCTACGGAATAGGTTTTATAGCCATAATCCGGTCTGCCCCCAAACCAAGCCTTTAGTCCTTCTGGCTCTTTAACAGAATAGTCCACACAATTTGATAAATTATTCTTTTCGCAATACCGACACTGATAGGAACCCATAAATATGGTTTTCAATGGCTTAATAATAAGCTTTGTAAATATCGTATGCGTCCAATAAGCACTGTCGTCTTCAGTATCGTCGCCACCTATGGTAGTAATATAATCCTGTGATTCAACTTGAATTTTGGCATTTACTGTGTACATTCCGCTATTTACTGCCATATAATTGTCGTCCGTCGTCTCAAGAAGTCCGTTGCTATTATCGTCATTAAATTCTATTACCATACCATCGCTATCCCCGTCATGCCCTTCATCTTCATTGACAACTGCTAATAAAGGTTCTTTGCTTTCCGATCTATTTTCGCCACTTGCTTCTCTTTGATATTGGCTTTTTAATGATTTTATATATTTGTTTTCGTACGCATGATTTACATCAGCATAATATTGACCATTTCTTTGCATAGATGTCGCCGTTGTGCCTGTTGTTGTGCCATCTGACGTATCTAATACCGATGTCGTAGAGGCAATTGCATCTTGTGTGGTAACACCAGTATGATCTAAAATCGCCCACCATAATTTCCCCGTTCTTGGAATTGTTATCATCGCATTACCCATGTCAGCAACATCGGATGTTTTATACGAATACACCCTTGGATCAGAAACAATTTCTGAGTACGACATTTTATCGGCACCCAAGATTACATTAGGATCATAGTTCGGATCTGGAATCCCATTGTCATTTAATGGTTGGATATAATAATACAGATATTTACCCTTCATGACCAATTGCGAATTTCCTATTGTAATAGTATATCCGCGTTTCAAGTCATCTAAGTTGCCAATCCTGTAATCCTTATACAACTTCGTAACATCAGCATCATCAGTGCCAACAAATGCAAATCCAACTCTTGCAGTTTTATATTCTTTGCCACGTATTTTCTTTGGTAAATTTATTGTAAAACTTGCTGGTTCAGTGTCACTATAAATATGTCCGTCTGTCATTTCTCCATAACCATATTTTTTAACAATTTCTTGCTGATCTATTCTTGTAAGCGATTTCAAGTTGCTAAGAGGTGCGGTCTCAGGCTCGCCGTTGACGCCATCTTTTTTATCGAGACATACTCCGGAAAAGCCGTTTTGTTCAAAAATATATCGTTCATACAACTTGCCGTCTTGCGCTTCCACTCTTGCTAGCATTTCCTGACAAACTGCATTTGCCTTCAACTCCATTGCATTAGCGATTTCTTCTTGGCACGCTGGCGTTGTGTTAGCTTCACTCGCAAATTTTTGATATAAACCCAACATAATACTTACGCAATTTGCCGTGTCTCTTATACTTGCTTTCAAAAAAGCATTTTTAATTTTCTTGGTATTTTCTTGCGTAGCATATGAAGGCACATAGTTATTCTCCTTGTCGCAATCTATCAATAATTCCTTAAATCGGTTCGAAACATTTTGCTTAATCTGATTTTGAACACTCGTTGCATAATTATCAAAAGGTGTTATTGATGCCAAATTTGTCACAAATTTATATGGTTCTCCTTCACTATCTTCATATTGTCTGCAATGTTCATCCGTCCTTACATCATCTGGTATATCTCCAAAACCATCGACTACAAAAGTTACGCCATTGTAGGTATAAACCTGTGTTGATTTAACACACACGCCACATTGTGCATTGTAGACATTTTCACGTTCTGTGAATAACAAAGTTTCGCTCGGCAATTCAACTAACGAATTCAACAACTTCTTGTCTGCATTTGCATATTGTAATGTCGTTTTACCACCTTCTTGATCGCCTGATAATATGTTATATTTCATTTTATAACAACGTCCCACTGGTATAATATCGGAAGAAAAATCTACTTGTTCGGTTGATTTGCACCATTTTTCAATATTTGTTTTACGAGTTTTTACATTGTTCGAAGACGCAAAAGCCTTTGTGTTGATTCTTTCATTAGAACATGCGACATTATATCCACTTTTACAAACAAATGGTGGTATTGGCACAACCCTGAAGCCAACACCGGTTGGACAATCCCTCTTGGCAAAACCTGGCTTATCTGATGTCATTTTTCCCGGAATCTTTGCTCCACCTGGAGCTCTATCAGAAACTGCCAACGCAGCATAAACCAAACCCGGAGCAACACCAAATATTAATCCTAATCCAACGCCAATTTTAATTAAACCGGATGCCAGTGCAACCACAGAAGCACACTCAGAGATACCAATTGGTATAATAATGCCGGCTGATAAATTTGCCGCTAATGCGAGGCTCCATAGTGTTTCTCGTCCGCCTTCAGCCAAAGAACCAGATTCTACGCAATATCCTTGTGCACTATGCGATAAATTACCAGAAACATAATACGAACCGGTGCTGTTAAAACTAATTTGTTCGCCTGCTCCAAACAACTTAGCTACACCTGAGCCGTTTTGTCTAATAACGTGCCAACCGGCATGTATCACACCTGCTCCGATCCAATTTCTATACATTTCGGTTTTCTTGAAAAATTCTTCTCCCCGCGTACCATCACCATTAACTGTTTTTGCTGGCTGAACTCCAGCAACCACGCTACCTGCCCCAGATTTATCTACATTGATACTACGAATGGTTGACGAAGGATAAACAGTGCCAAATGGCTCATTCATGGTAATAGATGTATAATTCTTCTTGCTTGTCTCGGTATAGATTGTGCATTTGTCATCACTGGTATTGATAGGATCGTTGACAAGCGACTTAACAAAAATCAATTGCTTATCATATAAAGTTTTAAACGCCGCAGTAAAACTCTCGGTATTTGATGGAGAACAAACTTGCGAAATTTTTATGCCATTAACCTCTTTTTCGGTACAAGTTTGGTTTACAACAGTGTTGTTCACCATTCCGCCATACGTTCGCCACACAGGTAGTATTCTATAATCGTCCATTACAGATTTTTTACTCCAAGTTTGTCCAACTGGTGCAAAATAATTACCACTAACAGCATTAAAACCTGTATTAAAAGTTGACGGATCGCCAGGCTGTTGCATAAGCATCCATTTTGGCGTTAACCAAGAAGAAACACATCTTGCAAAGGTTGGCTGATTGATAAAATTTCTAATGTTCGATTGCAAAACCAACCCCTTGTTTTCATCGTTTCCAACTAGCACCACGTCATTTAAACTATTTAGCATATCACGTTCATCTTTGTGACTATTCGGTTCATTGGGCAAATAAGGAAATCTATATTCAGGAAATGTCGACTCCCCATCTCTGCCATATGTTGTCTGCGTACCGCCACAAGCTAAAAAATAAGGTGCTTTTCCCATAGTAAATATTGAAAATTTAACGCCACCCCAAAAAGGGCGAGTAAAACTTTCACAATCGATACCACGTGTTTCAAAGTAGTCCTGAAAAATTGACGGACAAGTCGGCTCCCACCTTGTGGAGCCAGTAATGTATTTTTGCAAATAAGAAGGACACGTTATAGCATTCGAGGCAAAACAAATTGTGTTGTTTAAATTCACATTTGCTTGCGAAATAGTGTATTCTTTTAACTGATAATCAAATGTAAAATACTCTTTACTTTTGCGAGAAGATATTGTGGCATTTTCGCCGTTAACAAGCGTATGGCTTTCCCCATTTTTTGTGAGTTTAATAACTGGAATTTCGTCGGTGCTACAATTAGATTTTCCCCCACAAGTAATACTTTCTTTTGAAGGATCATTTTTAAGATACTCAACTTTTTCATTCCATCCCATCTCAGCTGACGTGATTTCGTAATACGATTGACTAAAACGCCTAATGCTGTTTGTCTCGCGATACAGAACAACGGTACCTTTAATATTGGTATTTGTTGTTGCCTCTGTGGTCTTGCTTAAGTCCACAATCATGACGTCCGGCTCATCTCCTTCGCTACAAGCCAAATTTTCTAGACTAGTAGTGCATGTCGCATTTGTCCCAGTGTTCTCATTAGACGTGTGTGTGTTCTCTAATTTTGGCGTTGTGAACTCGACTCTCCAAGAATTACCCAAATTATATCTCGGTGTATTTGAGTCTGGATAGAACATATATGTCGCAACATGTTTGCTATCACCGTTGTTGTCATCCGTTCCACCGTGTTGCTCATCGTAAATAAAATGTAAAGCATCAGCACCATCGTTATGCCCAAAACAAGCACCTTCCGTTTGATAGAATGCAGGCGACAATATACTTGTAGTATCCTCAGCAAAGCCGGTAAATGGACCATACCTTGTAAAAATTTTCCCATTTGCCTTATCATACTTGTAATATTTGTTGTTTTCTTCAAAAGTATAATCCGTTAACTTTTTATACGCTGTTGGATCCAATACCATGTTATCCTCATTTAAAGTAGCCATAGGTGGCTCCTCCCCTTCTGCATAACACGATGCAGAAATAATGCGTTCGTCTTCTATAGGAATTTTATAATCAGGATTTTTATCACCAACGTAATAACTAAACTGATAGTATGCCTTAATACCTTCTTCAACGCGAGTAAGTTTATTTCCACCGGAAGCAACCGGCAAATTATTGATGTATACTTCATCATAATCTGAACCAAGAGTTTTAGTCAAATCCACTAAGATAAAAGCTGGTTTAAATTTTTCGTAGGTCTTGGATTTTATATTTGCATCATAAATTCCAATTAATTGCTCCTGTCCGTTGGCATCGCGATATTTGTAACATGCACCTGCAAAGCCATCATAAACTAAACCAATAATATCTGAACCGGATATAGTCTGTTCGCCTATTATCATAGAAGAAGGTAAACCATTAGAATTGCAACCAACAGTATCAACGGTTTCTTCAGGTTCTTCAACAGAAGGTCTGTATTCTGGCAAAAAATATAATAAATCGCTTTCATCATACATATGGTATTGAATTGGTTGGCCAGATTTTACATTGATAAAATCATATCCAGATGCCCACATCGTTCTTTGATCGTCACAGGTCCACCATAGATTTGAACTACTTTCTATACGTCGTGGATTATATTGGTTTTTCACCATGGTGTCGAGATAGTTATAAGGCATATATTGATTAAACGAACCACCCATGCCCATATTACACTGCCATATATCCGGATCAACATAGTCCGCACCAACGGCCATTTCTTCTTCATTCGGCATAATATACACAGCAAGACCATTACCACCAGTTAAGCCGATAAAACAGTCATCCGAATCATCTTCGTTGCAACCATTTACTCTTACTTTAACTGGATGCGTCGTAGTAATTGTAACCGGTATTGGTTGCCCCGTTTTAAAAGACGCGGCAGACCACTGGATCGGGATAATTCCGGCACCCTGTTTTGAAAACCTCATTTCCGCATCCGCCTTATATGTTTTATACGAACCGCTCACTTTACAAGCGTCATTCATAAAGGCATCCTTTACAGCTTTTCTTTGCTCTTCGGTTATACCCTTTACGTTCAATTTATTTAAATCAAGCTCGGCGGGCTTTTTCGTCTTGACGGAAACTGCAGTATGATAATCCACCGGCAACTCTCCATCGAAACATTCTATTTCCTCAATTTCTGGGCTCCCTATTGGCAAAAGCCCTTGCTCTAAAGGCTTATAACGCCCGTTTGGATTTTTAAAGATCCAACAGTGCCCTGCGTTAAACATTGCTTGCGTACAAACAGCGCCGAGAGGATCATTCTCGACACCGCAGTGTCCACTGTGAGAAACAGGTTGTTTTTCTTCCAAATACACACATTTTCCAGCTTCGTAATCCGCTTGGGTGCAATCTTTGACAGATGTTGTTTCAAGCCATTCTTGTTTTTTTGCACCTATGCTAAAACTACCAGAACCGTTGTTTTTATAAAATTTTTTATTTTGTTTGTCATAAAGGCCAGCTACGCCATTGTTATCCACACAAGGCACAAAATGTCTTTTCAATGTATTGCCTTCGTATATCTTAACATAATAAATCTTGCCATAATTACCACCAGAAAATAACTGGATACTTTTTGCAGACACATTAACGCTCCCAGTGCCGGTTGCAACAACATTGCCAGTTGATAAATTCTTTATTCCATAGTTATAAATCTCCGTTTCATAAACTGCAGTTTTGGATGATATATATGCATTTGTTACAACTCTGTTTGCATTAGCCCCTGCGTCAAAATATGTGCATATTCCACCTGATGGACATACCGTGTCAGAGACAAAAAAACGATAATCATTCCCGTCATCATCATCGCTAGCGTAATAGCCCAAAAATACGCCTCCATCCCAATTTTCATATGTGTATTTAAATTGTATTCTGGTAGATGTTGTTGGCTTATAATCTAAGTCAACAGACTGCGATCCAGTTGCCTGAATATAATCAACAACTTGATAATTTTTTGTTCCCTTGACCTTACACATTCCAGAATCATATGCCTGTTCGTCGCAAACTTGTTCACGATATTTCGTAGTATCCTTAGCTTTTGTTTCGTCGTATTCTGTCCTATCCCAAGGTGCGTGTTCGCAACTACAAGGCGTATTGTATGCTCCATCTGTACCTAAATTTATACACCCGTCTTCCCAACCCTTGGTGATGTCGTTATCCTTTCTTTGACAATCACGAAAGGATGGTCCGCGACATTTACCAGTGGCAAAATCCTCTTGTGCCAAACATCTACTTTTAACGTAGTCGCTACTTTCGGCTTTTCCCGGAACATAAACCATTGCTGTGTTGTCGCCAGATAAATCAGATGTAAATATGTATGCACTATCCGAAGAACCATTTAAGTCATAATAAAAACTATTATTTGGATCATTGTAGTTAGACGATTTTCTCAACTTAGTGTTTACATTTGACCTTTTTCCATAGTCAATCCACGAAACAACTTCTGGATTAGCCACCTCACCAATGGCATTGCTACTAGTAGAAGCTCCTTCGTCTCCTTCTTCCTCGTTAAAGACCGTCGTAAAAGTATCATTTGTCCCTTCGTTGTCAAAACAAACTTCGTGTTTTAATCTAAATACATTCTCATTGGACATAGGTGTCATTAACCCCATCTGTCGTCCGGTGGTAAGAGAAGTAGGATGATATGACAACACAGCGACTTGATTATAAGATTTATCTTTTATGCCGCTATCAGATCTTTTGCTGCACGAGCTCGTTTCAGCAACTTTTGCCAATACAAACGAATCACTCATTCCTCTTACAAACGCATCATAAGCGTCTATTCCGTTTTTGTTTATTTTAAATCTATCTAAGCTTAAAGCGATCAACATTTTACCACTATTGCAGGTGTTAACAACAACGTCATGATAACCTTTCACAACCTGTCCTTGCTCGCTATTATCATGATGGTACTGAGAACCATCGGTCTCTCTACCATTTTGCATAAAACGTCTTGCGCCACTTATATCAGTTGAAGTTTTAAAAAATGCATAGTCCTGAAATCGCTTAAGAATTCTTGAATAGCTACCAGTACAACAATGCCCGCAGCAAGAACACGTACAAAGATCCACCTTTTTATCTTGTTCTTTTAAGTAAGTTGTACATAAATCAGTACATTCGTGATAATACGGAGCAATGTTGTGTAAATGATATTTTATTCTCTTTGGCACAGCACGACAATTGCCAGAATAATAAATTTTCGTGTTCCTGCCATCATTGCAAACAATTTCGTTTGTATCTGACAAATATCGGCTTCTATACTCCAAGTAAGTTAAATCATTAGACCTTTCTTTATCTGTCGTTCCGCTTATTGTCTTACTAACGTCATTTATTTGAAACGATTTTGGCTTTAAAAAACACTGATCAAAACTATACGTTTTTGTGGTTTTACCTTGCAAAATTTGATCAAATGTTTTAAAATAAACCTTTATTAGACTTTTATTATCCTTCACACTTATGATATGATTGAAAACACCATCAACTTTATGCATACCGCAACCAGCCCCTGCCTCATTGCCACCTTGCAAACACATCAAATAACGTCTGGCTTGTGATTCTGCGGTTATAGATGGATTACCGTGACATTTATTACATCTTGTTAACTTATTCAAACAATTTGTATCGTCAGAGGCACATTGACTTATGCTATCACAACCTGAACACTCTGGGTTGTTTGTGCTTGTGTCCTCGTATTCAAGCGTTTCACTTATTGCATTGATTTGTTCATCAAAAGAAGCGTATTTTCCATCGTACGTAGGGACAACAAACCGCCTATACTCATATTGCTTGGTTTCTTCGGACGTTGTAACTGTGGTGTTTTGACCGGTTCTTATGGTTTTTGTATTACTGGTTATTTTATAACTAAAAGTGCAAACATATTGCAATTGTGCAGATCCTTCCACGAAGCATTTAAGATTATTGCTAGTTTCGCCATCTTTATTGTTATCTGCATATATAGTGACATTTGTCAAATACCTGATGGGATGAGATATATTGCCATTATTGTCAGTTGTGTCTGCGACAGGAAATTTATCAAACTTTATATGATCGGGAAAATAAAATATGTAATTTATTGCCTCTGCACCTAAGTTCTGCTTGCACGCACTGTCAACGCTTGTTATGGAACCACTATTGCTATCGTTCGGATCTATGGCATATTCTATTCCATTGCTTTCAATGCTGTAAGTATAGCTATACTGCATTAAACCATTTTGTTTAAAAGTCTTATTAACTGTTATCGCTGAAGGTTGTTGCCTTGAAAAATCGTGCGTCTCATATTTACCAACTGGCGAAGAAATAATACTGCCATCCAGTGGCAACCAGTTTCCAAGGGTAGCGTTGATCGTTTGGTTAAAACCAGATAAAACAACAGAATCGCCGATTTTTACCTTCATCTTGTTGCCGGCTTGAACTATGGCCGTATCACCGTTCATCATATTCATAGGTGTCCAAAGATTTTTTCTTGCCATCGTTTCTGTAACCCCTTTCTCAACTACATACCCGCCAAATTGATTTTCTTGCTTTATTATTTCTCGGTTCAAAGGACGGACTGTAGAAATTTGCGTTTGTTCCCATATTCCTCCGGCCGCGACTTCATCAGGATATTTGCAACCATTACCCCCACAGCCATGTAATAACTGACCTATAATGAACAAATACAGATAATTTTTTATCCAAGATCGATAAAACATCCAGTTCGAAAAACTTGCAACAAAATACTTTTCAAGTAAAATAAATTGTTGTTAAAAATGTCCACTGCTAGCACCATTATACTTATTGTGACGTTAGTCGCACTTTTAGCCGTATCGGCAACAGTATCTTACGGTATCAATAAACAACGTAAAAACCCAACAACAGCTTCACCACGGCTAACAAATCCATTGGCATTTGCGCAAAAAATACAACAGCAAATATCACAAATACCAAAAACGCCAAACAAACCACTATTGGACATTCCTACACTACAACTACCAGCACCGCAACAACTTCAGCGTCAGTTTGACAAACAAATTGCCGATCTACAGAAGCCCGATAAAAAGAAAAAGACAACCATAAACAACATTGACAAAGAGGTGTACACCGATATGGCAAAGAATAATGGCTTTTCTCAGAAACCAGTGTCAAAAGACTATCAAACCGTATCACATATTTTGTCTTCACAAACATCATCTGTAGCACACGACGATCCTAAAAAATATCAATATTACGATTATACTACCGGAAAACTTACTACAGACAAAACTCACCAACCAAACGAGCAAAACGTTCCGCTTGATTTTGAACTTGATATCCAAGACGGATTAATTGGCGACGCTTTTAATTATAAAATAGATGGTATAAATTATTACAATAAGTGTATCGAACCTCCTCAAGAAAAATATCGTACCATCAAAGATCTTCTCGACCAAGGTGATGCCGCACTACTCAGAGCCACATTTTCGAAAATCGTGCAAAACCCACAGTTTCAAAACAAGGTATTGGCAGTAGAAATAGACGGACACGAACATCTATTTAAAATACCAGACAACGAACAATGGAAACAAGATTTTATTACTGCCATGAAATATAAAACTGGTAGATCTTTTGATTTTCCAACTAATGAAGATAACAAGACTTTTAAATTTACACCAGACATAGACGTGACCAAACACAACCAACGTATCGTGAAGATTGAGGGATTAGCAATTACTGATGCTGTTGGCGGTCCGCTACAGCCCGACCAAATTGATCTAAATCATGATGCAAAACTCATGCTTGTGTCAAAAAAATTCTATAGCGACAACGGACACGACTTCTATGATGGATACCAATTGTACCAAAATAACAATTATTTATTAGCAGACAACCCTAATAGTGGTATTGTCGGTAATTACACAAATCTATATGAAGATATCAAGACTTTATTGGAAAATAAAAACAACGCAAATTGCAAAGATGCTTTAGCGATAATACACAGACAGTTGTGCAAAAATATAACTACTTCGGCAGATGAAAAAAACACCATTAACTTAATAGAAAGCGGGGTTGCACCAACCCAAACAAAAATGATAGTATGCATTCAAGAAGACAAAGAAGGACATAGGACAATCAAAAGAATTTATGACTTTAGAGACAATAGAATGTTTGATTTCGTCGGTGCTAATAAGAACAAACACATTTTTTCTAAGTGTGAGCACAGAATCAACAGTGAAGCCACTACCAATCTAGCTCCACAAAATGTTGGTATTCCACCTCTCGATCGCTTGTCTTTTTCAGAGGCCAAGCTTATAGTTGATGCGCTTGGTTATAAATATAAAAACGCCGTCCGCGATGGTTTTAAAGAGCATCAAAAAAAGAAATTACGTGTAGGCGACAATGGTAAAGGCAAAGCTTTAAGAAATTTTTACAAAGCAGATGGTACGAGCATATTTACGTTTGTAAGCGAGGTTCACCATAAGCTCCCAAACCGCACTCATATGCTTACTCCTCTTCCAACAAAAACCGTGCAAGACGTAGGCAACCAAGGCGATCAAATTGACAAGATAGTGGAATATGACAATTTTAACACTAGCCTAATAGACATACCAAGTGGCTACAGCAGTTTTGGAAAAACAAAAAAAATCATAAATGATATGCAACCGGGAAATAGTTTAGCCAGTGCAAACATACAAAAAGTGCCAGATTACACATTGTTGTCGTTTTAGTGCAAAAAGTTGCAATTTGTTTTTTAAAAAATCAGTTTAACAAACAAACAAATCGGCACATATGCCTCACGACAACAATAATTTAAGTGCTAATAATGACGCTTTCAATAAAAACAACGTTCTCCTTCACGACCAAACCATAGAACAAGAAATTCTTGGCTCAATACTTATAGCAAACGCGATTTTTAGATACTTAGAACTTGATTTGACGGACGAAAGTTTTTATTTTGACATCAATAAAGCAATTTTTGCAAAAATGAAACAGCTTTTGCAAGATGCCGGCAGTGTTGATGAAACAACGCTTTACTATAACCTTGCAGACGTCCCAAATTTGCAATACAAGGGCGAGGAACTAAAAAAATACATTTCTGACATCGTGCTTATGGGGGCAAAAGCTGTTCGAAGGCCAAAAGAAATGGTTGAAATTTTAAACTTTTTGGCAATAAAACGAAAAATCAGCTTATACCACGCGGAGGTTTATAATATCTTAGAACAATCTACGCCACAAGGTATTGATGAAAAAATTAGCCAATTAGAACAATCAATATACAATATTGCGAACAATCAAAATGATAGAGATGTAAACTTCTCACTCAGCAAATACACCGCAGAACTCAAAGCAAAACTTGAAAAAGCAAGGAAGAGTGATAAGGAAATCTTGGGTGTGAAAACCGGACTTACAGATATTGATGGCTATACCGGCGGATTGCAAAACGGCGATTTAATAATAATTGCCGCTCGTCCGTCAATGGGTAAAACTGCACTTGCTACCACAATAGCCAAAAACATCGCAACAATTTTACGAAAAGAAAAACCGGAAAACGAGAAACCGCAAGCGGTAGCTTTTTTCTCATTAGAGATGTCTGGCGAACAACTTACTGCAAGGATGGTCTCAATGGATAGCAATTATAGCACAAAAGCGGTGCATACAGGAAGATATGACACAAAAGATGCAGATGGTAATATAATAAAAAACAAAAGAATAGATGATGCAGATTGGAATAAAATCTATCAATCAATGCAAGATATTGCCGAGCTTCCGCTCTACATTGACGACACACCGGCATTAGATATTTCTTTACTCCGTAGCCGTGCAAGATATATGAAAAACCGCTACAATATCTGTGCTATTATTATTGACTACTTACAACTTTTAAAAACATCTGGCAAATATCAAGGACAACGCGTGCTTGAACTTGGAGAGATTACAGGAACATTGAAAGCAATAGCGAAAGAATTAAGTATTCCCGTCATTGCATTGTCCCAGTTGTCAAGAGCGGTTGAAGGAGCAGACAGACACGACAAAAGACCGCAACTTTCCGACCTTCGTGAAAGTGGAACAATAGAACAAGATGCCGATATTGTAATGTTGCTTTATCGCGAAGAATATTATTTATCCAGAAAAGAACCAAAAATTACCGACCCAAGCAACGACGTGCAAGTAAATGATTACAACAAATGGTTAAAACAATATGAAAACGTCAAAAATCTTGCGGAAGTAATAGTTGCGAAAAATCGTAATGGCCCCGTCGGCACAATTACATTATTTTACGATAAAGAGCACGTATTGTTTAGTAGTTATCAACCAACAAGCGAACAAAGGCAATTTGTTGCTCCAATTGAGAATGTAAGCTTTCAACCGCAACAAACTTTTACACCGCAACAAATCCAAGGAGTTCAAAACCCTATTGACTACCCAGCACAGCAAGCCAACATTATGTCAAACGATGATGACATTCCTGAGGATTTAAAAAATATTTTTGATTAAAGGTTTTGACAATGACTGATATAGAAACAATTTTATCTTTTAAATCTTTTGATGAATTTTACACATTTCTCGCAGAACATCACAAAAGCAAGCAAGAAATGTTTGTAGAAATAAAAAAAGGCAAACCACAAGAAGGTCGTTTATCATATATTGACGCGGTTTATGTTGCCTTGTGTTTTGGCTGGATTGACAGCACTTGCAGAAACATTGACGGAAAAATAGTGCAACGTTTTTCACCGCGACAGAAGAAAAGTCCTTGGACGGAGCTGAACAAGGAAAGATGTAAATGGCTTGAAAAATATGGCAAAATGACAGATGATGGCCGAAGAGCATTAGAAAACTGCAAAGAAAAATTTACAATCTCCACACGAATGAGACAAATTATTGACGAAGACGAATTGATAAAAAAGCATTTTTATACCTTTCCAGAAATATACCAAAGACTAAGAATTGATAGCATCCAGCGACATTTTCCTTATAAAGACAGACAAGCAATGTATGAAAAACAAATTGAAAACTTTATCAAACAAACCCGCGTAGGTAAAATGTATGGAAATATGAGCGACTACGGGAGGTGGTTTTGAAAATGTTGAAATTTATTACTTTAACATTACGTTGCTATGTTGTAAGCACTTAATGTTAAACAGAAGAGGAGCAAAAATTGATATGTTAAGAAATCAAACAGCGAATTTTTTAAAAACTCTCGCCAAGCACCTTGATGTTGATGTAAAAAACCTGTCTGTTAAAGTCTCCGCGGAATTGGAGTTTTATATCCTTGACACCGAGCACAAGCCACTTAAAGAAAAACTGAATTGCAACAGCGAGGCGATTAAAAACATTATTGATGCCATACAGAAACACGACGACAAATTTAAAAATGAAAAACTAAACATAATACATGCCAAAGAGCAAGGACAAAAACTAACCAATAAAATAAGATTGGAAAGCTTTGAAGAAGAAGATGGCTTTAATCAATTTGAAGTGCAGTTTATACCAACAAAGAACCCGCTGGAACTGGCAGAGAATATAAACAATTTTAAAGCCTTTGTCGCCACGCATATAAAAAACTATACTTTTGACTTTCGAGCTCGTCCGTTTGAAAACGAGCCAACAAGCTCCTTACATTTTCACATATCCATTTATCACAACGGAGCAAATCTTTTTGCAAAAGAAAATCCATACGACGATGACGAATATCATTATTTACCGCTATATTGGTGCATTGCTGGAATATTAAAACTGACACCAAAATTTATAAAATTCCTTGCTCCAACGGAAAATTGCAAAACCCGCTATTATATGCCGAAGAAAATGCAAAAATGGATACATTTCCCAACTCGTTTATGCTGGGGTTTTAATAACCGAACTTGTGCAATTAGAATACCAAAAAAACCAAACGAAGATCCACTAAATTGTCGCATAGAGCATCGCATTTCTTCGTCTATGGCAGATCCATTTTTAGCATTATTCGCAATCTTCGCTGGTATGCAATATGGTGTTGCAAAAGAGCTTGATGCTCCAGAGCCGGTTTATGGACGAGCATATGAAAAAGATGACAGCGGGCAATTGTTATTAGATTTTTTATAAAGTTCTTTGTAGTTCCATTTGTAAGGTCGGCTTTTGGTATTTCGCTAAAATAAAAACCTAAAAAAACCGCTAAAAGGCAAACTCTTTTGTTTTGACCCCCTGTGTTGTTCACTTGTTTTTATTTCCTTGCTCTTCCGTGGTTTATTGTTCTGCGGTTTGCTATTCTGCAATTTCAAAAACCTTTATTTTATTTTTTTCACCAGAAATAATTTTTATTTTTGTCTTCCCTATTCTCAAAAATTTTGCCAATAACTCCACGACGCTATTGTTTGCTTTTCCGTTTTCCGGTGTCACTGTTGTTAAAACTTCAAAATTATTCCCATCAATTTGCTTTACTTCGTTTTTTCTTGCATTTGGTTTTACTTTAACTTGTATTCTCATATTTATAACGCTCCTTGATTTCTAATATCTACCCTGTTCGCTATGTGGTTGCTTGCTGTCTATTGTGCCTTCTTTTTGTCTGGTCTTATACCCACCCAGACACTAAACAACATAACAAACAACCCACAAGCGGAAACGACATTCCAGCGATATCCTTCCGCAATTGTGCTTACAAACATTGACAAGATTGGAATAATAAAATTTACATAAGCAACCTTTACCGCTCCTTGCTTTTCAACAATATAATACATTGCCAACAACGATATAACCGTTGCCGTCAAGCCTAAATAAGCCATTACGCCAACATATTTGACATCTTGCAATGCTGGATTAAACAAGTCTTTTACTGGTTGCAAAATTAAACCAAGCACAAAAAGAATAAGCCCGCCAAAAATACAATTATACATTAAAAATGTCGTTCTTGGCATTTGTTGATTAAGAATTTTTCCATTTTTTTCGTAAACCAAATTTCCAATTACCGCTGCAAAAGTTGAAACAAAAGCAAAAGAGACACCAATAATCGTATTTTTTACATCCAAATTTGCAACATCTTGTGAAAAAAGTTGCTTATTCAGAAGCATTACAAGCCCAACAACTCCCAAAACACCGCTGACAATAATTTTTCCTCGCATTTTTCTTCTTTCATAGATTGCTCCAACGAACTCCGCGACAAAAATCTGTAACAAACAAACACACGAAACCAAGCCGGAAATAATATACTTTGTGCTATAACCCTGCAACCAAGCATTCAACTGACTGACCGAAACAAGCAATGAAAGTAAAACTTCGTTTTTTCTTATCAACAACCTTTGGCGACGAACTAAAATAATAACCGCAAGAATTGCCGAAGAAATCATTAAACGATAAAACATCATAAATTCCAATGGCATTGGTCTGTGTGCCAAATAAGACAAACCAAAAAAACTGGTTCCAAAGAAAAAAGACAAACTAATCCAAGCAACAGCCAAAAGCATAAAATGAGCCCTCAACTATATTACATATTTTTTAACATTCACTTTTTTATCAAAAGCATCTTTCGTCATTTTTATGACATAAGCACCATCCACGACAATTTTCATTCCTTTCTTGCCCGAATAACTCATTTCTTCAACAACTTTTTCAATCACAGAATGCAGACGACGAGCACCTGTGTTTTCAAGTTCGCTATTCATTCTATAAGAAATTTCTGCAATCTCTTTCAATCCGCTTTTCTCGAAAACAATATTGATACCATCAACTTTCAAAAGTTGTTGCTGTTGTTCTGGCAAGCTATATTTCAAATCGCTCAAAATATGCTCAAAATCTTTTACTGACAAAGATTTTAGAGGTACACATATTGGAAAACGTCCTTGTAATTCTGGCATTAAATCACTTACTTTGTTGTCGTGGAAAGCACCAGCGGCAATAAATAAAATATGATCGGTTCTTAAAGAGCCATATTTCGTTTGCACCATTGTTCCTTCAATAATAGGTAATAAATCCCTTTGAACTCCTTCTCTTGAAACTTCGCCACGAGAATGACTTTCTTTATTGCTTATCAATTTATCAATCTCGTCCAAGAAAATAACCCCTTTTTGTTCAATTTTCTTCAAAACATCAGGAATAATTAAATTCTTGCTAACATATTCATTTAAATCGTGATCGGCCAATGTTTCAAGTGCTTGTCTAACTTTAACGTTTTTCAATGTCTTTCTTGTCTTCTTTTCTCCTTCGCTAAACGCACCAAAAACGGGAATAACACTTATAATTGCCGTCCCCATTCCAAAGCCTCCGCCAAAGTCTTCCATTCCGTCGCTTTTGTCTCCACTGAAGCTATCCGGTAATTCAATTTTTATTTCGTCGTTATCATAAACGCCGTTTGCAAGTTTTTCTTCATCAACTGGTTTCCCTGTTGTATCCGCCAACACACGAGCGACAACTTTTAAGGCTTGCTTTTTTGAGACAATTTCACGTTCTTTTGAAAGTCTATCCTTTTCCCTTTTTATAGTTATAGCAACCAAATCTCTTATTATACTTTCAACGTCTTTTCCAGCATATCCAACTTCTGTAAATTTCGTCATTTCCACTTTCAAAAATGGACTATCTGTAATGTCTGCAACCCTTCTTGCTATTTCTGTTTTTCCCACACCAGTAGGGCCATAAAGTAAAACATTTTTCGGCGTAATCTCACTTCTTAAACGTTCATCTTTTATCATCATTCTCCTGCCACGATTAACAAAAGCGATTGCAACGGCTCTTTTTGCATCTTGTTGCCCGATAATATATTTATCCATTTCAACAACAATTTCTTCTGGAGTTTTATGGTGATTAAAAGTCGCTTTCTTCATCATAATAGCATTAAAATTAAACAACTAACAAATTAAATAGTTCCCTTTTTTAAAATTCAAGCATCGGGAACAATAAGAATAAAATAACAAAAAGATAAAAAAGTTGTCCGTTAAAAACTTTATACATTAGTGCAAGAAAAAAATTAAAAAAAATTTTCATCCCCTGCTTTATTGATTAAAATCATATATCTCCCGCAAAAAAGCCACTTTGTGAAAAATTGACAATTACAAAATCATAAAAGATAAAAGAGCCCCGATGTTTAAAACTTATGGCAAAAAGTTTTAAATACGATTATTGGTTGAGGAACTGATTTTTGTGTACGGAATAAGTGGTTAAGACCACAAAACTTTTAAGTTATTTGTTTTTATTAAGATTAATTTATGGAAAAAAATGGAAAAAAAAATGTATTCTTCACCAAGTTAGAGGATTGGCAACTTGATTTGAAGAAAAACTTTATTGAAAACTACGCACAGCCAAGCAATAATGCCGCGGATGGCTCAAGTTTAGATGCCAATGCAAACGTTACGAACAAAAACCTCCACACAATGGAATATGAAATTCATAAAGACATCAACATCCAGATTAACCGCCGTCTCATTAGCGACAAAATCCGTGAAATGTATGGAGAAGATTTGGCAAAAGAATACATAAGACAAATTGAAGACCACGAAATTTACGTTCACGATGAAACAAGTTTAAAACCTTATTGTGTAAGTATTACAATGTATCCTTTCTTGCTGGATGGGCTTAAAACATTGGGTGGCGGAAGCGTTGCTCCAAAAAATCTTGCAAGTTTTTGTGGTGGATTTGTCAATTTGATGTTAGCCGTTTCAAGCCAATTTGCCGGTGCAGTAGCAACAGCAGAGTTCTTGATGTATTTTGACTATTTTGCAAAAAAAACATACGGAGAAAATTACCTTGAAACTCACAAAAAAGACATAGAAGGACATTTCCAACACGTGGTTTATACAATAAATCAACCTTCCGTTTCCAGAGGTTATCAATCTATTTTCTGGAACATCTCTATCTACGACAAGTCATATTTTGAAGGAATGTTTGGAGAATTCTGTTTCCCTGACGGCTCAAAACCTGACTATAATACACTTGTAAAACTCCAAAAATATTTTATGCATTGGTTCAATGATGAGAGAACCCGAGCATTATTGACATATCCAGTAATTACCGCCGCTTGTTTGACAAAAGACGGCGAACTTGTTGATAAAGATTTTGAAGATTTCATAACACAAGAATATTCCGAAGGAAATGCATTTTTCACATTTATGAGCGAAAATGCATATGCTCTTTCCTCTTGTTGCAGATTAAAAAACGATGTTAGCGACCAATTAAAGGAATTTAGTTATACACTTGGTGCAGGCGGAGTTCAAACAGGTTCGTTAAATGTTATCACCATCAATCTAAATCGTGCAGTGCAAAAAGGATTAGACATTAGGGAAATGGTGCAAAAAATTCATAAATACCAAATTGCTACCCGTAAATTGATGGAAAAATACCTCAAAGCAGGTTTGATGCCAGTTTATGATGCCGGTTATATTTCAATGGATAAACAATTTTTGACAATCGGTATAAATGGAATGGTTGAGGCGGCAGAAAGTCAAGGATTAGAAATAAGCCTAAACGAAAAGTATATGTCTTTTGTTGAAAATATCTTAAAAACCATCAGCGATGAAAACAGAAAAGCAAAAGAAGAAACTGGCTATAAATTTAATACAGAATTTGTGCCAGCAGAAAATTTAGGTGTAAAAAATGCTCGTTGGGACAAAGAAAGTGGATTAAAAGTTCCACGCGATTGTTATAACTCTTATCTCTATAAAGTAGAAGACGATGAAGTCAGCATTCTTGACAAGTTTGAAATGCACGGCAAAAGATTTATGAAATATCTCGATGGCGGTTCAGCTTACCATTGCAACCTTGCTGAATACCCAACAAAGGAAGGTTTCAAAAAATTGCTACACGTTGCCGCACAAGAAGGCTGTGAATATTTCTGCTTCAATATTTTGGTGACCTGTTGTAATGACTGCGGATATATTGATAAACACACGAGAAATGATTGTTCCAAATGTGGCTCAAAAAATGTTGATTATGCAACTCGCGTTATAGGTTATCTAACAAAAGTGTCTGCTTGGAGTAAAGAACGCCGCGCAGAACACGAGAGAAGAATGTATATGCAATACAATCCGCTCAAAGACAAAAAGAATGAAAAAAAAGACGAAAAAGACAGCGAAGATAAAAATGATAAATAAGAAGATAAATAAAAAATGAAAGATGACTATAATTAAACCAACATCGGCGGCAGCGGAGATAATAACAAATTTCATTGGTAATGATGAAAAGAAATTTGAGAAATTATCCGCTTTTGTTGATATGGTTTTACAGGAGAACGAAAAACATAATTTAATCGGCAGAAGCACAATTCCGCAAATTTGGACGCGACATATAATAGACAGCCTCCAACTTGTGCCATACCTGCAAGACAGCAACAACATTACAGATCTTGGGAGCGGTGCTGGCTTTCCCGCCATTGTTCTTGGTGTCGCTACCGACAAGCGTATTACAATGATTGAAAAATCACCCGTCAAAGCAGAGTTTTTAAAGAACACTTGCAAATCGCTTGGGCTTTCCTTTGATGTAGTAAATCAAGCAATCAATATACACAATAGCGGTGTAATTATTCCGGTAAACACAACAATAACATCTCGTGCATTTACAAGTCTTTACAATATCTTGTTGCTCGCAAACCATCTCCCGCAAGCCAATAAGATTTTACTATTAAAGGGAAATACTTTTTACAAAGAAATGAAAGAATGTGACAAAAAAAATGATCTTTTACTTAAATATTGGACTTCCTCAATAAAAAAAAGCATCACAAATCAAGGTGTAGTTATATGTATGAGCAAGCTAAAATAAACGGTTTATCAGCAAACAACGAGAAAAAAATAAAAAAAATATAAAAAAATTTGCATTGCTATTTCAAAAATGTATAATCTTGATGTTATTAGTTTATGATGGGTAAAGAAAAGGAGTTGATGAATGGTGTTATCAAGAACATTGATGTTGATGCCATTGCAAAAAACGTTGAGGCTGGTAAAGTTGATTATACAAGTTTATTCAGTGCTTTGGATCAATTGTTGACACAAAAAGAAATTGAACAACTTGTCAACAATGCAAAAGTCATCGCAGAATCCAAAAATGGAGGTAAAGTCACTCAGACCGATATTGCAGATGTTTTAAACGGTGTGGTTGATGTTGCTGAAATCCAAAAAAGAGTAGCAGATGGCAAAATTGATATTACAGCTTTGAAGAATGAATTGCCAAACTTGCTCGGAGAAGAAAAAAGTGAGGAGTTATTAAAAAAAACAGATAAATTGGTTAAAAAAATGACCAAAGATAACAAATAAAAACGGCTTTACACATGCCACGTAGATTTATTATTGCCCTTTTGCTACTTGCATGAGGGCAAATGTGTTTTTTGGGTTTTGTTATAATATTTCAAAACTCAAACCTGCTTCACAGTTAAAACAACTCCAAATCGTTGTTTCGTCAAAAAATCAAACAGTGTTTTTTTCAAATACCGCACCATTTGACGACACAACAACATCAACAACCAGTTTCTAAACCAAACTTCTTGACATCCTTTTGATAACAACTTTTATAATATGTTCTCACGGCAAAACCTGTCTTTAAGTTGATTTGCTGTCATTTGTGCTTCTGTTTGCATTGTTGCAATCTTTATACCTTTTAGCTCTTTCGTTTGTGTTTCTTCCAACTTTATACAATATATCAGTTCTTATCGCTTTCAAGTATTATGCCACACGTTCATCTACATGCCTGCTCCGCTCAACACATTTTCCAACACAACGGCATTATAACAACACAAACAGGTTTTGTTGACAGCATAAACCAAGGATATTGTTTTTAAACCGACAAACAAGAAAAAAAACAAAACAAAAACAACTGCTCCAATACATTTTGGCGTGTTATACACTTTCTGTATCAACTTCGGCAACAATTTTTTGTATTTCCTTATCAACCGCATCTTTAACAAGTCTGTCAAGATTAGCATCCAAGTATTCCACAAGTTTTGGGCGTATCAACTCTTCTACAAATTGCTCTATTGTTTTACCTCTTGTGCGATAACCAATATCGCGTGCTTGCCTTTTGTGTAAAATTTGGTTTTTAACATTCTCAATTAAATCTGTAATACTACCTTTTACACTTTCCTTTGTATGATTACTGACCGCTGTCTTACCATCGGTGCTTATAGACACATTATGCGTTGCTTCTTCTTTAACATCTTCTCTTGGTAAAACCGGAAAACTTACATTGTCCACGTTGTGAATATCATTTTTGTGCTGTTTTAACCCTTCTTGTAAAGACTGATGATTTTGCAGTGTGCTCGTATCATAACCGCTATTCGTGTTCAAACCTATCGTGTTGTCTGGTTTATTACTTTGTGTGACGTTTTTTACCTTATTGTTTCCTGCAACCTCCTTGGCTTTCTCACTGATGTCATTTTCTGTTATATTGTCTATAGCACCAACTTCTTCGTCATCTTCCTCGTCGTTGTTATCATCTTCGTCATTTTCTAAATAATCGCTTGCATCGTCGTTAACAAAAACATCGTTCAAATATTCCTCATCTGTCTCGCTGGCTTCTTTTTGGTTTTCAGTTGTTGTGTCGTCGTCGGTTAAATCGTCGTCATCATTCGTTTCATCGGTACCCAATAAATCACCAGACAAATCGTCCTCAACAGAGTTTGCTTCATTTTCTTTTGGTTTATTACTTTCACTCTTTTCTTCTAAGAAACCGAGTTCACGCAACCGATCAACAGACATATACGTCAAATCGTCTTCAGTATAATATTTTCCGTCTAAACCCAACATCTTTTCGCCTTGATCGTCATTTGCACCATCGTTAGTTCCGTTTTGACGATTTTCCTCGTCAATCAAGTCTTCTGCATTTGTGTCTGCTGTGTCTTCGTTGTCTTCAAGACCGGCGTCGTTCTGTTGATTTGCTTTGGTCGCGTCGTCATCTGCAAAAACGTCCGATAAAAAATCACTTTCTAAACTGCTTTCAAAGCTGTCTTGTTCATCTTCGTTGGCAACAATAGATTGCTCTACCACTTTGTTTATATCGTCAATTGCATCGTCCGTAGTATCGCTGTTGTCTGTTGTTGTTTCTAAGTCGTCCAAAAGATCATCGTCTGTACCTCCCGTCGTTGTGTTTGACGTTGTCTGCAATTCGTCGTTTTTCTTGTCATCTTCTGCTATTCTATCCTTTATTTTTTGTAAAACATCAACGTCTGTCTCTTTTTTCTTGCGGAAGAACATACAAAAACCCCTAAAACTAAACAACTCATTCTATAGCATTTCCAAAAAAACGCAAGCGTGGGCGAGGTAGGATTTGAACCTACGAACTCAAACGAGGGCAGATTTACAGTCTGCTGCCATTGACCACTCGGCCACTCGCCCGCACAGCACGTAAGCTTTTTGTTTTTTCATAAAAGTCAAGCAAGACAAAACAACCTCAAAACTCTAATCAAAACGTAGAAGACAAAAAAACACACACCCGCAATCCTTGCATATTATTTTTTTTCAATCACCTCCCGTTGGGAGTGTTTGATACCACAAAAAGCCGGCACAGAGATAGATTTAAACGCAAAAATTGACGAAGACTTACAGAAAGCCGAAGAAGCACAAAAAGATGTCCAAAAACAAAAACCCAAGTTGGCACAAGCTTTGGCAAGTAAGTGGTTGAAATACATCATAATCGGTGCAACGGCACTTGGAATTGGTTATAAAATGTTTTTTGCACCAACTGCGGACGAACCTAAAAAAAAAGTAAAAAAACAAAAAGCCAAATCAGTTAAAGCTAACCAAGAAGCAGAGCAAAAGAAGATTGCTTCGGAAAAAATAGCAAAATCCCAAGCTGGGCAAATAGTTCAAAAAAATAAAGTTTCTATCGGCGATCAAACAATTAGTAACTCCGAGGCTCTCCGTCAAATTCAAGTTCCGGAATTAAAACTTCCAGAAACTCCAAAAATTCCAACCATTGAAAAAATTACAATCATAGATGAGCAAAAAAATACCAAAAGTAAAACCACAGAAACGCAAAAACAAAACGACAAACAGGAATACGAATACGTTGAAGTTGAGGTTATTGAAAACGGCGAGAAGATTAAAAAAATTGTGCAAAAACCAATAAATAAAGAAGAAAATAAAACCAGCGACAAACCAACGGAACAAAAAACAGAACCAGTTGTTGATGAAGTGAAAAAAAAAAGAAAAATTAGGCAAAAAATTCGCGACAGAAAAGGTAAAGTTAAAACCATCACCACCGAAGTTGAAATGACAGACACAGAATATCAAGAATATAAAGAAAAACTAAAATCGCAGACTTTTGATAAAGTAAAAACAAACAGCGATACGAGTGAGGCAAACTTACCGGATTCCTCAGGATCTCCTCTTTCGCAACAAAACGAAAGAGACACACCAAACAACAACGGAACAATTGGAGACAAAAAGGGTAAATCAAAAAAAGAACGAGATATCAAAAACCTTGGCGAAAATGCTCTTGAAGAGATGTTTGTTTTAAATGGTAAAGGTCCAAACGACAAAACCAGCAAACAAACATCGTCGTCTGGTAAAAAGGATTTTATACTTTTTGATGGGGCAAGTTTGGCGGAAAAAGAAGTCTCAACTTCAAACGCAAGCAATGCGGTGTCAAAACTTTCCAACCTTGAAAACACCATTGCAACAGGTAAAATTATGGAAGCAGTGCTTGAAACGGCCATCAACTCCGAGGCCGCCGGAACTATCCGCGCAGTAATGTCGAAAGATGTTTATGGCGAAGCAGGAAGTAAAATTCTTATTCCACGAGGATCGCGATTATATGGTTCATACACAACAACCACAAGCACCGTTCAAACTCGTTTATTACTAACTTGGAACAAAGTAATTCGCCCTGATGGCGTAGTAATAACAATGAACGCCGACACTTACGATCAAAGTGGTAAAAAAGGAATAGAAGGCGATATTGACACACGATACGGCGAACTTTTTAAAAACTCGCTTTTGTATTCTTTTGTCACACTTGGCACAGCTATAGCGGTTGAAAAAATCGCAGGCATCAAAAACGCCACATCTATCAATACAGCAACAGGAACAACGGTTACAAACACATCGCCGGCAAACGCGGCGGCACAAAGCGTTATAGATACAGCACAAGACATTGCAGACAAAATGACAGACGGACTTACCGATGATTTAAATCCTGTTATCTCTATCCCACAAGGTATGCTATTGAAGGTTATAGCAAACTCGGATATTGTGGTTAGTTCTGCATATAAAAGAAGAACACAAGACATCAAACTTGGTTAAAAAACATCGCAAAAAAAAAACACAATCTCGGTTTTCACCATTAAAACCACTTTGTTGCCGTTGTGTTGTGATTGGTGTTTATCGTTTATTGGTTTTTGCTATCATCCGTACCTTCGCCCTCTTTTTGTGCGTTGGTGGTTTTTAAAACCTCTGGATTTTCCAAAGCGTTCATAATATATCTTAAAACCTCGTTTTTATCGGCAGTAATTTCCACAGGAGCAAACTTTTTTACATCATCTGGTGTCCAAGGTAAATTTGGTCTCTCAATATCATAACCCAACGACGCATTAACAAAATCAAGGTTTCGTCTAAAATCCAATGTGTTAAAAATCACCATTGGTGAGTTTGTAATTGTTGCCCCGAGTGCACTTGTAATTTGATCTATTGCTAGTTTTGCAATAGCAAAATGTTGTTCTACATAAATCTCTCTTTCTCTAATCATTGAATAAATCACGTTTCTTATTGAAAATTGATTATCACACTTGGCAACAAAAAAATCCTCCTCAAACTTATCAACCAATTTATCGCTGATTTTATAACGCATATTACTTTCCAGTTCTTCCATTGCTCTTTTTACAGACCCCTGATTGCTTTCAAATAGATAAAACATTATCCGCTCAAAGTTTGTTGGAACAGCAGAGTGAAGAGAGGAACACCCAATTTCTTGATTGTTGTTGTTTATGGCAACTTTGCTATCTTGTATTATATTAAAAAAGTCATTTTTTTCTGTTGCCAAAACAATCTTTCTTATTGGAATACCGATTTTTTTTGCAAAAAAAGCGGCCATTGCAAGCGATGCGTTTCCAGTTGGTAAAAACACAGAAAAAGGACTTGAATTACACTTGATGTAAGCTTTAAAAAAAGCTGGTAAATATGCAAACACAGAAACAAGGTTTAAGTCATTTATGAAAACCAAGTTCATAGTTTCGGCAAAGCTGTCGTTGTTGTAAACCTCGTATCTAATATCGTTTATAAAGCTATCTTCACAACTTACCATCGCATAACCAATGTTGTTGGCATTCTCGTTTGCCTTTGCGAGTGTTGCTTTCACAGAGTTGTTTTTGCCTTCTTTCACCAAAGTGAAGGCCCGCAAAAAGTCTTTGTTTCTTGTTGCCCAAGCAACGCTTGGTCCAGAAGAACCACCGGAACAATCAACAATGTTTCTTATTTTACCTTCCTTTTTTGCAAAATGGTTCACCAAACTTGCTGCAAAACAATATCCGTAATCCTTACAACACCCCGTTGGACCATAATTGAGGTTTGCAATTTCCAAACCTTCTTCAAGCGTTAGAGTAGAAAAATATTTGTCTCCGGTTTTTTGTTTATTATCTGTCCCGAAGCCTGTTGAAAAATCCTTAAAAGCTTCGTTTGTGAGATTTGTTAAATCACTTTTAGAAATACACCCATCGCAAAAACCATATACAATCTCCGCCAAGCTTTGTGGATAAGACATTGTTGCGATTCTCTCAATTTCTGGATAACCCATTGGAGTAAAAAAACTCGGCACAAAAAGCCCACCGTGTCCTTTAACTACAGGATTTAAAACAATATCTTGAAACTTGCATAAAACACCAGAATTTCTTGTTGAAACAAAAAACATAATAAAAACACCACAACCAAAAAAACTACATCGCAACATCAAAAGCTTTCATTAGGATACCGACTTTTAAACCGATATGATAATCAAGATGTTTGTAAGCACCAGAAAAACCATCAATTGTTTTAAATCTATTGGTCAATAACGGCCTTGAAACACCTTCGAAAGAAAAAGCAACACTCGCGGCAAAAGATTGACTAAGGTTTGCAATCATGCCAAGCTCCACCGCATAACCAACACCAAACGACAACTCCTTGTTTAACGAATATTTGCTTGCGTTTGTTGTTGAGACGTTGCGACTAACTACGCTGTAAGTTGTTGTTGCTGTTTCTTCTGTTTGTGTGGCTTCAATTTTTTCTCCAACATAACTTCCACCTTCTATAATCGCCATTCCAGCACCAATGCCAAAATAAACATCCCATTTTGTTTTCAACAAACTAAAAACATCACGAAAATCCACATTGAGTTTATACATTATTTTATAAACATCTGAATATGCTCCCAATTTTGAAATGTATTGCCCATTTAGCGGAGCGAAACTATATTCTGTTCCGTTGATTGTTGAACTATATCCATCTAATTGTAAAACATCTGTTGCCAACGAATACCAAGTAAAACCAATTTCATGTCTAAAACGACTTCCGTGTGTTGCTAAACCAATAGCAACATCTATGGAATAAGTGTATTTTGGTGATAAAGACTGGTTTATTTTATTCTCACCAATCGCATCAACGTAGGTATTTAATGTATTGTTGTTTGCCATTAAGGATGTTGATAAATTTGGACCCCACATTTTTAAAACAAAACCAGCTTGCATGTGGAAATAAACGTCTGCTGTTTTCTGTTTTTTAAACGCTCCGTATAAAATGTTTTTTTTATAGTTCTCGGTAAAAAACGCATCTGCAACCTTAAAAGGGTTTGTTAAAAATGTTAAAAAAAAAACACAAACAATTAAAGCTCGCATATTGAAATTTTATGAAAAAAATCAAAAAACTCAATAAAACCAAAAAAAAGAACACAAGCGATAATTTAATAGACCCGCAACAACAGAAAGAACATAAATCCGTGCCCGCGGGTCATAAAATTATCGCCCCACCCACCCAACCCTCCGCTCGCTCCGCTCGCGTCCCTCAAAAAATCCTGTTGAAAAATATAAACAAAGAAAAACTAACAAAGGTAGTTGTTTTTAAATGAAAAAAGCGGTTTTATCATCAATCCAAACAAAAACAACAAAAAAAGGGCTCATACTCGCCTCTGTTGGTTTATTAGTTCTGCTCTCCCTGTTTTCATACTCCACAACGGACAACAGCTTTAACAACATAGGAACAACCAGAACACATAACTTACTTTTTGGTTTTGGTGCTTACTTTGCAGATTTGCTTTTTCAGTGGTTTGGTTTATCTGTTTTTTTGGCATTTCCTTTCTTGTTTTTCGCGTCAACAAAACTAATTTTAAAAAAACCAATAAGCTTTCCAAAATTTAAAACAATTTACACAATAATAACAATGTTTTGTTTTTGCTTTATATTAAACACAATTGACATGTATCAACACTTTTTTCCTTTACCAATCGGCGGAAACATCGGTGTCGCAACAACAAAACTAACTCCTTTTTTACCTCAAAAAGTCATAACGTTTATTGTTTGTTTTTTGGTTGTTTGCCTACACCCATATTGTGTTTTTGTTTTTGGAGAAGGCAAAAAACATCAACAAACAAAGTTAAAAAACAAACCGCTTTTATTTAAGATTGTTTTTGCAGTAATAAAAAAAACATCACACTTTGCAAAAACGCTTTTCTTTGTTGTGTTTCACCCGTTAACATCAATAAAAACAATATTTAAAACAAAAAAACAAAACAAAAAAATACAAACACAAGTGAAGATAAAAAAACCAACACAACAAACACAAACAACAACCTATATTGCTCCCGTTTCAAGTTTGCTTAAAGTTATAGAAAAACAAAACCAAACACAAAACCAAGTTTTGTGCAAAGAAAATATGACAAAACTGGCACAAACACTCGGAGAGTTTGGTGTTCGTGGATCTATGATTGGGTATAAACCCGGACCAATCGTCACTCTTTACGAATTTAAACCACAAGCAGGAGTAAAGGCTTCAAGAGTAATAAATCTCGCAGAAGACATAGCTCGCACAATGATGGTTACGTCTGTTAGAACATCAACGTTGTCCGGAAGAGATACATTAGGAATAGAAGTTCCAAACAAATCACGGGAAGTTGTTTGTTTTAGACGACTTATAGAAAGTCAAGAATACGAAAATACAGGAGCAAAAATCCCAATGATATTAGGTTGTAATATATTTGGACGCCCTATTGTTGCGGATTTAACCGAAATGCCACATCTTTTAATCGCAGGAACAACAGGAAGTGGAAAATCAGTTGGTATCAATGGAATGATTTTATCTATGCTTTACAAACTCTCTCCGCAAGAATGCAAACTTATAATGATAGACCCAAAAATGCTGGAATTTTCCGCATACGACGGAATTCCTCACCTACTTTTGCCGGTTATCACAAATGCGAAACAAGCGGTTTTGGCCTTAAAGTGGGTTGTTGCAGAAATGGAAAAGCGATACAAAACGCTTTCAGACGCAGGAGTTAGAAACATAGTTGGTTTTAACGAAAAAGTAGAACAAAAAAAAATTGAAGACGAAAAACTTCCTTACCTTGTGGTTGTAATTGATGAAATGGCAGATTTAATGGTTGTGGCAAAAAAAGAAATAGAGGTTTTGGTTCAACGCATCGCACAAATGGCTCGTGCCGCGGGAATTCATTTGATTACCGCAACACAACGCCCATCTGTTGATGTAATAACTGGTGTAATAAAAGCAAATTTCCCGACAAGAATAAGTTATCACGTGACCTCTAAAATAGACAGCCGAACAATTCTTGGAGAACAAGGCGCCGAACAGCTTCTTGGTAAGGGTGACCTTTTGTTTATGCTTAGCGGTGTAAAATCTCTTCGTGTCCACGGGCCACTTATCACAGACGAAGAGGTTGAAAATGTAGTAAATTATATCAAAAAAAACAACCAACCACCAGAATACATTACTTTAACAAACGAAGATGAAAATGAGGATTTTGGCAGTGGTTTTTCAGGTAGCTTTGGTGGTGGTTTTGAAAACGAAACCGACAACTCACTTTACAAACAAGCTGTAAGAATTGTTTTAACAGAAAAAAAAACATCAATAAGTTATCTTCAAAGAAAACTACGTATAGGCTACAACAAATCAGCTAATTTTATTGAAAAAATGGAACAAGAAGGAATACTTTCATCCCCAGATTTAACAGGCAGAAGAACAATTTTAAACAACCCAGAAGATTACTAATTATTTGTTTTTCCAGATGTGTAAATGTCTTTTTTTGAAATAATTACAATATTTTTTATCTCCACATTTCTTTTACAAGACAAAGATATAAATAAACTAAAAAAGCTTTTAAAAAAGTTAAAAAAACACATTCAAAATGCAAAAAATCTACAAACAAAAGCAAACAACTTTTTAACAAAAACTTTTGACTTATCAACAAACAAAAAACCAAAACACATAAAAACAATTTCTTTTGTTGAAAACGATTTTGAACTAAATCAAATAAACCCCGATAAAATTAAAGTAAAATTAGGCAAAAAAAAGTTATCAACAAAACAAACAAAACAAACAAAGTAAATAAATAATTCTTTTATTTTTTTAAATAAAAAACATAAAAACAATAAACAAGAAAACAAAGATTTTACAAAACTTGATTTTTATCAAAACAATATTTTATATGAGGTAATGTCTGTTTTAAGTGATAAAGAAATAAAAGAAAGAAGTTTAAACCATCAAATGATAACCCCTTTTATTGAAAAGCTTGTTAGAAAAACAGATAGCGACAAAGTTTTGTCTTACGGGCTTTCATCTTACGGATACGACGTTCGTGTGTCAAATGAATTTAAAATTTTCACAAACATAAACAGCTCTGTTATTGATCCAAAGAATTTTACGAGCGAAAATTTTATAACAAAAGTGGTAAAAGATAATGAAAGTGTTATTTTACCACCAAATAGTTTTTGCTTAGCAAATACAATAGAAAGTTTTAAAGTTCCTCGTGATGTTGTTATAATTTGTGTTGGAAAGTCAACTTATGCTCGTTGTGGAATAGTTGTTAATGTTACACCAATAGAACCAGAGTTTGAAGGTCAGGTTGTTTTAGAGTTTTCAAATACTACAAACTTGCCAGCAAAAATATACGCCGGAGAAGGTGCTTGTCAGTTTGTGTTTTTCAAAGCAGACGTAGTTTGTGAAACATCTTATAAAGACAGAAACGGCAAATATCAAGGTCAAACAGGTGTACAGCTACCAAAAGTTTAAAGTGTAAAGTTGAATAATAAAAAATAGTTTTTTTTATTATTTGGTTTTGTTTTGAGGATAGAAAACGATAGAAACAAAGTTTTTGTAAAAGTTCCCGCAAAACTGATTATATCAGGAGAACATTCCGTGGTTTATAACAAAAAGTCTGTTGTTTGCACAATTGGGATGTATTTAAATATAACTTTAAAAAAATGTGGTTTTTTGGAAAGTAAAAAAAACAAAATCATCATCATTGATAATGGAAAAAAGCTTTATTTTGATGTTAATGGTTTTTTTAATTCAAAAAACAACAAAGGAGATATTTTTGAGATTTTAAAATCGTTTTTTACAGAAACAAAAACAAAACCACAGAGTTTTAAGGTTGTTATAAATAACAACATTCCACAAAACTACGGGCTTGGTTCGAGTGCTTCGTTGGTTGTTGGTTTGTTGTTTGGGTTAAACGAATTTTTTAAAACAAACATAGATGTTGATAGAATGTTAAAAGTTGCAACAGAAACGGAAAATATTTTTCATAAAAAAAGTAGCGGTGTTGATATAAAAGCTGTTTTGTTGGGTGGTGTTTTGTTTTTTAATCAAGACTGGGTTATTAAATTACCAAAACCAACAAAGAGAGTGTTTTTGATAAATACAGGAAAACCAGATTTTAAAACAAAAGATGTTGTTGGGTTTGTAAAAGAACAACAAAACAACAAAACAACGTGGGATGATTTTGGGGTAATTACAGAGCGGATTTGCAAACAAATACAATTAAAAAAACCTTTTTTTGAAGAAATAAGAAAAAATCAGGAGCTACTTGAAAAAATAAACGTTGTTTCTTTGGAAGTAAAAACGTTTTTAAAAGAACTTTTAAGTCAAAAGATTTACGGCAAAATTTGTGGAGCAGGAACCATTGGTAAAGATATAAAAACCACAAAAAGCGGTGTTGTTGGGATTTTTCATGAATTAACAACAAAGCAATTTGGTTTTTTAAAAAAAGCGTGTAAGAAAAACAAATTTACATTGAAAGTTGTTGATATTGTTGATGGTGGTTTGTTTTGCAAGGTGTTGTAATTTTTTATGTCATCCGTTTGTGTTTCTTGTTGTGGAAAGATGATAATCAGCGGGGAGCACGCGGTTTTGGATGGTTTTCCTGTTGTTTGTTTAGGAATAAACCAAAGAATTGTTGTAAAAATTAAACAAAAACCAGATGGTGATAAAAGTGTTTTTGTAAATTCCGACAAATTTGGGCAATGCGATTTTGGTTTATCCACAACAAAAAGAGTGAAAAACTGGTGTGAGGGTATTTTTTTTTTGTGTAAAAAACTATCAAAAACAGGTCTTGAAATTGATATAAAAAGCGATATTTTGGATTGGGGTTTTGGTTCTTCTGGTGCGATTTTTTCTTGTGTTTGTTGCGGTTTGTTGTTGTTGATGGATAAAAGTTTGACAAAAACCGAATTATTAAAAAAAACCCTGGCTTTGTATTTTGAATATACTGGCAAAAAAAAAATAAAATCATCTGGTGTTGATGTTATAACAAGTGTTTTGGGTGGTGCGGTTTATTATAACAAATCAAAGAATATAATTTCAAAATTGAGTGCAGAATTTTTTGATAAAACAAATATAGAAGCAGTCTACACCGGGCACAAAACACAAACGGCAAAAACCATTGAGGTGGTTGAAAAAAATAATCATTATAAAGATGTTTTTTATAAAATTGGGAAAATTACCAACAAAATTGTTTTGTCTGTTTTGCATAACAAAAAAAGTGATTTTTACAATTTAATCAAAGAAAACCAAGAACAACTAACAAAACTCGGGCTCGTTGATAAAGACACGCAAAATATTTTGGATTTGTGTAAAAAACAAAATTTTCCTGCAAAAATTTCTGGCTCTGGGCTCGGTGATTGTGTTGTTGTTTTTGGTAAGAATGGAGATTTTGGCAATTACAAAAGCATTGAGATAAAACCAGAATTAAAAGGTTTGGAGTTTGTGTTTAATGACTGATTTTACAAAAAAGGATATTATTAAAACTTTTTGTGTTGGTAAAAAAATCAGACCAAAGCAAGAAAGCCAAGAGTTTTTTGCCTCCACAAATATGGCTTTAATAAAATATTGGGGCAAAAGTAATTTTGAGTTAAACTTACCAAGTTCGCCAAGTGTTTCTATAACTTCCAAAAACCTTGGAACAACAACAAAAATCAAACAATCGGATTTTGACGAATGCTTTTTGAATGGAGAAAAAATCGATAAGAATAGCAATTTTTATAAACGAGTTTTTAATTTTATTGATTTGTTTAGAGAGATTTTTGATGTTGATGTAAAATTAAAAATTGAAACATCAAACAATTTTCCCACTTCCAGTGGGTTAGCGAGTTCGGCAAGTGGTTTTTGTGCCTTGAGTTTTGCGATAAATGATTTTTTTGATTTAAACCTTGATATAAATCAACTTGCAACAATCGCAAGGTTTGGAAGCGGAAGTGCTTGCCGTTCTGTTTTTGGCGATAAACATCAATATGTTGCTTGGGAAAATGAAATTGTAAAACCTGTTTTTTTTGAAAAAAACGACTTCCGCAACAATATTTGTGTTGTTGTTTGTTTGTTGTCAGGTGATGAAAAAAAAACATCTTCCCGTGAAGGTATGGTTTTAACGCAAAAAAAATCAAAATTTTATCAAAATTGGCTTTTGCAAACGCAAGAGGATTATAAAAAATTTTTTACTACACAGGATTTTAAAACTTTTGGTTTAATGTGTGAAAACAATGCTTTAAGTTTGCACAAAGCCATAAGAGAAACAGGAATTGATTATTTTAATCAAAGAACGTACGCGGTAATTGATTTTATTCAACAACAACGAAACAAAAGCAACTTGGGTGTGTTTTTGACAATAGATGCCGGAGCAAATGTTTGTTTGTTTTTTCAAAAACAAGATTACCAAAAAGTTATGGATTTACTACAAAATTCAGGGGTTGTAAAAGTCGGTGAGATGTTGGATTTTTGATTTTCTAATTTTTTTATTTTTGTCTTTTGTTGTGTTCAAAAGTCCAACATCTGCCACTTGAATTTTATTTTAGTCAACAAAACCTTTTCCCGTTATGGGTTTATCAAATAGCAACGAAGGAGATTTTTTAAAACCAGCATTAAAACCATACTTTGTATCTCTTGGTGTTGTTGTTTTGTTTTGTATAACCAGTCTTTTTGTTGTTCGTGAAACGGAAACGGCTTTTGTTGTGCGGTTTGGCAAGGTTGTTAGACAGATAAACCAAGCAGGGTTGTATGTAAAAACTCCTTTAATTGATAAGGCGATTGCTTTTGAAAAAAGAATTCTTCAGGTCTATTCTCCTGCAAAAGAGGTAATAGCAAGCGATCAAAAGCGGTTAATTGTTGATGCTTATGCAAAATATAGAATTAAAGACACGAAAAAGTTTTATGAAACCTTACGCAACGAAAGCGGTGCAAACGTGAGGATTTCAGCCATGCTTGATGGAGTCATGCGAAAAGTTGTTGCTACCAACCCACTTTCTTATTTTCTTACCTCGCAAAGGGGGCAAATGATGGAGAATATTCAAAACTTACTTGCAGAACAAACAAAAGAATTTGGTATTGAAATTATTGATGTAAGAATAATAAGAGCTGACCTTCCTGTTGAAAATAGTGATGCTATATTTAAAAGAATGAGAACAGAAAGAGAAAAAGAAGCTCAAGAGCTACGTTCTCAAGGAAAACAAGAAGCGACAATTATTGTTGCTTCCACAGATAAAGAAGCTACAGAAATAAAAACAAAAGCCCAAATGGAGGCAAAAAAAATCATGGGTAAAGCAGACGCAACAGCAACGGCAATTTATGCAAGTGCGTTTGCAAAAGATCCAAAATTTTTTGAATTTTACAAAACAATGGAAGTGTATAAAGCCAATCTTCAAAAGCAAAACGTTGTTTTGTCAACCAACGGGGTTTTTTTAACAAAGCTTAAAAAAGACAAAATCGATTAATTGTTGGTGTTTTTTTACTAAAAATTTTTTTTTACTAAAATCCTTGTGGTTTTAAATGTCCCAACAGCACGCAGGAGGAAACAACAACGAAATTCCAAGAGACAGAACCACGTTGTGTGGTAGCGACACAGCAATGCGTTTGTTGTGTGAATATTTTTTAGATAGTTATGACCATGCGTATAAAATGGTCAAGAAATTACCACCAGAGCAACGACAAGATTTTGATTACAACAATATAATTTCATGTTTTTGCAGTCCGCTTGATACAAATAATTTAAATTTAACAGACGCGTTAGAGAGAATTTGCCCACCGGATGATGAAAACGATAAAAGAGAAGTAAGATTGCGTATTGCTGAAAAAATTTTAAAAACAAACGGATCGCCAAACCAAGAAGGTGTTCGTGAAATTGATTTTCCTTGGTTTGGGAATAATGGTAAGCTCAAAATTAACGAACCATTTATGTATCAAATTGTTCACGCCGTCAAAAATTGTTTGTTCAACAAGAGTTTTTTTCCAGAAGATGGCAAATACAGCAAAACAGGCTTCACGGCAAATGGTTTAACCGTTTCTGAACCAGCAACAGAACTAATTTTGTTGTCTTCTTATTTTGTGGAGCTGTTTCCTGATGTCAAAGTTTCTGCTCAGTGTTGCCAAGATTTCGGAAGTATGGGGTTTGAGAGAAAAGATTCTCAAGTTAACATTCAAAATCCATCAACTATTGATTTTGTTCAACAGAATAATTATTTACCAAAACATTTTGGTAGTGGTGGGTTTTATAGAATAAGTAAAGGCAAAATCGATCAAGATCTACACTACGAAATGATGTTGGAAGCTCAACTCTTGATAGCCAAGAAGCGTCTTGAAACGGATTGCAAAGGTAAAACATATAACATCGTTTGGCCGGGAAGCAATTGTTGGCGTTGTGGTTGGGATTCACATTTTAACGCTGTTGATAAATTACTTAAAGATCCGAGGTTTAAAGATTTAAATGTTCGGATTTTGTTTTCGATAGACTTTCAAGAGAATTTATGTATTTTAAATGGTTCGCGATCTTTACGTGATATAGAAGAACGAGTTACGCCAGAAAAACTTACAGACGTAATATTGTCGTTTGATAGGTGGATGATCAAAAACGGTTATGCAGACACGCTCCTGGCACAGCGACTATTCCCATTAATTAGCATTCTTCAAAAAGCACACAACGAACAACAATGTTTTTGTGTAACTCAAAATAACAACAAAATTGGTTTCTACGATTATAATTCTCAGGTAACATTTCCAGACAACAATACTAACGATGGGAACGTTTGGTGTTTGGCAAACGCAGGAGATCCTTTTACAAACCCCGGTAATGAAGCTTTAAGTTCTTTACAAGACGATAACAATTATCCATACAGAAGGTCTACCGATTGTACCGTGTTAGGAACGGATATGTTGAAATATAGGGTTCCGGTTGAACAAAAAATAGGCGTTCCAAACGGATTCACGAGGGACAAATGTGGTTTTGACAACAAAGGTTATTGGCGTTTTAAAGGTGTTGCCCCACAAGACAAATCCGTTTGTCTTCAATATTTTTTAAGAAGCCAACCAGAGGTTGCGATTTTATCATCGAGTGGGCAGGTTAAGGTTTATAACAACTTTTTATCAAATCTTGCTGACATAGACGAACAACCACCGCATAAAAACAACAACAACATTAAAAACTCACAAAACCCAATGTTAACCAACGAAGATGTAAAAAAAATTGGGCAACATGCTCAACGTTGGTTGGACGGCATAACGAACAATCCACAAGAAGAAAACAACAACCAGAAGCTGAACATACCTCAAAACAATCTGCAAGAAAACCAAAACGACGAACAAGAAAACGAAGAAAATCCAGCAAGATCCACAGCAATCAATGAAGACAACAACAAAAACATCACTGAAACACTACCAAAAAGGGATATATTAGATAGTAATAAATTGATGGCTACAAACGGCAACAATAAACTTCCTAAAAAAAAACAGAGTAGTTTTGTTAGATCTATAGGGCCTGTACCTGTGGTTAATCCTCCGGTTTCTGGTAGTAAAAAATCAACAACACAAAACAAAACAAGTTTTTTTGGCGGCGCTAACTCAATAAACAACTACAGCTCCAATTATGTTAAACCTGTTGTTTTTACTAACACTAAATCCACCACAAACTTAAATCCAATAAAAACGATCGGCAAGATCAACAATGCTGAACCGTTTACTCTTGTTGGTTCTTCGTTTTCTAAAAATGCTTTAAACTCTCAGAGTAACACACAAACGAGTGTACAGACAAGTGGTGGGCTAAACACTACGTCGTCAAATAATACAAACACTATACAAATAAACGACAACACAGAACAAACAAACCAACAGCAAAATAATAATATAGATAACGAAGGTGGTTCGGACACAAAAATTGCGGGTTATATTGCGATTTTTTTGGGTTTAGCAGGTGGTGGTTTTGGTGGTGCAACTGTTGGTGATGCTATTGATGGAGTGCCAAAAAGTGTCGGTGCTGTGGTTCTTGTTTGTGCGGTTTTAGCTTTTTTTGTTGGTGTTTATTTAATAGCAACCAGCGAAGACAAAAACAAACAACAACCAATCAACAACAACAAGCCGAACATCGGCACGCAAAACACTTCAAAGAATTCACAATTACCACCTCCTAATTAGTGTTGTGTTTTGTTGATACTTGTTGTTTACTTATGCTTGATGGAATAAGTTTGTGATATCTTCAAGCTTGTTGTTTGCAATCCTGTAAAGCCTTTGGTTTGTTGTTTTTTTGTTTAATCCACCAAGTTCTGCAATCCAACGCCCTACTTTGATGTAATCCAACGCTTCAAGTAGTTGTTTTTTAGTTTGTTTTATCTCTTCCAGCATTAACCCAGTGTATAAACAAACTTTTAAGTTTTTGTTTTTTGCCATTGATATTAGTTCAAGTAGACGAGGCAAAACCCACTCACCGCCATAGAATAATACACAAGAAATGTGTTTGTTTTTTGCCAACAAGGATTTAAAAATTTCGTCCGTAAGCTCTTCCCCAAATTTGGGGTCCCAAGTGAATGAACTATGACACCCTTTACAATGCAAAGGACAACCAGAGATTGATATTGCCAAAGCAATTTCATCTGGTACATCTTGTGTTGTGATTTGATAGTCTGAAAAATAAAGCGTGCTCATTCTGAGAATGCAAATTTCTCACAACACTTATGTGTCAAGTTTTAAGGAAGTTTATTCGCAATTTTGTAAAAACCTCTCGCTGTAAAAGTGTTTTTTTTTGGTTTTGTCAAAAAAATCGCGAGTTGGCATACTATCAATACAATGCCCCCTGTGCAACATTATGACGTTATGAGTAGCTTTTTTTGCAACAATAATGTCGTGTGTAATAATAATTATTGTCAGTCCTTGTTTGTTTAGTTTGCGAATTGTGTCAATCACTTCGTGTGTTAGTTCTGGATCAAGGGATGCCGTTGGTTCGTCCATGATTAAAATTTCTGGTTCCAACATTAAAGCCCGAACAATTGCAACTCTTTGTTTTTGTCCGCCAGATAGCTCGCTTGGTAGGTTGTTGGCTTTTTGATTGAGTGCAAATTGTTTTAGTAGAGTTTTGGCTTTTAATATTGTTTGGTTTTTATCTTGTTGATATACATGTATTGGTGTGTAAATCACATTATCAATTACGGACATATGTGGAAAAAGGTTAAAGTTTTGAAATACAAAAGCAGTTTTCCTTCTCATTTTTTTTTGAGTTTTATGTGTCAACAACTCTCCGTTGATTAGCACTTTACCGCTGTTGTATTCGACCAGCCCGTTAATAATTCTCGCGGTTGTTGTTTTGCCGGCACCGGAACCTCCCAATATGGCCGTGATTTTGCCTTTTTCAATTTGAAATGAAGCATTGTGTAAAACTTGATATTGTTGTTTGTTCTGTAAAAAGCTTTTGTTTACGCGAAAAAATTCCACTGCAAGATTTTTTGATTTTTTTGTTGTTCTGTTGTTTGGTTTTTGATAAGAGTGGTTTTTATTTGCCTGTTTGGCTTTGTGTTGTGTTGCGTTTATCTTGTGTTTTGGTTGTATGTTTTTTAACATAAAAGCTATTTGTAATATTCATCGTTTTTGCCTGTTGCGTCAGCCAGTGAAATATAATCATCTGGAACAAAAGATCTTAATGCAGTTTCGTTTGTGAGGTTATAAAGTCCAAATCTACGTTCAATGTTACCTTCGCGGGTAAATCTAAACTCGTCGAGCACTCCACGGAAGCCGTCGGGATGGTATAGGCTACGAGGCAACATTTCGCCGATATTGGCGACATAAATAATCATAGACAAAATATCGTGTGTTAGATATGCGTAATAGTTTGGTTGATGTCCAAAATATTCATTAAATTGTTTATTGAAGCCATCAACGTAGTTATAATTGTATCCAATATACATTACACTATCCAATTTTGTTGTAGATATTTGATTTAGAGCAATAACAGCGTTTGAGAAAACTTGAACGTCTTTGTCTAATATACCAAGTTGTTGTAAAAAGCTCAAAGCAAGATTTAAAGACCACTCTTCTCCGCCAATATAAATTGCATTTGTTTCGACTTGTTGAGTTTTGGCGATAGTTGTGCTTTGCTCCGTTATAGATTGCAGTTCTTGCCCTTTTTGTTTGTTTTGTTTTTGTTTTTCCTTGTTTTGCTTGTATGTCTCTGTATAAAATTGTCCGTTTTCATCAATCATATATGTAGCTGTAAAGCTTTTGTTTAGTTCTCTGGCTGATGCTCTAATTGATGTTTTATTGTTTTCTTGATAGAATTGGCTATTGGTGATGAATATTTGATATCTTGGAGCTAATTTTCTGAACAATTTTTCTTCCGCGTAGCCTTTTTTGGTTGCAGGCAACATTAGAGATAAAAATTGACGTTTGTTGTCTTGTAGGTATTTCAATAGTGATACAATCTTAAAACCATCGTTCATGCTTACGATTGTAAGGTTTGGATACTTTTTCGCCATATCGTCGTCGTTTATAAAGCTAATAACTTGCACATCTTCCGGCAGGATTGACATAATCTTCTTTGTTGTGTCTTTAAAAACCGAACCAATAACGATGTCGTTGTTGTCTTTTTTTAATCTTATAATTTCCTTGTCTTCTTGCCAAGTTTTGGAATTTAATTTGCCGATGTTATAAACATTTATTTGTCCGGCATTTTGATATCCTGATTTACTCATTGTCATCATAGCGGATTCTAAAATCATATTTCCAACTCCCGCATATTGTCCTGATGTTGGAACAACCAATGCTATATGTATGTTTTTTGTGGGGTTAGCAAGTAGGTCATCCACAACATTTATAGGATCGTATTTCAAGTGATTTTCTTTTATCGTTGTTCCTGTTTGTGCTTCATTTTCTGATGTGATGAATACATTTTTGTTTAAGTCATCTTTGTCTGTTTGTGCTTTTATTTCTTGTGAGTTGAGGTTTTTTAAATCTTTTTCAAACACTCGTTTATGACAAGAGCCCAATGAAATAAAAAGAGAAATAAACAATGTAGCTTTTATGAGCTGATGCATTATTTTAATACAACCTTGTTTTAGTGTTGCTTTTTTTATGTCAAGGTGGTTATTTGTTTGGCGTTTTGGTTTTTAAAAACTTCTTTTTGTTAATTTATTTGATGTAAAAATTGGTTAAAGGTTTGGTTTTTTTTCAAAGATTTGTTGCAAATAATATTTATTATGTAAGTGTTTGCTCGTTAGATATGTTTACACTTGATACCGATGTTTTGCTGGCGATTGATACATTGTCGGCAGAAAAAAGGATTTCAAAGAATACGATTTTTGAAGCAATTGAGGGTGCTTTTAAAAAAGAAATGAGTAAGTACTACCCTGTTGATGGCGAGTTTATTGTAAAAATGGATCAACAAAATGGTTCTATTTCTTTTTATGAAAAAAAGTTTGTTGTATCAACCGATAAAATAGGGCGAGGCGAAATATCAATCGCTGATGCACGTGGAGTTGATCCTGACGTTGAAGAAGGTGGATGTGTCCTGTTTAGTTTGCCAAAAATTGATAGTAATTTGATGCCTGTATCTGCGTTGCGTCGCGGGGTGTTTAATGCTATAAAAGTCGCTCAAAAAGAAGCAGAATATAACGAGTTTAAAAAAAGAGAAGGTGAGTTGATTACAGGAACTGCAAAAAAAGTTTCTCCTACAAGTGTTATCGTTAATGTTGGCAACGGAGCGGAAGCCATACTTGGAAGATCCGATTTGATGAGAGTTGATGAATATAAAATTGGCGATAAAGTTAGAGCGTATATCAAAGCAGTAGAAAGACAAGACAAAGATTTGTGTCAAATTGTTTTATCAAGAACGGATAACAACTTTTTAGCTATGTTGATAGCGGAAAATGTTGTTGAAATTCAAGATGGGCTTGTTGATATTAAAGCTGTTGCTCGTAAATGTGGTGAAAAAGCAAAAGTTGCGGTGATATCAAATGATGGACGTCTTGATGCGGTTGGCGCTTGTATTGGTGCAAAAGGTTCCAGAATTAAGCCGGTAGTTGATGAATTACGTGGTGAGAGAGTTGATATTGTTTATTGGGACAGAGATTTGGTTAATTTTGCAAAAAATGCTATTGTTCCAGCAAAAGCATTATATGGAACCTACGATGAAAACACTGGGGCAATAGAGCTTGTTGTTGCAGACGATCAATTAAAATTGGCGATTGGTAAAGCAGGAATGAACGTGAGACTTGCGTCGCAACTTGTTGGTTGCAATATTTCAGTTGTTGCTGAAAGTGATAAGAAAAAAGTAATTCAAGAAAAACAACAAAAAGCTATTGCTGTTATGGCATCCGCTCTTGATGTTGAGGATGTTGTTGCTCAGTTTTTGGTTTCGTCAAATATTGTCTCGCCAAAGGATTTAATCGCGGTCGGAGCTGATAAATTGGTGCAAAGCGGAGTGTTTAACGAGGAAATTGCCAACGAACTCGTTAATAGAGCACAAGCATATGTTGCGGAACAAGAAAAGAATAAAGCGGAAAGGTTTGCAAAATTAAACCTTGATAGTGCTATATTTGAGCTTGACGGGATGGTTGATGATATTGCGTTATTGCTTGGTGAAGCTGGCATTAGAGGTTTGCAAAATGTAGCCGACCTTGACAATGATGAGTTTATTGAAATTTGCGGTGAGCAATATCAGGGAGTTGCAAATAGAATTATTATGGATGCAAGGCGACGGGTTTATAATTTTTAACTTTTAATTTTTTTAATTTTATTTTGTCTTGTGTGTTTTTTTTTTGGTGTGATTGTGGCACACTAGGTTATTGCCGTTGGTTTGCAATTGAACGAGTGTTTGGTTGTTTTTGTTGTTTAGTTGTTTTGATTGGTTGTTTATGGTTAAACAATTTACAATTCCTTGCGAGTTTCAAGGAGGGCAAACATCGCCGGTCACTCTTTACATTGGACATCCAGAAAGCACACATCATCCAGTTCATTTTCAATCAGATTGGCTGTCAAGTGCAAAAGGCGGAACGATACCGCAGGATTTGATGGATACGTTGCAAAAATTGCACGACTTGGCAAATGAAAACGGAGCTGATTTTGAGGAGCTGTGTTATTATGCTTTGATTTCTGCAACACAACACGGGGTCGGCAGTGGTGTTTCGCAGGAAGACATCAACAAATATGCTGACGAATATATCAAACAAGAAGGCAACGTTGATATGGGAACAGAACAAACAGATGCACAGATGAGCGGAACAGATAACGAGCAAACAGCGAGCACAACAGCAGGCGATGCAACGACCGAACAATCTCCAACGAATAATACGAATACAATGAAGGAGGCGGAACAAATATTGACACAAGCACCGGTTGAAGAAGATAAAAAAGAGACGGAAGACATAAAACAAATTACTCCGACCATCAATGCCATGGGTAATGACACACAAAACAGCAATGGCGACACGCAAACAAACACAGCTGGTTCTGGTGGTATAAATAACACACCTGCCAGCGACGGCATAGACACAGCATACAGCAATGAAGACGAGGATTTGTTATTGGCAGATGATTTTTAATATTATCTTTGAAGTTTGATAGTTGAATTTTACAAATGTTGTAAATTAGTTGAGTTGTGGTTTTTGGAAAGAAAAAAGGAAATTCCGTTGAAGAAATGCAAAATTGGTATCAGGATCGCTATACTTCCGTGGCTATTCAAAGAAACTTTTTGCTATTGTTTTCTGTTTTTACCGCCGGGGCATTGCTGTTGAGTTTAACCGTTTTGAGAAAATTGCAAGAAAGCGGTGCGGCCGAACCATATTTAATTGAATACGATAAAAATACTGGTTACATGACCGTTGTGGAAAGCAAAAGCAAGCAAGAATATACAGCTCAACAAGCAGTCAAGGAAAGTATGTTGATGCAGTATATTTACCATCGTGAAGCGCCGAAACTTACAACCGTTGAAGATGATATGGACTATGTTCGTGTTTCTACTCTTGCAAAGATATATCCTGATTATCTGGCAGACGTTGGAGCGAGCATCAGAACACTAAAACGTGCAGGATTAGACGCAAAATATAACGTCAAGATTAACTCTATTCAATACATAGCGGCAAACAGGGTGCAAGTTGTTATTACGAAAAAGCTTATTGCGGACGAGAAAGAAATGGAAAGTATGGATTATAGAATAATAGTCACTTTTGGTTTTGCAGATATTGAAATGCCAATAGAGGATATGAGAATAAATCCGCTTGGCTTTCAGGTTTTGTATTATCGTTCAACGCCGGTTAAAACTTTTAAAAGTGCAATTATGTCAAATTCAACTGACGACAACAAAGGACAAAATGTAGGAAAACATACAGAAAACAATAGTGGCGGTTAATTATGTTTGGTAGCAAAGAAAATAAATTTTTATTTTTTTCATCGTTGATTATATCGTTGTTCTGGTTTTGCAATGTTGCACAAGTTTTGGCGGTTTCGCCAAACACGCAACAATCAAATATTCCATTACCAACAGACACAAGGATAAAGACCTTTGTTTATAGTCCCAACGAGATTTTTCAAGTTAAATTTAAAGTTGGTTATCAATCAATTATAGAACTACAAGAAGGCGAGGATGTTGAACTTATTACCTTTGGCGATCGTGGTTCGTGGGAACCAACCGTTCTTGGTAGGCGGATATTTTTAAAAGTCAGTGACACAGGTGTAAAAACCAATATGACAATTATAACAGACAAAAGGACTTATTTACTGGAAATTTCTTCAAATGACGACGATGATGACAATGATGCAAAAATTACCTATATTTTGCGGTTTTTTTATCCTGACATTATTGTTGACATTCCTCCAACAACGGCAAAGCTTGCAAAAATTGCACTAAATAAATATGTCGCCTCTTCAACAAGATCCAATAAAACAATGGCGGAGGGTATTGTCGCGAATGTTGGGTCGGTGAATACAAATTATACTTATGCAGGCAATGGAAAAAGTATCCTTCCTCAAATGGTTTTTGACAATGGAAGCAAGACATACTTTAAATTTGCTGATGCTAATAACATTCCTTTAATCAGTGCAGTCACAAACGATTATCAAGAAGTTCCTTTACGGGTTAGAAAAAGCGGGGAATATGTGTATGTTGACACGACAGAAAGACAACTGACTTTGCGTCAAGGCAAGGAACTTATCTGTATTTTTAATGAAAATCAAGAAAAGAGTATGGCTTATATCAATGCAAAATAGAGAGAATAGCTGTAAATAAAAACGAGATAAAATATTGAAAAATAAAATTCGTGTTTTTTAATTCTACCAGTTGTTTGTGGCGAAGAAAAGTTTTTTATTTGGTTTTTTAAGTTCCGCAATTGTAGGTTGTTTATTTTTTCTCGGATATATGACGCTTTCTGATGATGTGGCTAATGCCAAAAAGATAACTTTTAATATGGAAAATACACTTTATATGGATCTGAAAGATGGGCGTGTTGTTATTCGTATGCTCCCTGATGTTGCTCCAAAACACGTGGCTCGCATTAAACAACTTGTTCGTGAAGGTTTTTATGATGGCTTAACTTTCCACAGAGTGATTGCTGATTTTATGGCACAAGGTGGTGATCCTCTTGGTAATGGCACGGGCGGAAGCGGTGTGAAGATACCGGCAGAATTTACAAAAAAGTATAGTCATAAACGTGGGGTCGTGTCAATGGCTCGTGCAAGCGATCCAAATAGTGCAGATAGTCAATTTTTTATCTGCACGGCTGATGCTACTTATTTGGACGGGCAATATACAATTTGGGGCTATGTCGTTGAAGGAATGGAGTTTGTTGATAATATCAAAAAAGGCGACGTTATCAATAATGGGCTTGTTGATAATCCTGATAAAATCATCAAAATTTCAATAGCATCTGATTTGAGAAAGAAAAAATAGTTTTTATCCAGTGTGTATTGGTTTTTTTTTAAAAAACTTTATAATCTTTCAGATTGTGGATGTTTTTTGAAACAAATTTTTCATATCAAAAAAAAATTGAACCTCAAAGAGGGCTTACAATGCAACAAACCCGAGATTTAACCAATTTTTTATCATTAGGACTTGATGGTCTGTCATTGCAAAAAAGCAAGCAATTAAGTCGAGCATTACAGATAAAGAAACAGCGACAAATTATGCGACAAAGGGCAATGAAAATTATGCGTCCGTTGTTGAGAGGTAGAAAGTTGGCAAATAAGATAGCTTTAATGTTGGAAAGAAGCGGACTTTCGTTGCAACAACAAAAAACTTTATTGAGACAGATTAAAAAATTGCTTTTGGATTTCAATAGAGGTGTACATAATCAGCTTGATTTGAGGGGAATAAATCTTCAAATGTTGCCATTATCATTGCGGAGGTTTATTATAGCTTTACAGGTTTTGAAGGCTGAAATTGTTCATTTATTTCGTTTGCGTTTAGCATTGGATAGAAAGAGAATAAACCAAGAAAATCTTCCACGAATATCCAAAGACAGATATCGCAAAAGACAAGAGCCGTTTTTACAAAAGGATTTCCGTGAGATTTATGCAACAGGTGTCTCTCGCACATTAGGAAGCTATGCTGGCCGTTTGTCTTTGGCTCGCAGAAACAAGAATGATGTCTCGGATTTTGAAAGAAAAACCACACATAATAGGACGGATTTTTCAAAAAAAACAAGAAATGCCGAACAAAATAAGAGTAAAAATTATCAAAAATATAAAAATACTCATTATAGTAAAAGCAACGAGATGGCAAAATCAAATAGTCGTGATTATTATCGCGGTAATTCACAACACAGAGCAAGGCAATAGGTAGCTTTTGTGTTGCTTTTCTTTACTTTTATAAACGAAGTTCAACGTTGTTATTGTGGCGAAGAAAAAACCAGAATTACCAGAAGGTTGGGACACAGAGACGTTTGTGCTTGCAAAATTGTTGACCCACGAAGCAAAGGTTTTGTTTATTTATAATGAAGATTATACACGACTAAAACAACTAAGCGATATCTTTAAACTTGATATTACTATTTTGAACGATAATCTGGCAGAATTGGAAAAGGCGAGTATAAATTTTGGTTTTGATGTCGCACAAGGAAATGTTAACGCTGGGGCATTAACGGAATATGCAGATGGCTATTTTGATTATGTTATTGCGGAAAATGTTTTACATTCTGCTCGTTATCCGGGAGATTTTTTAAAAGATCTTGTGCGCGTTGGCAAGCAAGTAATTCTTTGTAATGAAAATAAAGCTATTTTTGCAAAAAGAATGAGGTTTTTATTGAGTGGTTCGTTTTTTGTGCGAAATCAATACGAAATTGTGCCAGACGATGAATATGCTTGGTTTAATAGATTTCCTTGGATTTTATCACATAAAGATGTTGTAAATCTTTGTGTTTGTCAGGGCATTACGATACAAAAAGGTACAATTATTTATAAAAATGGTTATATTGATAATATGTATGATATTAGAAGTTATCCAAATTTGAAGGCATATAAAGTTTATTATTTACTTTCCAATAACGGAACGAGCAATCCATCTTATCGTCTTGGCGGGGCGACTTTTGGGTAAAAATAGCGAGTTTTTGTTGAGTTTTTATGATGAAAATAGTAGTTTGTGCCGATCACGCGGGTTTTGACTTAAAGGAGGCGATTAAAAACTTTGATTTTCGCGAAATGTTTGGTTTTAAAGTTGAATTTATAGATGTAGGCACATATTCACCTGGGAAGTGCGATTTTCCTTTGTATGTAAAAAAAGCAGTGAAATTATTTAAAAAATTTGTTCCTTGGATGAGAATTTCACGGCAAAAGCACTTTGGTGTTTTTATCTGTGCAAGTGGTTTTGGCAGTGCGATGGTGGCAAACAGATATAGACGCATAAGAGCGGTTTCTTGTCGTAGTGAAAAAGATGCCGTTATTGCACGAGAAAAGAACAATGCCAATGTGTTATGTCTTGGGTCAAAATTTGTTGATGTAGAGACGGCCACGAAGATTATAGCGACATTTGTTGAAACAAAATATTATGGCAATAGAAGATATAATCGCAGATTGAGGCAGTTTTAATTGATGTTTTGGTGGCTCTTGCTATTTATATTTTTGTTCCACAGCTTTGGGCGTATATTTATGGTTAGCAAGAAGATGCTTTTATTGACACCGGTTGTCATTTCTTTGGCGATTGCAGGGTGCTCTAACAAAAGAAAAGTGAAAAAAGAAGACCTTTCTTATACTTTATCCGATATGTCAACATATGAAACACCTGATTGGGTTTTTGACGAAACGCAACTTGGACAGAAAGATAAAGAATATAAGTATTTTGTTGGTGATTATGACAATGTTAATAAAGTTTTATGTCAAAAAGGTGCAAGAGCTAACGCGACAGAGAAACTTGTTGCTGAAATTTCACAAGAAATAAATAGCATATATTCAAACAAAGTCGGTGATGACAATGGCAAAATTGACGCAAAAACGGAAGCAAATATAAAGCATCAAATTCAATCAAAGCTTGGTGGAGTTGAGAACGTTGCAAGCTATTGGGAACAAAAGAATTATAAGAAATCATTAGGTGCCGATGCTGATAAAAAAGTTTATAGTTGTTATCAAGCAGTGAAAATCAAAAAATCTACAATGAAAGAAATTGCTGATACAATCACAAATGCTACGATAAAGGCAAATAGCAATTATAATGGAAACCAAGGAAATAATCAATGAGTGAGTTTTTGACGGTTGGGTTGTGTTATTTTTGGATGGCAAGAAGATGAGCGGAGAAGGTGCTTTTAAAACGATGTTTTGTTTCTTTTCCGTAGTCTGTTTGTCGTCCCTTTGTCTTGTTTTTGGCGGTTGTGCTTCTGTTGTTTCGCGAAAATTGCCACAATGGGTAAATAATCCGTTGGCGAATTGCGAAAATGGTTTTATGTGTGCTGTTGGCGAAGGTAAAAGCATTGTATTAGCGTCTTCAAACGCAAGAAGTGAGCTTGCCAAGCAGTTTTCCGTGAATATTAAATCTAATTCGTCTTTTTCAATTTCACAAAAGAATAACAACGACGAGCAAAGTGCAAGTTATTTACTGTATGAAGGAGTTAGTGAAATGCTTTCCGGCGTGATTATAAAAGAAGTTTATAACGATGGGGCAGGAAATTGTTATGCTTTTGCTGTTGTTGATAAAAATAAACTTGAAAATGAGGCGCTTTTGAAGGTAGAAAACATAGACAATGAGCTACAAAATAATATTGTGGTTCGCCCTGTTCCGGTGAAAAAACTTAAAAAGTTAATCGTAGCAAGGCAAGAGAAAAATCAAAAATATATGGGTTTAACCGGCAAGTCTGTCGCTGAAAAAATTACGATGAAAGATGTTCGTAAAGCAAAAGGTGAGCCGAATTTTTACCGCTTGGAGGAAATAAAAAACGATACTTTAAATTTACAGGAATTTATTCGTAGCGAGACAATAGAGCATCTTGATAAGATTTCAAAAGATGCGGAAAAAGTTATTTCTGGCGATGTGAATATAAAGAAGCAGTATTTGAATGTTGATGGGTTTGAAAAATATGAGGTTTTTGTTAGTTTAGCTTGCAAACAAGGTAATAAAACCATTGGCAACATTCGTGTGAATAAGAGCGGAACAGGCAGAAATAAACAACAAGCCATTGATGTCGTAAAAGAGGAGATATTTAAAGAAATAAGTGAAAAAATTGACAGCTTGTTAATGTAAATTGATATAGTTGTTGGTTTTTTGATTTATTGTTTAGATTGACTTGGCCGATTGGGCGGTTGGTTAGTTTTATTATTGGTTTTGTTGTTTTGTTTATTTTATTTGTTTTATGGTTAGTTTTAAAAGTATGTTAAGTTGTAAAAAAGTGGTTTTATGTGTTGCGGTTTTAGCATTAGCAAGCTGTGGGCCAAAAATAAAGGCTCAAAGAATGTCAACGTCTGCGGGTGATGAAAAAGCTATGTCAATAACCGATAATTGGGTTGCAACCGATACGACAAATGCAATTCAAGAAGTATTGAAACAAATGCAAAATAATAAGAGTTATAAGAGATATATGGCAAAATTTGGCGATAAAACACCGAAAGTATTTATTGCCGAGGTTCAAAACAACACAGCCGAAGCATATTTTCCAATTCAAGATATGAATGACGAATTGCTTAACGAACTCTCTGCCAGCGGAGACTTTACATTGATAGACGAACAAGCAAGAAATCGTATTTTAAAAGAAATTAAATATCAAAACGACGGAATGGTTGATGCTAATGATGTCAAAAAGATTGGCAAACAAGCAGGTGCAGATTTGCTGATATTTGGTAATATAAATATGAAGCCAGAAATGTTGGCAGGTCAGACATTAAAGGAGTATTCTGTAAATATTCGCATGACTGACTTGCAAACCGGTACGGAAGTTATGAGAGCAAGATATAAGACATCAAAATATTCTGAAAGAAGCGGCTACGGCTGGTAATTTTTGAAATTTTTTTATGTTTTTGAGCGGAAGGGCTGGTTTTGTTTGGGTTTCTTGTGTAGCATTGGTTTCCGCCTCTTGCAGTAAGGGAGGGTATAGACAAAATCAGGCACAACTTTCCGCAATGTATAAACAAGGGCAATATTCCAAAGCAAAAGAGCTTGTTGTAAGTGATGAGTTTTTGCCAGATAAGGACGAAGTTTTGTTAAAAACCCTTGAGGAAGGCATGGCGTACCTATCAAATGGCAATGCTTGTATTGCAACAAAAATTTATGACAAAGCAAGTAATATTGTAAAGGAACACTTTACTAAGAGTGCAACAAAGGAGGTTGCTTCTGGAACTGGTGCTACCGACGGAATATATTACGGACAGACATACGAGCAATCGCTTTTGAATTTTTATCAATCTTTGGCAAATTATAAGGTTTATAATACTGGTGTTTGCGAAAAATTTGTTCCAAAGAAAGACAAAAATCAGATTTCAACCAATGGCACTGAAAACGATAACGCAAAGCAGGACATCAGCAATTCTGATTTAAATAAGATTGATTTAAAGAATATGGTAATTGAAAATCAAACTCTTGATAATCAAGCAAAGCAAGTATATCTTGGTGCTTCAAAAGCGAGTGTGATGTATTGGGACAGCTGGATGAAAGGAAGGGAAATACAATCAAACGACCAGTTGTATATGGATGATTTGCTTTTAAAGCTCTGGGGGGCGTTTATACACGAACAGGTTGGTACATCAAGCGATTTACAGATTGCAAAACAGCTTTACAAAGATGCTTTGAATGTCGCAAAGGTTCGTTATGCCATTTATAAAACGTTTAACAACAAAAACAAGGGCTTCATAGAGCATTTGAAGGAATCGCAAACAAGAATGCAGTATTTAGATGACAAAAATACATATTTAAAAGACGTGGTGGATTATGTGTATCGTCAATTAAAGCGATTAGAAAGTAAAAAGCAGACAAATTTGGCCATTGTTATCCAAGATGGTGTTGTTGCAGAAAAGATAGCCCAAAAGGAAATAAACCCCGTCTCTATCGCCGCGTTGGCTTTAACAAACAATGTTGCAGTTTTGGCTGGTTCGCTATTATCAAAAGGCTATGAATTTGAAAAGCCTTTTATACAGCAATATGACAACAATTATAAATATTATTATTCATTGTGGCAGGGCAATAAGAAGATTGTTGAAAAACCTGTGATACTGGCTGAACCAATTGCTGATATGGCATATGAAAACCTACAAGAGAAGATTAGCGGAATTGTGGCAAAAACGCTTGCAAAGGTGAACGCACAATTGGTCGTTGGCTTGCTTTCTGCTTATTCGTCGTATATCGCACTGTCAAGTGTTGATGAGACGTTAGCTTTACTTTCTGCCGCTGGTGTGTTTGCTGGTTATAGCACAGTAATCCGCAATGCCGGGATAGTCGATACTCGTCAGTGGGTTTCTTTGCCGGCAAATATCTTTATCGCAACTGACAATATAAAAAGTGGCAAATATACGCTTAAAATAATGAAAAGAAAGAACGCGTTGAATGACAGAGTTGATAAAGGCATCGTTGTTGCAAAACAAGAGCAATTGGTTTATAAAAAAGACATCCAAATTGATGAAAAAGGAAAAACTACCTTTATTGATGTAAGGTTGTAGGCTTTGACTTGCTTTTTTCTTGGTGTCCTTTCCAGTTTTAGTCCATTTTGTTTATATTTATCTAATAATTTAGTGGTTTTTGTGTTGTTGCGTTGTTTTTTAGTCTTTTTCACTTGTTTTGTTTGTGTATATTTTAATTACTTTTGTTGATTTATTTGCCTATTTTAGGCATTCAGTCAGCTTGTTATAATTTTTGTTGTGAATTTGGTTTTTTTCATTGTCTTTATTCTGTTTGTCGGTTTTTTGGCTTGGTTTGTATTGTTGGATGTGTAGCCTTTATTTATTCTTTTTTTGATAATTTTCAGCGAACTCTTTCAGTTTTTTTATTGCCCCTTCCTCTATTTGTCTTATTCTTTCTTTTGAAACGCCGTATTTTGCACTTAGATCTTCCAGTCTAACTTTGCCATTTTCGTTCAAATATCGCTCAAAAATAATATCTCTTTGTCGTTCATTCAGTATTGACAGGCTTTCAAGGAATATTTGTTTTTTTATACGCTCTTCTTGTTCAGTCTCGATGGCAGCAACAAAATTATTATTTACGTCCAGAGTGTCAATTACGGATGCTCTATTGTCTTTTTCCGCACTCATTGGAGCATCAAGAGAGGCCTCACGATTATTTATTGAATTAACGACATCGTTATATTCTGCGTTGTTTAGCCCAAAATAGTTGGCGATTTTTTTATCTCTTTCAATAGCATCTGTGTTTTTACCTATACCGAGCATTTTTTTAACTCCACTGAAATTAAACAATAATTGCTTTCTTACCGCTTGCGAGCCCACTTTGACGGCATTCCACGATTTTAAAATAAATTCTTGTATTTTTGCCTTTATCCACAGGGATGCGTAGGTTGAAAATCTTGCTTTTTTTGAGCGGTCAAATTTTTGCAATGCAGTCATTAGTCCAAGGTTGCCTTCTGCGATTAAATCCATCATATTTATGCCAAATTTTTTATATTGCATCGCGATTTTCACAACAAGTCTTAAATGGCTCATTACTATTGCTTGTCCGGCTTTTTGATTGCCTTCGTCAATATATTGGTTAAAAAGCTTGACTTCCTCCTCTTCTGTCAACAATGGAAATTGAGAAATTTGTCTTATGTAAGCCCCGACGATATCTTGCTCGGTATTGTTGCCTGATTTTACCAACCCATTAGATGTTGGCAATCTATTTTTGTAATTTTCATCGTTCTCTTCAATCATTAAATTATTTCCCGTCGTGTTTTCATCCAATAAGCTCCCATTTTCCATAACCACAAGCGAATTTTCTTGCTCTTCAATGTTTTGGATTTGCGTATTTTGTCTTGCAATTAGTTCTTTATTAACTTTTTTTGTGGTTTTTTTTGTGCTTTCTTTAATGTTGTCGCCTGTGCTGTCTGTGTTTTTACTCGTTTTTTTAATATCTTTTTTCATACCTTTCGGCTTGTTGATTATTTTATTTTGAAACCTTTTTTTTGAGGTTGTCGTTGTGGTTTTGTCGTGCTCTGCCTTGTTTGTGCCGTTCTTGTTTTTACTATTGTGCTTAATTTTAATTTCGTTTTTTTTTGCCATCTCTTTAATCTAAAACACAATCTTGTTAATAAAAATCCAGTTTTATAGTAAATTTTTATCTTGTATTTTTATACTTCCCGCCCCACTCTATCCTCTTTTCCTTTTATAATTTTATTTATATTTTGCTCTGTTTGCTATCGTCGTTAGACACAAGAGTTAAACTGACATTCTGCAAAATGACAAAATCTCCAAGTTGACACCATTGGCTTTATTAAAGTTTGCGATTACATCTTTAATTTTTGTTTTATTATCAATTACGAAGACTTGGTTGAGAAGAATGTTTTCCTCAAAGAACTTTCTCAATTTACCATCAACCATCTTTTTTGCAATATCCTCTGGTTTGTTTAGCTGTGCAACTTGTTCGCGATAAACAGCAAGCTCTCGTTCAATAACATCTTTGCCCACATCTTCTTCCTTCAAAGAAACTGGTGACATAGCGGTAATATGCATATTTATTTGCTTCAATAAATTAGCAGATGCTTCGTTGTTGTTATCCTTTGCAATAATTAACGAAACAATTTTGCCGATGTTGTCTTTTCCGTCGGCTTTATTATGAACGTAATAAGAGAAACTTTCACCATTGCCAAGCTCGAAAACTTTTACATCACCAATTGTTATATTTTCACCTAATACTGCAATTTGCTCCAAAATATTGTCCTTTAATCTGTTTGACAGCTCTTCTACCGATTTAATGTCTTCGTCAAGTGCAACTTTTGCAGATTGCTCCAAAAGATTTGTAAATTTATCATTTTTTGCGACAAAGTCTGTTTCGCAATTCATTTTTACAATAACGACTTTATTGCCATTATTAACAACGCAACAAAAGCCCTCTTTTGTCGCTCTATCAGCTTTTGAGACAGCTTTTAAAGCTCCACTTTTTCGCAAAAAATCAAAAGCTTTTTCAATATCATCACCACATTCTTCCAAAGCTTTTTTACATGCCATCATCCCGGCTCCAGACATTTCTCTTAATTGTTTCACAAGGGTTAAATCACTCATAAAAGATAATACAAACAAAATTACTATTCACTTTTTTCGCTGTTATCAGCAACTTCTTCGTTATTGTTTTTGGTGTCTTCTTCTGTATGCTTGTCATCTTTTTTCTTTTTCAAAGCTTTCGCCATATCAATTCCGGCTTCTTTTGTGGTTTCTTGTGAACCAGCTAATATTGCTTTTGCGAATTCATCACAGAAGAATTTCGCAATTGCACTGCTTTCGTCATTTGATGCAATTGGGTAAGTTATGCCGTCCATATCAACGTTTGTATCAACCAATGCAATCGTTGGGATGCCAAGGGAAACAGCTTCTCTTACCGCCAAATAATCAACCTTTGTATTTAAAACAATAACCAAATCTGGATGCCCGCGTAAATTCATTAGGCCACCAAAGCTTGCCATAAGTTTATCCCTTTTTTTGGTTAAAGTAATTATTTCTTTTTTTGTTAGATTGTTTTCCTCATCTTCAAGGGCTTTATTGTGCGAAATGAGTGTTTTAATAGACTTAGAAACGGTGTACCAGTTTGTCAAAATTCCGCCCAGCCAACGATCGGTGACATAAAATTGTCCGCATTTTTCGGCACATTCTTTCACTATTGGTGCGATTTGCGGAGCCGTTCCGACGAATAAAATCTTTTTATTTGTTTTACCACATTTATAACAGCAGTCCATTGCTTGCATTGCGCTGGCGTAGGTTTTTCTTACATCAATGATACTTATGCCGTTTTTTGTTCCAAAAACATAATCTCTCATTTTTGGATTTAGAGCTCCGACTTTATGCCCGAAGTGCACACGTAAGTCTATCAAATCTTGAATTGTGAATTGTGCTGAATATTCCACATTAGCCATAATCAACGGGCGGAGTGAAAGAATAACATTTTAATTTGCAAGTGTTTTTGATTACGACTCCGATGTTTTGCATTTGGAGTTTGAGGCAAGAGATTAAAACAATTAAAATGAGCTTAAATTGTTCTCTGTGATGAATTTATTGTGTTGCTCGATTTCTTCGGTTGAGAGTGAAAATTTATTTTCTCTTTCCAGAGGCGTTGCTCTGTGTGATATGCCAACGAAGTCCAGTTCATCAAGCTGGTTGTTTATGTTTGCGTTTTTTTCCATCAACTTAACAAAGACGTCTGCTAAAATTTGACTATCCAATAAAGCTCCGTGTCCTTCTTTGCGACGTTCTTCCAGAGAGATGGAAAACTTTTCGCAAAGCATATCAAGGGTTGCTTTTTGCCCCGGAAATTGTCTTCTTGCCAAGTCCAATGTGTCTATAATTTCAAATTCCGAAAGTGTAGGCATCCCTTCTTGAACAAGCTGGTGATTTAAAAACTTTATATCAAAGCCGGCATTGTGAGCCACTAATATGGTTTTTTCGCAAGGCTGACTTGGTGTTTTTAGGAAGTTCAAAAAATCAGGAATGATTTCTTTAAATGTTGGTTGATTTTCAACCATTTCATTTGTTATGTGAGTTATATCAATAGCATCTTGTGGGATTTGTCTTTCCGGGTTTATTAGTTGTCTGTAAGTTTTTCCGCTACGAGTTTTGTCAAACATTTCTACTGCACCAATTTCAATAAGTTTATCGCCACTAAAAGGGTCTAAACCCGTCGTTTCTGTGTCAAAGACAATATATCGTATCATTTTGTGAATTTGAATATTGAGTTTTTATATTTCAATCATTAACTTGATGACAAGTTTATTGGTTTTTATTTTGGTTATTGCGGAAGATATCTATCTTGGCGGGGTTTGTGAGTTTGTTTTGTTTGTTGTTGTTAAATTGTGTAGTTCATTGTTTTTTATTTGTTTGGCTTCTTCATACTGGTTCTTTTTGTATATGCTGTGGATTATAACAGCAATTGCTGCGATTATGCCTAAAGTTATAAGAGCAATATCTATTGTTTTATTCATTGGTATAACGCCAGTTTCGCCAAGGACGCCAAGTGTAACTGCTCCACCACCTAATCCCATGCCTATTGCTATATCCCCAACATAAGAAGGTTCTTCCAAAGGAGTTGCGTTTGTACTTGTGTTATTGCCGTGTGTTTGTTGTTGTGAATTATTGGTGTTGCCACGGCTTTTTGTGTTTTGTGGCAAATTGTTGTTTGTATTGTGACTGGATGTGTTTGTATTTGTTGTCATTTGTTTAGTTGTTATAGTTTGCAGTGTCGGAAATTGCGATTCAAATGATGTTAATGATTGTGGTTGCATTTGTTGTGTTCGCTGAGTGTCGGCCTGAAGCTTTGTGTATGTTGTTGTGTTTGGTGATTGAAAAAACGAATTTTGTGGTAGGCGATAGCTTTGGGTATTTGGAGTATGTTGGCTGATATATCGTTGCCCGGTAGTTGCTGGTTTTGATGTGTTAATTGCGTTTGTTTTGTGTGTGCTGTTTGTATTCGTTGGAACATTGCCGTGTTGATTAAACGCATTGTTGTTTGTTGGCTGTTTAAAAGTCAGCTGTTGATTAGTATTAGTGTTTATGTTGTTTTCTTCTTGTTCTTCATGGTCGTCGTCTTGTTGTTGAATATCATCGTCGAGAGATGTCTGTTGGTTCGTGTTGATGCTATTATTGATTTGTTTTTGTAAGTTTTGCGTCATGATGTCGTCGTTTTCGTTGGTGTCTTCTTCGTTCTCATCTGTTTTTTGTTGTTGATGATTATTGTTTTGAACAATAGGCTGTTGCTGAAATGGTGGTAATGGTTGCGACTCTGGGATATACTCTTTCTTTTTGTTTGCGTCATCTATATCTTTTTGCACTGCTTCGGGTATAGGAATGGCATTTATTGTTATGGATTGGTCAGGTTGTTTTTGTGCAACGCCCAAATCTGCCAGTTTGTTTGACAAGCATTGAAGTGTATCATTTAATGTTGTTTGTGGCATGTTTAATGCGTTTTCTCTCTGTTTAATGTTGTTGTACCACATCCGTATGGTTGTCATTGCTAGTTTTTTTGTGTTTTCTGTATATGGAGGGCTAAAATCGGTTACCAATGCTCCTATGGTACATGTGTTTTGTTCTTTCTTTGCGTCTTCTTCGCTGTGCCACCCTTCTGGTTTGTCTGGTGTGAGTGTTACTGGTATCTCTGGATTGTTTGTGCGGATTGCTTGTTTTATTGCTTCTTTGCATTGTTCGTAGTTTGAGGGAATACTAAAATACTGACGGTAAGGTGTGCCGTCTGAATAAATTTTGATAGCATAAGGTGGTGTTTTGCTGACAAATGTACCGAATTTTTTGCGAAATTGCCATGCTAATCCAATGTTTGGAAGTGCATCTTGATTGATTGCGCGGGTTCCGTTTGTTTGCGGTATTACTTGTGGTGATTGTAGCGTGAGCTTATTGATGTCAAACAATGGTGACATTGCTTGATTGTAGCCATTTTGTTCACGGCCAACGTTGGTGCCACTAAGAGTATATACATTGTTAAGTTTCTGATAGATTTTAGTCCAATCGTTGCCTACAAGCTCTGATAGTGTATATGGCTGATCTTTGATTGTTACAACAACATTTCTTGTATCTTGTTGTTTATTGAAGTTTTTTTTAATAATCTTCCTCAGATCATCAGCTTCTTTGGAAGTTAATGTTATTTTTTTTCGCATGTCCTCAGTAAGCAGGGCTTGATCTTGCTCATTCATTTTTTCTTGCCATCTGCCCGGCGGAACACGCGTGTATAAATGCACATAATTGTTTTGTTGACCGGCAAGCGATGTTAATATGTCTTCCTCTGAAACTTGGAAAACTTGTGAATCATTATAGCAATACCATTTTCCATCAGAGTGTTTTTTGTAGTTTACAAAGTGGTTCACGCCGCCTGGTAGCCACTGTACGATACTGCATAGTTCAAAATAGTTGCCATTATTTTCAACATAAAGAGGCATGTAGACGGTTCTTTTGTCCTTGTTATTTTTGCCTCTGTTGAAAGCAATCATAAGTGTATTGGTATTTGGTTGAAAATTTTTTATACCTAACTGTTCGTTTATCTCTTTACCACTACAAAGTGTGTTGCTTGCTGAGTGGAGTATATACATGTAAGGTGGACAGCCATTTGATGGATGTGCAAGTGTTGTTGCATTCGGATAATCTGGATATTGACAGACACTAAGTTCGGCAATGTCTCCTTGCTGTATATTGAATGTGTAGTCGTTTTGTTCTAAATACTTTGATTTTGTTATCCCTGTTGTATAAGAACTTCGTGATACGAAACTACTACCTACAGATTTCCTGAAAGGTCTGGGCATAGCTGCAAGTAAACGTTGGCTATAAGTGTTTTGCGGTGCTTTGTAAAAATTTTCTGTCGAGGTTTCTTTGTGAAACGTTTGGAGCATTGTTCTTAAAGAATCTTTTGCGTCGTTTGCCTCTGACATTGCAAATTGTGTATTATGTTGCCCGAGTGTTGTTCTCAAAAACATTGCTTCTACAAAATCAAAATTTCCTCTATATACTGCTCTAATATAGTCGGCAAAGGCCAATATCGCGGGCGTAGGATTTTGGTTTAAGAGATGTTTATATTTGTTTTTGATTGTACAATGTGGTTGTATCTTCGTGCTATTTTGTTGTATAGGTGCGTCTTTTTCAAAAAGCTCATCACTAATTTTCAAAAAACACATTGTCAATAAGTGATTTTCTTGCAGGAAGACATTGCTTGCGTTAAAAAAGCAAGACCAATTACAATTAGCGTTGCCAACAAGTTTTTGTTGTTTTTCACTAAAATCATTTAGTTCGCTTTCAGTGAATTCTATGAAATCACCAATCATTGGAATATAGAAGCGGAACTTTCCTTCTATGTATTGACCACCATCTTCAAAATAACCCGGAATATATCCATTGATGCCGTCGAATTCGATATGATCGTGCCAAAATTGATTACTCTTGTTTATGTTTCTATACTTGGGATCGTTGGTTTGCAAGTCGCCCGGCAATTGTCCTGTAATTGGCGGTTTGCGATAGTATTGTCGATGTAGAATGTTGCTTATTTCTTCAATTTGCTCTGTGATTTTTCTTGTGCTCTCTATGTTTGTGGTTTGAAAAGAGTTTTTCGTGATTTTACTACTAAGTTCTCGTAATTGTCTGTTAAGGTTCAAATATAAATTTCTGTTATTTTGTTTTATTTGTTCTGCTGGATCTTTATTTTCTACGGATTTTATTCGTCCCTCTTTTGATAAGAAATCCGCATAGTTTAAATTGTTGTCGTCTGTCATTATAGTGCATTCGTTTGTGACGTTGTTCAATACCTGAACCGGCTGGTCAGCCACATCTTCATCTTTTATATCACAAATGTTTTCAGCCGTGTTTGGCAACAGTCTTTTACCTTCTTCGTTGTAGCTTGTGTTTGAATAATGCCAAGTTCTATCTTCTGTTTTCTTGAGTGTATGAAGCCTTAATTGGCCATTAATATCTTGGTCTGTCCAGTTGGTTTTGTCTTTCGAGGATGCAATTTGAGAAGTAATTGTGTATAATATTTGTGGCGGAATGGTGTCAGTTGTCAGAGGTTTGTTATTCGCATCAAAAGCAATTTGGCAGACACACGAATTGTTTCCTTTCTCATCTGTAGCGTTTATCATAGTGGGATAAAATTTGTTATCCCACATTGTTTTCCATCCATTGTTCTCTTGCTGTATTATACATTCCGGCACTTCTCTGTTGAGTTGTTGCTCCAGTTGTATTTGTTGTTGAAGTTGTGCTTGCATTTGTTGTTGTTGTTGCGGAAACTGCATATTGTTGTTGATAAACATATTTAGATTTTGGTTAATTGGGTTAATAATATTATTAAGGTTGTTGTTAGGGATTTGATTTTTTTGGTTGTAAATAGGGTTTATAAAATTTTGGTTGTTGTTGACATTATTTTGCGTTTGAAGTTGTTGGTTTATTATCGCATTTTGGTTACCGAAGAAGTTATTAGAATTAAAATTGTTTAAATTTTGGTTTGTGTTTAAATTTTGGTTTGGAATATTGAATTGGTTTTGATAATTTTGTTGGAAATTTTGATTTAGAAATGGTTGTGGAAGTTGATTAGATTGAAAATTTTGATTATATATCTGATTTGGATTATAGCCATTGTAATTGTTTAAATTATTTTGTTGTTGGACATTTTGCACGCCATTTCCGCCAAATTGGTCGTTGTTTAAAAACTGATTGTTGGTGTTTTGGGAGTTTTTTTGTTGAATTTCTTGTTGTGATGTTGCGATATCTTGTTGTAATTCATTGTATGAATGTATGGATGCACTAGACGGCAGTATGTTTTGAAGTTGGCTTTTCAATGTTGCCGGTACTTTCATTTCTAAATTATGTGCTTCGTTGTGTAATATACATATGTTGTTCTGAGCATCGTAATAATACCGTACATTTTTTGTGCTAATTGCTTGAGTTCTGATACGATTCGGCAACAAGATCTGGTTGCCAGAGCCTAAGAGATTGGTTACTATTGCCTCAACTGTCTCTGTTTGTATCGGTGAGTTATCTTGGTTGCCTTGGTGCACGACGGTCATTGGTACCACCCACGCTTGTATATTTTTTTTTAAAAGGTACTTTGATATATCGTTGGGCAAGTCGCTTATAAGCTGTGGTTTAGCTTGTTGCAATGCTTTAATGTTTTTATATGTTTGTACATTTCCTGTTGGTAGTGTTGTTGCTATTAATAATGTGTTCAATACATCTGGGAAACGCTCAATTGCATTGCTTACTTGCATTGGTGCTTTATTTAACATATATTTCTCCACTACCCATCAACATCTACATAATCACTCTTAAACTCCTCTGGTATCGTGACAGTGATTTTATCACGATAAGGTTTTAATTCTTTTCTTAAATCTATTTCTTTATATGTTCCATTTGCTTTTTGTTCATCAAATCGTTTTTTATGTTTATAATATATCTCGCTGATAAATCTTACTCCGTGTTCCCCACGTTTTAACTGAACTATCACTTCCACAACTGCATTGATATAATCTACAACTTCGCTTGGTGGCATACCTAAACCCGCTTGCATAACCATCATTTTTAACTGTTCTTTTGCCATTGCTGGTGTATCCGCGTGGAGAGTTGAAATTGACCCAGGATGTCCTGTGTTTATTGCTCTTAAAAACGAGAATGCCTCCGCCCCACGAAGCTCTCCAACGATTATTCTTTCTGGTCTCATACGGAGGCAAACTTCTACTAAGTCTTGTGCCGTCACATTCGCTCTTCCCTGCCCGCCTTTGGAGCAAATTAAATGAACGTGGTTTTTATGCATTGATAAGTCTACCTCTCGGGCATCTTCAATGGTAATCAATCTTTCGCACGTTGGAATAGCACGAATAACTGCATTGGTAAAAGTTGTTTTACCAGTTGAAGTACCACCGGCACAGATTGTATTTTTTTTGAAAAGCACAGCATACATCAAAAACTCCTTCAACCTCCGTTGAATAAGCAACTCATATAGTATTTGGTCATTTATATTCTCTGTCGCATCAACGGCACAGCTATCAAAACACTTCATTCTTTCATAGTCATCAAGTGTCCATTTCAAGGGCGATGGCTTACGAATTGAATAAGCAATTTGTCCTGGTTCACAAGCAGGAGGAATTACAATCTGTACACGATATCCGTTTGGCAATGTTCCACCTAAGATTGGATGTTCTTCATCAATCATTTGTTCCGTAGATTGTGCTATAAGCGATGCCATACCTCTCAAATGTTTCATATCACATTGTGGAACCGTATAAGGTTTGCTGTCTCCGTATTGCTCTACCCACAATTCACACGGCTTATTCACGATAACTTCAGTCACTCCGTCTCTATTGAAATACTCTTCAAATGGTTCCAAGTATGAGTTTAATGCTGTTAATGACATAAATACGTATTATTCTAACAAAAAAAAAAAAAAAAAACACACATTTTTTATATAAATGGTTTGTGAGTTTGACAATTATAAATTGCTGGGCAGTATTCTTATTGCATATGCGTCTTTCACAATACTATTTACCAATTACAAAAGATGTTTCAAAGGATGTGGTTTTGACAAGCCATAAATTGATGCTTCGTGCTGGAATGATAAAGCAATGTTCGTCTGGACTTTACACTTTGTTGCCTTTGGGATATAAAGTTCTGCAAAAAGTCGAGCGAGTAATTCAAGAAGAAATTGACAAAATTGGTGCGATGAGATGTAGTTTTCCAATTATTCAAGATGCATCATTGTGGCAAGAGAGCGGACGCTATAATAGCTATGGCGATGAAATGTTGAGAATTAAAGACAGAGGCGGAAGAGATTTGTTATTTTCTCCAACAAATGAAGAGGCTGTTGTTGATGTTTTCCGCGGGCAAATTAGTTCATACAAGCAACTTCCTTTGTCGCTGTATCAAATAAACTGGAAGTTTCGTGATGAAATCCGTCCACGTTTTGGTTTGATGCGAGCAAGAGAGTTTTTGATGTTTGATAATTACTCTTTTGCAAAAACTATTGAAGAAGCGGAAGATATTTATAATCAAAATGGAGAGGCATACTTACATATTTTTCATCGTTTAGGGCTAAAAGCCATTCCAATGCAAGCAGACAACGGAGCAATAGGCGGTTCTTTTAGTTGCGAGTTTCAAATTCTTGCTGAAAGTGGGGAAAGTAAGGTGTTTTACGAAAAAAATTGTTATGCTGAATTTTGTGAGTTATGTAAAAAACCTGATTTATCTTGGAACGAATTGAAACAGATTGCAGACGGTAAAACTTGGGCTTGGACGGAGGAGAAATACAATGCGGACGAGGTTAAGGCAAATGGTTTTGATGTGGCTAATATAATTGAAACTCGTGGCATTGAAGTAGGGCATATTTTTGTCTTTGGAGATAAATATACGAAATCAATGAACGTAAAAGTTAAAGGTGCAGACGGGCAGGACTTTTACCCGCAAATGGGTTCTTATGGTATAGGCGTGACTCGCGTCGTTCAAGGTGCCATTGAGGCGAACAATGATGAGAATGGCATAATCTGGACGCCTGCAATGTCTCCATTTGATGTTATGTTGATAAATCTAGATCCAAAAAATGAAGAGATTACAAAGCAATGCGAGGCAAAATATCAGGAACTTTTACAGCAAGGAGTTGATGTTCTATATGACGATACGGAGAAATCTATTGGTGAAAAATTTGCCGTTGCTGATTTATTGGGAATTACAAAACAGATACGAATTGGTAAAAAAGGAGTGGAAGAAAAAATAAGAACAAAAAAATAAAACTTGGGTTGCTTGTTTTAATTTTCTTCAAATTCAATGTTTTGAACATCGCTGTGTGCTTTCAAAAGGACTAATTGATCTTTTGGAAAATCTTTAACCAAATCACTGTCCCCTAAGAAGAATAACTTTGCATTGATATTACGTGCAAAATCTACGTCTGCTTCTGCGTCGCCAAAAAACCACAATTTGTCTGGGTTATGCCATTTTTCTTTGAATTCCATTCTTTCGTAGACTGGATTAAACATTCTTGGGTCTGGTTTTGCAAAACCGCTGTCTGTATAGCCGACTATAAAATCAAAGTATTTATTAAAATAAAAGCCATCTGCCTCTCTACGGACTATGTCGCCGGGTTTATTACTCATAACGACCTGCGGAATTCCCATATCTCTAAATTTTTTTAGTGTTTCTTTCGCACCAGCCAAAGGTTGCAACATATCTTTCGCATAATTATCATACAATGCTTGATATTCTGCCTGTATTGCTTTTGATTGTTTTTCTCCAAATTGTGCCGTAAAAACATCAGCAAAGCAATATCCGTTTATTTTCACAACATCCGGAACTGATAATTCTGGAATGCCATATTTTTTATAAAGCATATTCATTGAAATTAGTGTAATTGGCATTGTATTTACTAATGTGTTATCCCAATCATAACAAATGAGTTTTGGTTTTTTTAGTTTCATAAACAACTATATTTGTTCATAACAAGTAAAATTGTGCTAATAAAGCCATTTTTGTCAAGTTTTATAAAAAGATATCAAAAAATTTTTTACTAATCACAAGTCATAAGTTTTATATTATATCTCAAATTCTATTACACTTGGTGCGTGGTCGGAAGTTTTTGGTTTGCCACGAGTTTTCATATCAACATAAATGTTTTGCATATTCGCAATCACATTTGGCGAGGATAACATATAGTCTAAACGCCAGCCAACATTCCGGTCAAAACCCTTTGTTTTATAGTCCCACCAAGTGTATTGTTTTGTGTCTGGATATTTTACTCTAAACGCATCTTCCAGCCCGATTTTTCTAATATCTCGCAACGCCTGCCGTTCAAGCGGATGAAAACAAACTTCTCCGTCATTTGCTTTTGGATTATGCAGGTCAATCTCTTCCTGTGCTACGTTCAAATCTCCTGCAAAAATCACGTATTCATCTTGAAAGTTGTTGTTGTCCCGTTTTATTTCTTCAATTCTGTTTTGTAGCCTTCTATAAAATCCAAGTTTATAGTTAAATCTTGCACTTTCTTCAAGGGTTTCACCTTGTTGCAAAACACTTCCGCCCTGTGGCACATAAACACTGGCAATACGCAAAATCTTTCCATTGATTGTCGTTATAGCCTCAATGTATCTTGCTTCTTCGTCCGGCGTTTTCTCGTTATACAGCGGAAGTTCGTTTATTTCCACTTCAAGCGGATATTTTGACAAAATCGCCACTCCATTATAACTTTTTTGTCCCTTATAAACACAATTCATTCCCATTGATTGCACGGCTGACAAAGGAAAATCAAAATCTTGGCACTTAGTTTCTTGTAAAAGCACAACATCAAGGTTGTTTTCCTTGATTGTCTCTTCAAGAAGTTTTGTCCTAACTCTTATTGAGTTTATGTTCCAGGTGCCTACTTTGACTTTCATTGTAAAATAAATAAAACTATTGCCACAATAAAACTTTTGTCTTCAAATCGCTCAAAAAGCTCTCGTCATCTATCGCGTTTTATTGTTGGTCGTTTTTATTGATTGCTTTTATTTCTTTGTGTTTTCTTTCAACCACTCAATAAAGTTTTCTTTTGTTGTACCACCAACTCTATTTGCAACAGCTTTGCCATCTTTGAATAACAAAAAGCAAGGAATGCCTTGAACTCTAAACCTATTGGCTAAATCTTGTGCTTCTTCTGTGTTTGCTTTGTAGAAAGCGACATTTTTTACTTCTTTGGCAACTTCTTCGTAAATTGGGGCCATCATTCTGCAAGGACCGCACCAAGGAGCCCAAAAATCCACCAATGCATAACCTTTGCTTGCTTCTACTTTTTCTGCAAAACTCTCATTTGTTATTGATATCACTTCTGACATAACTAACTATAACGATAAGTAATTTAATAAATCAAAAATCAAGGTTAAAATTGCAAATTAAAAAAAACCGATTTTGTGTTTGGCGATGTTTAACGAAGCGAAGGAGGATAAAAAACCCTACATCTATATCGCCCAATCACAACAAGAATTGACAAGTTGTAAAATTGGCATTACTGATGATCTTGAAAGAAGATTGAAAGAATATAACTCTACAACTGGTAAATCATTAGATAATACAACAGAATATTTATTTACTTGTGAAATTAAAGACGGTAAAGCAAGAGAAGTTGAAAATGATATAAAGAAAGAGTTTGCAAAAATGAGAGAGACAGGAATAAATAACAAAAAAACAGAAATATACTTTTACAACCAAGAGTTGTTCAATGACTATGTTGAGTTTATAAAAAATCATAAACTTTTTAAGAAGGAAATAACCATAAAACAAGTAAAACCAAAAGAGAAAGTGAAAGAAATTAAAAAAGAAGGAAAGACATTGAAGGAAAGAGAAAAAACAAGAAAAGATATAATGCAACAAGCAAGATTTGTAAAAAATGACGAATTCTACACAAGATATGAAGATGTAGAAAAAGAGATTTCAATGTATCCAAAATCGATCTGGAAAAATAAATGTGTGTTATGTAATTGTGACGATGCCGTTGCAGATAAAGAGAAACGAAACGAGAACAACACATCTGCTTTTGCTCTATATTTCTTGAATAATTTTGAAGAACTTGGTTTGAAAAAACTAATCTGTATTCACTATGGTGGTGGTATTGATTTGTTTAATGCAGGAGCAAAAGCATATGTTTTTACAAAAGATGGAGTAGAAGAATTATTCAAAAATGATAAAGGTTTTACGGGAAGCTTTGATGACCCACTTTCGATTAAAATCTTAAACGAAGAGGCTGACATTGTCTGCACTAATCCGCCTTTTTCAAAGTGCATTGACTATTGGAAGATTGTTATTGGAAGTAAGAAAAAGTTTTTAATCATCTCGAATATTACAAACTGCATAAACACTGCTTACATTAAATACTTTGCCAAAAAACAAGTTTGGGCAGGTCATAATAGGGTTGATTGGTATTATAATCCAAAAAGGCAACTCGTTGATGCATCGGGACATTGGTTCACCAATATTAAAATAAAAGATAGAGTAAAGAAAAATATGAAATTTGTAAAATTAAATGAAATTCCTGATAAAAGTAAAAAATTTGATGACAATGGAAACTTGATTGTACGTGACAATTATATTCCAACTAACTACAAACATCCTTTTGCAGTATCAGTTTATCCAATTTTAAGTGGCGTTTTGGAAAAAGGTTATAAAGTTGTTCAATTAAAAAGATATACACCATATTTTAATGGCAAAGAAAGTTTTGCAAAAGTTTTAATTCAAAAAGAAGAAGGGTAAAAAAGCAGACTGCTTGACAATTAGGTTTTATTTTTCTATGTCTTGGTGTTTATGTTGAATAGTGGCAATGGAAATTGCGATCTTGTTTCTGTTGTCGGGGGTTTGCGTGCGTCAACTCTTGGTACCTCAGCCTTTGGCGGTTGTGGTTATTGTAATCATATTTGTCATATTTAAGACGCGACAATTTTAGGGCTTGTTGTGTCTATAACCTTTTTCTCCTAACTATTTTTTTGTTTTTTTATTTTTTTAATTTCTGATTTTTTGTTTTTATGACAGATTTAAATTTTTCTTGGTATTTTGTTTATTTGCTAACGTTGTTTTTGTTTGACATTTCACCGGGTGTGACTTTTGTGACCACGGCAAACAATACAATCAAAAATCGTTCGCTGTTGAGTGGAATTTTTACTGCTCTTGGTGCGGGAACGAGCGACGGAATTTCTGCGTTAATTGGTTTTTTCTTTTGTGCTACATTAGAAAAATATACCACAATTTTTAAAGGAGTTCAACTTGTCGGGATGGCGGTGTTATTTTATTTTGCTATTCGTATGCTTTTGTCAAAACCAAAAGAGTATTCTATTGATGGAGTAAAACAATCGCAAACCAACTGGCTATCGTATAAAAGTGGTTTTGTAATGACATTTTCAAATATAGGTATAGCAACTATCATTATTAGCGTTATTTCCCAATTTTATAAATACGTCAATGGAGGAGCCGGATATTGTCTTTTACTATTCTCTGTGCCAATAATGAGTTTTTTAAGTTTCTCCCTCGTTGCGTGCGGAGTGTATTTCCTAAAACTCTGGAAGCTATTTGGCAAATACGCTTGGGTGGTTGATAAAATTGCCGGTGTGGTGCTTATTTTCTTTGGTATTATGAATGTTATTGAGATATTGAGATTATAATATGGTTTATTTGTAGTTTTGTTTTTTTTTTATTGTTTTATTGTTTTGTAGTTTGTTTATGGCAGGAGTTTTTAAACACCCGAAAGGGCTTTATACAATGGTTTTTATTGAAATGTGGGAGAGGTTTTCATTCTACGGAATGAGATATTGCTTTGTCCTTTATATGATAAAGGAAATGTTATTTTCCCAGCAAAAGGCGTCATATATTTATGGTCTATATTGTAGTTTGGCATATTTTACACCGCTTATTGGTGGGTGGCTGACGGATAACTTTTTAGGTTTGAGAAAAGCGGTTTCCATTGGTTCGTGGCTACGATTTATTGGGCTAATGCTTTTATCCACTGGCAAAGATTTTTTATTTATACCAAGTTTATTATTTATGATATTAGCAACAGGTTTGATGCGAGCAGGAATGAACCCAATAGTAGGCTTATTGTATAAAAAAGACGAAACAGCACAAATGGACGCAGGATTTAGAATTTTTTACTTATTCTGCAACATTGGCTCGTTTTTATCAATAATCATATGCGGATTTATTGGGGCAAAATACGGCTATCGCTATGCATTTATGGTTGCCGGCTTGGCAATGTTGATAGGACAAGTTGGCTATATGATAAGGGCAGGGCGAACGCTTGGCGAACTTGGACTAAAACCAATTAGAAAAAGTATAGAAAAGGTGCAAAAAGGTTTTACCGCATTGGAAAAGCAAAAATTAGCAGTAATGTTTATAATCTTTTTTGTTTTTACAGATGTTTATGATATTTGTGCGGAGCAAGCAGGAAATACTATAACTATTTTTGCAGATAACAACATCAATCGTGTAATTGCTGGTTTTACAATTCCAACCGTTTGGTTTCAGGCAATAAATCCGTTGGTGATTTGGTTTATAACTCCATTGTTGGGTTGGAAATGGGACAAACTTGCTAAACGAGGAAAGGAGATAAAGTATACTGATAAAATTATTATGTCATTATTTTTAATGAGTTTATCATACGTTGTTCTTGTTTTGGCGGGCTATTTTGCAGACAAAGGTGAAAAAATATCGGTTTTATGGGTAATGATTTCTGTGTTTATCCAATCTGTTGGTGAAATATATGTTTATCCAATTTTTTATCCGCTTGTGTGTAGATTAGCACCAAGCCGTATGATTTCTTTTATGATGGGGGTAGCAACTTTGCAATTTGCGGTATCCAATTTTATAACCGGAATGATAGGTGGGCTATATTCTCATATGAGCCGTGTTGCTTTTTTCTCTATTTTTATGATTTTGTCGTTGCTGTTTGCATTGATATTAAAAAGCGTAAAGAAGAAGTTTGATGTCATCATTTATAAATAGTTTTTAACTGAATTCTTAAAAGGGTGTTAAAACTCGCAGGAGAGGGCAAATGTGATGGTTGATGAGAATAACAAGAGAAACTGGTGGAGACACGGGGACTCGAACCCCGGACATCCTGCTTGCAAAGCAGGCATTCTAACCAACTGAATTATGTCCCCAACTTTCAAAGAATGAAATAGAGAGTTTTTATTTATCAACTTTTATTTTCATTTGAAAATTATTTGTTTATTTTTGTAAAGTCTAACGAGCGTTGTTTGTATGTCAAATTTAATTGTTTATTTTTCTCGTGCAGGTAGTAATTGGGTTGATGAAGGTGTTTCAAATCTTGAAGTTGGCAATAACGAAATTGTAGCAAAATATATTCGCGACAAAGTCGGTGGAGATTTATTTAAAATTGAAACCAGCAGAAAATATACAGACGAGTATTATAAAGCCACAGAAGAGGCAAAAGAGGAGAAAAATAACCAAGAGCGTCCGGAGGTTTTGAATTTGCCGTCAAATTTGGATAAATATGATACGATTTATTTATGTTATCCAATCTGGTGGGGAACTTGTCCTATGGCAGTTTTTACATTTTTGGAACACTATGATTTTACAGGCAAAACAATTATTCCGTTTTGTTCTCACGAAGGGAGTGGAAAAAGCGAAAGTGTTGATGATATCAAAAAAACTTGCCCTAATGCTATTGTAAAAGATTGTTTTGAAACAAGAGGATATAGGTGTCAAAACCTACAAAATGATGCTGATTTGCAAAAAAGCATAGACGTGTGGATAAAAACGTTTTAGATGAGACAATAAATTGTGTTGTTTTTTATAAAAGGTTTATAATTTTTTGTCTGTGTCGGGGGTAAATGTTAAAGTTGACAATCTTATAAAATCTTTTGGCGATCGCAAGGTGTTGCGTGGTTTGTCGTTTTCTTGTGAGGCTGGTGAGAGCGTTATAATTCTTGGCGAGAGCGGAATGGGCAAATCGGTAATGATGAGAATTATAGGGACGTTCCTTGAAGCAGATGGTGGAAGCATAAAAATAGGAGACCAAGAAATTATAGGTATTACCGACAGAAAAAGAGAAAAAGTGATGAACCAAATTGGTTTTTTATTTCAATATTCTGGCTTGTTTGAACATCTAAACGTGTGGCAAAATATTATGTTTTATCAGTTGTATATTGAAAAGAAAGACGCAAACGATATGAAAGAGATTGCTTTGCAGATGATGCAAGCATTAAAAATTCCAGAAACCGCGAGTGAACTTAAACCAGCGGAAATATCTGGTGGAATGCAAAGACGCGTTGCTCTTGCTCGGACGATTGTGAAAAAACCAAGTTTGATATTGTTGGATGAGCCAACTACTGGACTTGACCCCGTTGTTTGCGACAGCGTTAATGAGACAATCAACGAAGTTAAAAAGCAGACGGGAGCGACAATGATTACTATTACTCACGATTTAAATTCTGCATTGCGGACAGGTGATAAAATTGTTGTTCTAAAAGAAGGACGCGTTGTCTGGGAGGGTAAACCTTATGATATTTTTTCTTGTCAGGATGAATATGTTGTAAAATATTTGAAATCGGCAAACGTGGATGCAAGCAAGAGCTTTTAAGTGTCTTTGGCATCAAACTTGTAGCGTAAGGGTGTATTAGTTTTAAACTTAGTTACAAACGTAATAGCAAGCCAAGTCAAGCAAGATAAAGTTTTGTCTTCCTTTAAAAAAAATTGATTTTTATTAAATCATTGGTTTGTTGCTTGTGGTTTTCTTTTATGAAAGTGGTTTTAATTACAGGGGGAACAAAAGGCATCGGCAAAGCAACGGCAATTGAGTTTGCAAATCGTGGTTATAAAGTGATTGCTACAACTCGCAGTATTGATAATAAAACCGAGTTAGAAGAGAACTTGAAAAAAGAAATTAGTGGACAAGGTGAGGTTATTGTTGAAAAATTGAATGTTAATAATGAGGATGATGTTAAAAACTTAATTCAAGATGTTGTTGAAAAATACGGGCGTCTGGATTGTTTGGTAAATAATGCTGGAATAATGATTGAAAATGTTCCTTTGCACGAGACAACTACAGAAAATTTTAGAAAAATTATCGATACTGATCTCTTTGGGCTTTATTATGGTATGAAATATGCTATTATCGCAATGTTAAAACAAGGCGGAGGTAGTATCGTAAATGTCGCTTCTGATGCTGGTTTGATAGGTGGCTATTCGTCTTCTTTATATACGGCAGCCAAGCACGCAGTTGTTGGTCTTACGAAATGCGGAGCTTTGGATTATGCGACACAAGGAATTCGTGTAAATGCCGTTGCTCCGGGGTGTATAAAAACCGAAATTTTTGAAGATGCCTTTAAACGTGGGACTTATACAGAGGAAAGTCTTGCAAATCTTCATCCGATGAAAAGAATGGGGCTTCCAAAAGAAGTTGCAAAGTCTATTTTTTTCTTGGCCGACGAAGAAAACGCATTTACAACCGGAACAATCTTGACTTGCGACGGTGGCTATGTTGTTCCGTAAGCTTTTATTGTATAATTTTTAGTTGTTTGAAGTTATTTAGTTGGGTTGGACGATGTTTGATTTTAAAGTGTGCTTTAAAAAACATTTGGTTGTTTAGAGTTTGTGAAAAATATGTTTTCTATGTTTTATAAGTCTATAAAATGTGTTTGTTTTATGCAAGCAGTTGGTGTGTTATTGTTGTCTTCTTGTGTATCTTCCACAGAAGAAAGTATTTTATTGCTTGAAAATCGTCTTGAAAGCTTTATTGGCAAAAGCGTTCGTGATGTTATAAATGTTTTTGGTAACCCAACAAAATATAGCAACAGAATGGATTTGCCGGGGCAAGAAAGTGGTACATACATGATATATGATTACAGGCCAATGAACGATAACTGTATTATTATGTTTAAATATGCAAAGAAGACATTGAAAATCATCGACTGGGATTACGAAGGAAATTGCTTGCTGTTTGATGGTAAATAGTTTTAATTGGTTGCTCTTTTGGTTGTCGTTTGTGTTTTTTAGTGTTTTTTTTTGTTATTGTTCCACGTGGAACGTTTTTTATGAGGTGTTTTGAAGTTAGGTTTTTAAAATTTGTTTTTGTTGGTGCGATTGTTTTTGGTTGTTTTTCAAGTTGTGCTTTGTTTACAGAAATCACCGAAAAAAAGCAATTAAAAAATATTTTATCCAGTTTCGTCGGAAAAACACCAAACCAGTTGTATGCTACGCTTGGTAAACCTGATAAATATAAAGTTGTTTTAAACAAAAAACAAGAAATTGCTAACGCGATTGCAACTTATCAATATATTTTTAATTTTTCTACGAGGCAGTATGAATGCAACGTTGATTTTATAACTGACAAAACACAAAAGAAAATCGTTGATTATCAATATAATAGTGTAAAATGTTTTTACATAACTATGTATTGATGTTTGTTGATTGTTTTGTTATAGTAAAATGTTCCACGTGGAACAAATTTTTATATGATAAATTTTTTAACTTGCCAAGAAAAACAAAAATTGCGACAGATTAGAGAAATGAAGCCGATAGTGTGTTGTTTAACAAATGCCGTGACAATCAACGATTGTGCTAACATTGTTTTGGCTTTTGGCGGGCGTCCAATTATGTCAACAGACTTGGGCGACATCAAAGAAATCTTGAAGTTTTCAAAAGCGTTGGTTTTAAATATCGGCACAATCAAAGGAGACGAAGTTGATTTGTTTATTCAGTCTGGCAAGGAGGCGAATAAGTTGAAAATTCCAGTTATTCTTGACCCGTGCGGGTGCCAAGCAACGAGTTTTAGGTTTAATGTTGTTAAAAAATTATTGCAAAATGTAAGGTTTTCGGTGATTAAATGTAATCAAGAAGAATTAAAAGCACTCTATAAAATGACAGGCGACGTAGGAAGTTTTGAGATTCTCTCTTTTAATCGAGCAGAAAACGAACTGCAAGCAAAGAGTGTCGCTAAAAAGTTTGATTGTATTGTCTGTATAAGTGGCAAAATAGACATAATCACAGATGGCGAAAATATAAAATATTGTAAATATGGTAATAAAATTATGTCAAAAATTACCGGATGTGGATGTATGTTGACTTGTGTGGTCGCTTGTTTTTGTGCCGTGAGCACAGATTTATTAGATGCAACTTATACAGCCTGTTGCGTTTATGGGAAAAAATATAAAAAACTTTTATCATCGCACATAAAAACTGCAAAAACATTTAACTAATCGGCATTTAAATGAGCCATTATGTTCCACGTGGAACATTTGATTGATTTTGTGAGCAAAAAGTTTTAGTCTTGAATATTATATTTTTAATAGTCTTTAATATCTAAAAAAAAGGACAGGTGGTCGAGTGGTTGAAGGCACTGGTCTCGAAAACCGGCATACGGTTTTGCCGTATCGAGGGTTCGAATCCCTCTCTGTCCGCCATTATTTTATGTCAGGATTGGGTTTGTTTTTGAAAACTTCGTCCGCATATTCATAAATATATCTTGAAGCGATTGAGCGATAGGGTTGCCATTTTAAGCCGAACTTGTCAGTGTCTTTTTTCTTTCGCAATTCTATTCCGTATAGAGCCTCCATGCCCTTTATTAAAGCCAAATCTTCAAATGGGAAAACATCCTCTCTGTCTAATACGAACATCAAATACATCTTTGCCGTCCAATTGCCAATGCCGTGCAATTTTGTCAGGGTTTTTATTGCTGTTTTGTCGTCAATTGTTTTAAGTTCGTTAAAAAAGTTTGGTTGTTTCGCGATATATTCAATAAATGAGTTGATGTAGGTTGCTTTTTTCATTGTTAGTCCAAGATTTTTAATATTCATAACGTCAATTTGTATAAGGTTTTCAACAGAAAAGTCATTATGGCATAATTCCACAAAGCGTCCCATAATTTTGTTTGCCACTTTTGTTGAAATTAGTTGTCCAATAATTGAAAAGATAATAAATTTTATTGGTTCGTTATTTAAATAATATTCTATATCACCTTTTTTGTTTATGAAGTCTGCCAAGATTTTATCTTGTTTTTTAATAAAAATCACTCGCTTGTCATCGGCTTTCAGTATTTGCATATATCTTCAAGAGGAAGTAAGACATTTTTATTTTGCCTCACTATCGTCGTTTAAACTATTCCATAAATGTTTATAAAGTCCATCAAGTTCAAGGAGTTGTTTGTGCGTTCCTTCTTCAATGATTTTACCTTCTTGCATAACATATATTTTATCGCAATTTACAATGCTTGAAAGACGATGAGCGACGATAATTACAGACTTTCCATCAAGATTTTCAAATACAGAATCTCTTATAGCGTGTTCCGTTTGAGCATCAAGTGCTGATGTCGCCTCATCAAAGATAATTATTGGAGCGTCTTTAATCAGTGCACGTGCAATGGCTATTCTTTGTTTTTGTCCTGTTGAAAATCTCCCGCCATTAAAGCCAACCATTTCGTTTAGACCGCTTGCATAATCTCCCAAGAAATCAATTTGTGCTTTTTTCATTGTATTTTCAATGTTTTCTTGTGTTATATTGTCGTTCGAGCCATATAGAATATTACTTCGCACTGTGTCATCAAACAAGAAATTGTCTTGTCCTACATATGCAATTTTACTTCGTAAATATGACAATGATATATCGTTGATGTTTACTCCGTTTATAGAAATTATGCCAGTGTCGTATTTATACAATCTTGTCAATAGGTTCATGATTGTTGATTTTCCAGAGCCGGATAAGCCGACAAAGGCCACCTTTGTATTCGGTTGAATTTCAAAGTTTATATTTCGTAAAGTTGTGTTCTCTGTTTCGCCATTTACTGATTTTACATAATCAAAATTGACATTATCAAATTTTATAACCGCATTATTTAAATCAGGTTCAATGCCTTCACGCAAATTTTCCGTTTTTAATTTATCTATGAAAGAAAATACCCTATCCAGAGAGCCGGCACACATATTCATTTTAATGTTCATTCCAGCAAGCGAACGAGCAGGCCGGTGCACCATAATTAAAGCACCAAAGAATGAAAAAAAACTGCCAACACTACTATATCCATAAATCACTCGTAGACCACCGATAAAAATAATCAAAGCCAGTGATAAACCACAAGCCAGTTCCATTGCAGGCGAAGCAAGGGCGAGTTTTTTTGAAAATTCAAGCATTACTCTTGTGAAATTGATAAGAGTTTTTTTTGCTCTTCTTGTTTCAATTTCTTCTGTATTGTATGTTTTTATTGTTTTAATGCCGTTTGTTATATCTGCAATTTTTCCGGCCAATATTTGTAAATCATTTTGTCCTTGCACATATTTATTTCTTGCAGACCTTGATGCTTTGGCAAGTGGGACAAATACAAGAGGATAAACACAGATAGCGACAGAAGCCAATATCCAGTCATTGTAGAATACAACGCAAGTTAAACAGAAAACGGTAAAGAGATCTCGCACAGCGGTCACGAAAAGTTCTTGTGCCGAATTTCCAACGACCATTATATCTGTAAAAAACATTGTAGTGACTTGTCCGCTTGGTGTAGCCTCAAAGTCTTTCATTGGCATACGTATCATTTTGTTAAATACATTGACCCGCATATCCGTTTGAATTCTGGTACACAGTGCTTTTAATGAATAATCTTGAAAATACGAACTAACAGTTTTGATAATATACAATACAACAAGAGTGAGGCAAGCAAAATATAGTGATTTTTGGCTTTTTTGCACGAATACGTCATTGATTGTTGGTCCGATTACATAAGCGATAGCAGATGTCGTTGCCGCTACAACAATCATAAGCACGAACGAAACTATGATATAGAGGCGATATTTACTGATATACTCGTGATACAGACGCTTTAATGGCGATAAAGACAGAAGGCGTTGTTTAATAAAACTAAACTTAAATAATACATCAATAATGCACTTTTGACATATTTTTCTTATCGGTGAAAGCAATTTCATGCCTACCGGTAAACACGAACGCAAAGCATTTTTCAATACGCCGCTAACTTGGTTTTTAATTTTAACAAAAATCATATTTGGTGATTATACAAAACAATGATTATAAAAAGCAAGAATGACAATCAACAAGATGATTAAAAGGAAATAAAAAGGACAATAAGCAATGCTACAAACTCGAACAGACCGCGGTTGTGCCAATGTCGAAGCAAGTATGTTTATCTTTTTTTGCCTTAATCGTTGTCTTTATTTGCGACAATTTTTTTATCTATATCCTTTTCGCCAGTATTTTGAACACGATAATATGACAGTAACTTTTTACAATTTTCTTTCTTTTTTAATTTTTCTAATGCTTTTGCTTCAATTTGCCTTACACGCTCTCTGGTCACACCATATATTTTTCCAATTTCCTCCAATGTATAGTCAGGACAACGAATACCAAAACGTTGCCTCAATATTCTCTCTTCTCTGTCTGTTAGCGTAGACAAAAGCGTTGATGTTATTTCTTTAAGGTCGTTGTATTCGGCATACCTAACCGGAGACATTGAATTGCTTTCTATGAAATCACCTTTTACACGATCGCTATCTCCGTGTGGCGCGTCAAGACTTTGAGGATCATCTTTAATCCTTTTAATTTTTTTTATCTTATCTAATGGCAATGCCAATACGTTTGACAGTTCTTGATCGGTTGGCATTCTGCCAAGAGTTTTTGTCATATTTTTTATTGTTCTATTTACCTTACTCACGACCTCAATCATATGGATTGGAATGCGTATTGTTCTTGCATTGTCTGATACGGCTCTTACGATATTTTGTTTAATCCACCAGCTTGCATATGTTGAAAATTTAAAACCTCGTTGATATTCAAATTTATCAACTGCTTTTATCAACCCAATATTGCCATCTTGTATTAAATCTTGCAATGGAAGTCCGCGGTTTTGATATTTTTTAGCAAACGATACAACAAGTCTCAAATTAGCTTCTGCTAATGCTTTTTTGTTTTTTTCAACAACAAAGAGTGTTGATTGTATTTTATTGGCGACCTCTTTAAAAGTGTTGATGTCCATTTGAATGTTTCTTGCTATTGAATTGATAGCATTTTTTGCGAATGTAAATTGTTCCAATTGGTCAACAAGTAATTTTCTCCATTCTTGGGAGTTATTTTTTTGAATTAATAACATTTCTGGATCTAATTTCATTATAATTCCATTCGTATAATCTGTATAGAATTCTTTTCTGGTTATTCCGCATTGCTCCGCTAAGTCAAAAAGTTGTCTTTCTTTTTGCACAAGTTGTTCGTTGGCTGTTAGGACTTTTTGCAATAACTCATCTATGACGCTTGAATCCAAGCTGATTTTATTAAGTAAATCAAACAATTCTGTAAATTGTTTATCGTATTTACTGCCTTGAAGCGGTATTTCAGTTTGGTTTCTATATAATGCTAATAAAGCCATACATTTGTTTGCTACATCTCCTAATGTTGCTATTAATTTTGGTCTAAAAGTCTTTTCCAGTGTCGCATAAGATTGTTGTTGGTCTATTTCCATATCAAGTTCATTGTTGTAGTCAATACCAGATTCTGTATCATCTTTAAGCTCATTTTCCATTTGTTCTTTTGTTTTACCCATTTTTTCTTGTAATAAACTTTGGTAGTTGAGTCGATTTTCATTTAGTTGTTCGCGACTATTTTCTGCTGTTGGAGCAAAATCTTCTGCATTTTTGTTGTTATTATTAGAATATGAGGAATACGCATCTATATCTATTACATCCCTTAAAAGGATTGTTTCGTTTATTAACTCATCATAAATTGTTAAAAGTGTATTTAAGGAAGAGGGAACTCTGCAAAGAAGTCTCAATATGTCTTTTTTACCATCGGCAATGTTTTTTGCTATTCTATATTCTTCGTTTCTGCTTAAAATTTTTTGTCTTGAAAGTGCTCCCATGTATATTGCTTGTGTGTCCAAATCGGTCTTGCTGTTGACGTTGTTTTGTCTTTTTTGTTCGGATTTCGTGCTGTCATCTTCGTCATTATTTGTCAGAGGCCGATTTTCGTCTGCATCATCTACTATGTTTATTCCATTCGATTCTAATGTAGAAAGTAGCTCTGTTATTACATCTTGGTTGGCGTTATTTGGCAAGTATTCCAATAGTACACCATAACTTAGTGTGCCAGTTTTTTTTACGCTCTTCAATAATGGTTTCATTTTTTCTAAAATGCTTTCGGCAGTGTAATTTTGCTCTTCTTGTTTGTCAGTATCTTTGCTAATGCCGTCATTTTTACTTCTCTTCTCTATATTTTGAATATTATTCCTTCTGTGATTTTTCTCAGCTTTTTTATCTATTTTGGCAATTTCTTGCTCTAAATTTATAGCCTTACTTGATTGATTGTTTTTTGCTATATTGGATGTTTGTCTGTTGTTATTTTCGAAGCTATGTTGATTTTTGGTTTGGTTTTTATTGTTGTGTTTATTGCCTTTTTCTTTGCTATTCGAATGAACGACTTTGTCTTTGCCGTTTGTTTTGCTACTTGGTTTTGTCGTTTTAGTTCGCTTCGCGTCATCTGCTTTATAGCTACTTGTTTGGTGTTGTTTGTTTTGTTGAGCGCTAATTTTTTTTAAATTGTTTTTTTGATTTGGATTGCTTGGCTTGCTCTTGTTGTTCATTTTTACAGCATCGCTTTGTTTATGCGAAGAATATTTATTGTTTTGTTGTACTCCTTTATTTTGTGTTTGCTTATCGTTTTGAGCCGGCTTGGTGTTATTTTGTTTTTGTTTTCTAAAAATTCCAAAAACCATAAATTACTACACAGAATAAGGTAGTTGCAATATAAAAAAGTCAAGTATATTGTCAAGGGTCTGTGGCAATATTGGGGATGTTTAAAGTTTGAGTGGTGTTTGAGGATTTTTATTCTGCTTTTATGGCACCAGCAGTGTTTTTCTGTCTATATTGGTAATAAATCCTTGTTGTAGATATTTCGGTATTTTTTCCATTTCCAACGTAAGCTTTTTGCAAAACTCTTTATTTGTGTATAAATCTTTTTCTTTGCACGGAAAAGGGTTTATGGGATAAAACATTTTTTCTGCATTTGGAAAGTATTTACACATCGTCATCAAAAAGCGGAGAGTTCCGTGTATTTTCCCCACTCCAATTATGCTTTTTATATTCTGTATGTTGTCAAATTTTTCCTCCAAAATTGGCAAAGAAAACTGCAAGTTTTCACCAGTATTTTTACTTTTTGTTTCCGTTAGAACGATATTTTCAGGAACACCTTTTTCAACAAGCAGATTTTTCATTATTATACTCTCAACATCTTGTTGATTGTTATATTTACACATATTTCCGCCGGTGCATAAAATGTATCTGCAGTATCCTCCGTTGAATAAACTTACGATATTTTCAACAAATAAGTCAATGCCATATGTTGTCCCGAAAACTATGAGTAAATCAGCAGGTTTTATTTGTGTTTTGGGTAGCATTTTTTGGGTTATTTTTTCAAATTCGCTATGTTGCATTTATTATTGCAATATATTCTAAAATCAAAAATACAATTTATTTTTTTCTTGTTTTTAATAATAGGCATACCACTGGTTGTTGCGAATAGTTATGGATTTAAACAAAATTGAACTTGGAGATTATCCGGAAAATGTGAATGTTGTAATTGAAGTTTCCGCACAAAGCAATGTAAAATACGAAATGGATAAAGACAGCGGTGCTTTGATGGTTGATAGATTTTTGCATACTCCAATGTTTTATCCAGCAAACTACGGCTTTTTGCCTCATACTCTTGCTGACGATGGCGACCCTTTGGATGCACTGGTGATTACTCGTTTCAAGTTGCTTGAAGGCAGTGTTATAAAAGCAAAACCAGTTGGAGTTTTAATAATGGAAGACGAAAAAGGAATGGACGAAAAGATAATTTGTGTTCCAGCGAATAAATTGGATAAAGCGTATGAAAATGTAAATGACGTTAAAGATTTGCCAGAGCAAGTTTTAGCGGAAATTAAACACTTTTTTGAACATTATAAGGATCTTGAAAAAGGCAAGTGGGTTAAAGTTCAAGATATTCAAAGTGCGGAAAAAGCAAAGGAGATTATAACAAAATTTGTGTTAGATAAATAAGCAGTAGTTCGGTAGTCAAGTTTTTGTTTTTGCCCTTCAATGCTTTGCCATTGCTTTTGTTTTGGCTTGTTTTTTTTGTATTTTTTTTTTTTTTTGTAAAATCTTGGCACTTTTAGTGTGCCTGTTGTTTACGAGGAGCGGTCAAATCAATGTGGTGGCGGTGTTTTTGATTTAAACGAAGAACAGAACAAACAAAGCCGATTGCTCGCTGATGAGTTGCATTTGATGAAAGACCTACTCGCAACCGCAAGGGAGGAAAGAAAAGACTTTGAAGATAAAAACGGAAAAACAGAAGAAAGCAGAAAGTTCGCCAAGTTAGAAAAGATGTTGTCGCAAGAAGTTAAAGATGTAGAGCAAAATGATGGCTGGATGATAGGTGGACAGGCCGACAGAATGATGGAACTTTTGCAGAATACTTTATCGCCAGATGGTAAAACCGGCGACGTTTCTATAAAGATAGAACAAAAAGCACTGAACTTGTCCAGTTTTCCGACTTGGATTTACAAAATTCTTGCGTTTTTCTTTTACGAAAAGTTTGGAAGAATACAATCACAAAGCGAATTGAAAGTTGATAAAAATTGTGAGCTACAAGTTATTCCTATCAGGAGCCCAGTTGATCACGGAGTTTGTGCTATTGTTGATAATGTGAATAAAAAAATTATCTTGTTTAACCCGAATGGAACTTTTAGCACGCCGACAATTAAAAATGCAACTTCCAATGAGGAAATTATCGCTGGACTTTTTAACGAAGATGACGCAAAAATGTTGATTTCACAAGGTTATACAACTATCGATAGCAATTATGATGAGGTTGACATATCGGAACATGCTACTAGTCAAGTAGTTCACGGCAAATATCTTAATATGGGCACTAAACGCGGAGCTTGTGGTTTTATCACAGCAAAGTTTATTGAAGATTTTTGCGAAGATTGGAAAAAGAATTGTAGAAAAAATAGCAACGGCAAGATAGACGACTACGAGGGTTTTTGCTATAACGTGAGAGAAAAACAAATGGCTATGACATCTGGGGCATACATTTTGCGACAAAAACTTAGATATGCGAAAGAAATGTTAGAACGTTATTCTTTAACAAAAAAACTGACTAACACCTCAAAACAACTCACATCATTAAGCAGTATGGAACAGACAAAGAATATAGTTTGGAAATAAAATGCCAATGTTCTTTGCAAGAACGAAGTTATGGTATTTGCAATTTAAAAAATGCGATAAAAACCGCATCGCTAATTAGTTGTTTAAATGGTAAAAGTTTACGATCCAGAAAAAAAACTGAGGTTTTTACAAAATGCGATAATTCTCACGTCGCTATATGGGTCTATTATCTTTTTCATTTGTTATATTTCTTTTATTTTTGGGATATTAGTCATTGAGGGTGTGGATCAGATTTTGACGTTGTTCTCGCTTAATGTCGTTCAACAAGTTATCGTAACCATTCAAACGACGCTTTATTATTTTAAGCTTTTTGCAAATAATATTGGGTCAATAGGAATTCAAGATTACAACTTTTTTCTTGTAAAATGTGCTGTGACAATGATGTTTTTGCCCGTTGCGACAATTACGACGCTCGGGATTGTTTTTAGAAAACAAATCGAGGAATTTGTTCCTGTGAAAAAAGAAGCTTCGGTTCACGGAGATGCGCATTGGGCGAGCAAGAAAGAAATTACAAAAGCAGGAATGGACAACAAAAGAGGGCTTTTAATGGGGCAGCATCCTTTTAAGAAGGGTAAGTTTTTAATCACAGACATTCACGATTATCAACATACTCTCTTATTTGCTCCAACAGGTTCAGGAAAAGGTGTCGGTTTTGCTATACCAAATTGTGTTTTCTGGGAAGAAAGTATGATTTGTCACGATATTAAACTTGAAAACTTTGAGACCTCTGCCGGTTGGCGTGAAACTTGTTTGAAACAAACTGTTTATTGTTGGGTGCCCGCCGACGTTAATGGAACAAGCCATTGCTACAACCCAATGGAATGGATAAGTGATAAACCGGGACAGATGGTTGATGATGTGCAAAAATTGGCGAATATTCTTCTTCCAAAACAAGAATTCTGGACGAACGAAGCACGCACGCTTTTGGTGGGGATTATTCTTTATCTTATCGCTGACCCTCAAAAACCAAAAACATTTGGCGAAGTTGTTAGAACTATTCGTAGTGATGATTTTGCGTACTTATGTGCCGTTGCACTTGATACTCTTGGGGATGTTATCCACCCTATTGGATATATGAACCTTGCAGCGTTTTTGCAGAAAGCAGATAAAGAGCGTTCTGGCGTTGTTTCAACTTTAAACTCCGGACTTGAACTTTGGGGTAATCCAATTATAGATGCCACAACCGCGAAAAGCGATTTTAATTTTACAAAAATGAAAGAAATTCCCACGACGGTGTTTATCGGTTTAACACCGGATAATATCCAACGTTTAAAGCCTCTTATGTGTATGGTTTATCAGCAGGCAACGGCATTTATGTCGCAACATATGCCAATTCCAAGCGAAAAGTATGGAGTGCTTTTCCTTATGGACGAATTTCCTACGGTTGGAAAACTGGAACAATTTTTGGCAGGAATTGCATATTTTCGCGGTTATCACGTTAAACTTTTCCTTATCGTTCAGGATACCCAACAACTAAAAGGAACATATGAAGACACGGGTATGAATTCATTTTTATCAAACTCAACATATCGTATTACATTTGCAGCAAACAACGTGGATACAGCAAAACTTATTAGTGATTTAATTGGAAATCAAACCGTTGAAAGCACCAGCGGTAGTAAATCAAAATGGTTTGCCGTAAATTCGAATAGTGGCACAACAAGTATTTCGCAAACGCAAAGGGCTTTGCTAATGCCACAAGAAGTTATCAACTTGCCTCGTGATAATGAGATAATATTGATTGAGGCAAATCCACCAATTAGAACGAAGAAAATTTTTTGGTATAAAGTGAAATGGATGTCTGCAAGGGTAAGAATGCCATTTACTCCATTGCCACATCAGGAGCCAATAGTTAAAAGAAATAAAAGCCCAAAGAAGGGAGATAAAAAAGGCTTGCCAAAGGGATAGCAACAGGTAAACATCGTTTGGATGTGGTTTTAATTAGTTTATTTTGTGTAAGTAATAATTTTTCCACACCCACCCCCCGCCCGCG
>DGUL01000002.1:185352-220380 GCA_002394665.1 Rickettsiales bacterium UBA4311
AGCGAGCAACGCGAGCGGGGCGGGAAGGAGTTTTTAAAATTGCAGAAAAGCTATAGATTTAAAATCTTGAAAATAAATATTGCACTTTTTACTATTTCACGACTATGCAAATTCTTTCTCATAGAGGATATTGGGAAACAGCAGAAGAAAAGAATAAGCAAATTGCTTTTGAAAGAAGTTTTGAACTCGGTTTTGGAACAGAAACAGACTTGCGGGACGTTTGCGGAAAGATTGTAATTTCTCACGATATGCCAAAAGGCGATGAGATAACTTTTGAGGAGGTTTTGCAGATTATGGATGGACGAAATTTGCCACTTGCTTTGAATATCAAGGCAGACGGACAGGCAGACGAAATTTTGAGATTGCTGGCGAAATATAACCACACAAATTATTTTACATTTGATATGTCAATTCCAGATTTGGTTGTGCAGGTCAAAAAAGGTGTGAATGCTTTCAGCGGAATGAGTGATATAAATAGAAATGCTCCTTTGTTTGAAAAAGTTGGTGGCATTTGGCTAGACGCTTTTAATGAAGAATGGTATAACGAAAATGATATATTGGATTTGCTGGCTCAAAATAAAAAAGTTTGTATTGTATCAAGCGATTTGCATAAAAGGGATACGGCAAAACAATGGGAAATGTTGAAAAATAGTGAAATTGCAACAGATAAAAATCTTGACAAGAATGTAATGCTTTGCACGGATATTCCAGAGAAAGCAAGGGAATTTTTTGGTTTATGAAAAAAGAGGTAAAAAAAACACAAAGATCTAAAGATCTGCGGGGTTTAAGAACAATGAAAGAAGGTGAATTTGAAAAAATCATCACCGAACACAATAAAAAAGCTAAAGATTTGTCACCAAACATTGTTGAATTGCCGAAAACAAAAAATGGTAATATCGTTGATGAAATTGATAAAAAGGATATAACATTTGTTGTCAGCGGAGGTCATAGCCATCAGAACTTCGATTTGAAAAGTTCCTTATTCTTTATAAGGCGTGTGTTCCCAGAAAGTAAAATCATCCTTTCGACTTGGGATGATTTTGACGAAAAAACACAAGAAAAATATAATGGTCTTTACGATGAACTGATACTGAGTAGTCAAAATGAATTGCCTTGGCGATATATAGCCTATACATTTGCCGATAGTGGTGACTGTCGCGAAAACGCCTTTAATCACCAGCAACTTTTAAATTCTCGTGGTTTGGATGCCGTAAAAACAAAATATGTCGTAAAAACACGAACGGATCTCTGGATTCAAAGTGATTATTTTGTCAAAAAATACATTGATAGCGTTAATAGCGTTACTTTTGTTGATGAAAATTTTAGGCTTTTCAAACAAAGAGTGCTTTGCGACAACACATTTTTTCACAATCCTATAACAACAAAGCGTCCGTTTTTCTTTTCAGACATCTTCTTATTTGGTTTAACAGAAGATATTAAAAAAATATTCAGTTATTATGTCTTGCCAAAAGATGTTGCACTTTACTTTCACGATACAGATGAAGCAACCAAGCAGATAATTAAAAATGATTACTTCTATTCACAAACAAGATATTTTGTAGAGGAATACAACTTGATATCGGCATTATTAAATAATGATGTAAAGTACCGTTTACCATACGATGCACTGGACAATAGTAAAGAAATTAAAAACAACAGCGTTCGTTGTTTAGCTAACAATTTTTTTGTTTCATCGTTTTTGACGCTTGGTATTTTTAGCAAATTTTACTATCTTGCAACAACACAAGGATATAATGTGACTGCCAAAGTGCTAAATACATACATTGCAGATATTTTCAACGTTGCTATTTCACAAAAACTTACTTATTATGCCCAAGAGGATGAATACGAACAACTTCGCAGTGAAGTCAATAAAAAAATAGAAAAGATGAAACAACGTTCCGTAATTATCTATCCACTCGCCAGATGTATAACAAGATTCATTAAAACGATTGGATATGTATTCTCCATTTTAAAACGATATCCAGTTATGTTAATTGTAAATTATAAGAGACACAAATTAAAGCACAAATTAAAAAGTTAAGTTAAAAACTATAAATTTATTTTTTTAAAATCTCTTTTGTCATCCTTTTAGACATCATAGACGTTATCATTGGATTTTTGATAATGTTTTTGTTCTTATTCCGCTGTTTTGCATACACATCCGGTGCCGTATCTAATTTTTGTGTTCCATTCTTCACAACTTTCGTGATTTTGACACCATTTGTCATTTCTTTTAACACTGGATATTCCAATGTTTTATTTGTCTTGTCATTTCCCTCGTCAATTCTTTCTGGAATTGTAGCCAAACCAGTGTTATCAACATCGTTATCTTTTACAAATTGCCTAATACAGGACTCCAATCTTTGAATATGCCGTTCTCTCTCTCTAAGTTCGTATAATGTGCTATGTAAAGCCTCACGCATCTCATTATTAATCTCTTTTTCTTGTAGCAAACTCGTTCGTATGGCGTTCCGGCTATCATTAATGCTCTTATTTTTAGCCCTTAATGCTCTCATCTGTTCCAATCTTTTATTATAGTCTCTTTTCAACTGTTCAAAACACTTCATGTCTTCCAACCTTGCCAAATAATCTTTTCTCAACTGTTCGAATATTTTCTTATAATTCAACATATTTACATAATCTAACAATGCTTCCTCTAAGTTTCTGCATTCGCCTTTTCGAGACATCACGTCCAACTCCTTCAGCTTATCTACCGGTATCACAAAAACATCGCCCTTACACGAAGGATAATCCTTGCCACAAACAGGACACTTACTCATAATAAAACGATAAATAATAAGATTTATAGAAATAAAAACAAGATAAATTGACTTTTAAAATCAAAACTCCATATAGATGGCGACTGCGGGGTAGAGCAGTCCGGTAGCTCGTCAGGCTCATAACCTGAAGGTCGCTAGTTCAAATCTGGCCCCCGCAACATTCGTGCTTACTTGCGAACAATTTTCCTAAAAATTGATATATTTTTTACCCTCAATAAAACTTTGAACTATTTGGCTGTTTAATATTATCCTGGTTATTTAGGGATTGCTTTTTTACATTCACCGTAAAAACAATACGTATTTTTTATGAATTTGTTTAGAAACCAATTTATGCTGAATATAATTGATTTGTTTATTCGAATTTATCTAAATCGCCAAAAATTGATCTAAATCGCCAAAATCTATATTCTTCATTTTGTCAGCTTCTGTTAACGCTATGCTGGCTTGACTGCCAGATATTTCGCCAACATCATTCCGATCATAACGATTATTCTCATTGTTAGACACAATAGGTCGTTTACAATTATTTATTTTGTTTTGAATATCATTGAGTAAATATTTAATTTTCTCATGTGTGTTTTTACCATCAGGAACATCTTTCTTGTGCTCTCCGTGCCCAAGATTAATACTCAACTTTTTATTGCCAATGCTGTTTTTACCAACTTTGAGCCTATTTTGTAAACTGTCTATACGGTTAAAAATTTCTTGGGTTTCTTTGTCGCGTATTATTTTTTCTTTATCAAACACTTCTCGTTGTAATTCGTCAATCTGTCTGCGTTGGTCCGCCATCATTGCTTTCTGTCTTTCCAGAAGCGTTTGTAGTTTAATTTCTTGGGTTTCTTTGTCGCGTATTATTTTTTCTTTATCAAACACTTCTCGTTGTAATTCGTCAATCTGTCTGCGTTGGTCCGCTATCGTTGCTTTCTGTCTTTCCAGAAGCGTTTGTAGTTCATCTAACTCCATCTTCAACACCGAAATGTTTTCTCTTTTTTTCTGCAATTTTTGTTGATAATATATCATTTGTCGTTGTAAATTTTGTTTTGACATCTTTTCTTTTACTATTATACGATGCATAGACAACATTATTTCTTCGTCTTTGTTTTTTCGTGCCTCCATACGAATAAATTTCTCAACTAACCCTGAAACTTTCAGCATTCTGCCACTGCCAACATTAATGGATACTTTACTAGCGTGTTCTGGGCTGATTATAAAAGCATCATTACCTCTTGGTACAATACAGGCCCTTTCTACGGCTTTTTTATAGAAATCGCCAAATGACACTGGTTTGCCGTTTTTATCATAGAGCATGATTTTAGAGTAATCTTTTTTGTCGATTTCGAATTGTGTTTTGTTTGTATCATTACCACAACAAGGACATCTTGGCATAAAAAAACAATAGATTTTAAATAAAAAACATTTTTTTGCAAGAAACTGTTGCTCTCAAAAAAACACACTTGCAACTTATTGCCTAATATATACATTTCATTCATGATGAATGCAACAATTTTACATCACTGGTATTTAACTTATATTTTAACCTTATTTTCATTTAACATCGTGCCAGGTGTTTCATTTATAGCAACCATAAAAAATACAATAGAGCAAAAATCATTTAAAGCCGGCTTATGTACCGCAATAGGTGTCGCAACAGCAGATTTTATCGCTGCAATCTTGGGATATTTCTTTTGTGCGACACTTGAATTGCATCAAACGGCTTTTAAATATGCGAGAATGATTGGTATGATGTACTTACTTTATATTGGTGTAAAAATTATGACTTCCAAAAGAAAAAATCTCGCAGATAGCAATATAAGTTTGACAAGCGGATTTCTGGATGCCTATAAAAGTGGGTTTTTATACAATTTTTCCAACATCGGAATGATAACAATTACTATTGGCGTAATTTCGCAATATTATAAATACGTCTCTCACTGGTATGGTTATGCAAACCTTGTTCTTTCTGTTCCGCTGGTGAGCTTTACTTACTTTACTTGTGTTGCGTTTTTATGTAATTTTTTAAATCTCTGGAAATTCTTTGACAAACATGTTGCAATTTTTGATAAAATCGCTGGGTTCGTGATTATTTTATTGGCTTCAACGAATATGAAAAGTATCCTTTCATAACACAATGGCATCTTTTATAATCCTGATACTTTAATGATGTTTTCTTTTTTGCTTTGTGTTGTAGGTCTAAAAATCTAACTCCCTATACCAAACAGAAGGACGAAAATCCGGAATTATATCGTATAAAATATCTCTAAAAGCAGGTTTTGATTTTATTGGCATATACCACTCTTTTAGAATTGGATATGCCTGCCAATCTATTTCTCCAAGATAATCAAGTGATGAAATTTGACAAGCAAGCGATAAATCTGCAAACGAGAAAGTGCCACCGGCAATGTAATCTCGTTTTTTTAAAATACTTTCAACAAAAGACAAATATTCACGACAATTTATTCTTGCAACTTTGATAATATTCACATCAGATGTTCTTTTTTTCTTGTAAAAAACATAAACTCGCTCGTTGATTATAGGTCTTACAACATCCTCGTAAAACTTTGTATCAAATAATTCGCTATATTTCATAATATTGGCCTGCTCTTCAATGTTTCCTTTTAAAAGTGTATGAACTGGATATTTTTTTCTTAAATAATCAACAATTGCATTCTTTCCCCAAATCAATAAGCTTTTTCTTTCATCGTTTTCGTCAATCTTTTGAACCGCTAAAAAAGGCACATCGCCAGTGGGATTGATATTTAAAAACTTCTCGCGTTTTTCCCAAAAATTCTCAATTCTCAGTGAGCAATTTTTGACATCATTAAGCTCTAAAAGAAACCTAATTTCTCTACAAAAGGGACAAATTGGAAAGTGATACAAGCATTGCCTCTCTTGCATTAAACAACGACTTGCAAGGGGAGCACTTTAAAAATAAATATCAAGATTGAAAAATAGAATTTGACACAACGGCAAGAAAGTTAAAAACTTGATTAAATTGAAAATAAAAATTTATAATAAAAAAGATTGTCGTGAGTAATTCTGTTGGAATAGAACAAATCAGTTTTTACACGACCAACTTGTTTATTTCATTGGAGAAATTAGCAACAACAAAAGGTATTGATGCAAATAAATACACCGCGGGGCTCGGGCAAGAAAAAATGTCTATTATCACGCCCGACGAGGATATAATTACCTTGGCATATAATGCAGTCAGGAGGATTTTAAACAACGTTTCAAATGCAGAAAAGGAAAAAATTGAGCTTCTACTTTTTGCAACAGAAAGTGGAATTGACAATTCAAAGTCTGCAAGTGTTGAACTTTTTAATTTGTTAGATTTAAGCAATCACTGCTGTTGTTTAGAAATAAAGCAAGCTTGCTACGGCGGAACCGGAGCTTTAATGCTTGCCCGAGATTTTGTAAAAGCAAATCCGAAAAAAAAAGCTCTTGTTGTAATGAGTGATATTGCCTATTATGGACTTAATACAAGCGGAGAGCCAACACAAGGTTGCGGTGCAGTCGCTGTGCTTTTGTCAAGTAATCCAAAAATCGCAACTTTTAACAACGATAATGTTGTAATTTCAAAATTAAATAACGATTTTTACAGACCAACTTATTGCGAAACACCAATTTGTGATGGGCATTTTTCTATAAAGTGTTATCTTTCTATGTTTCAAGACGCATTTGAAGAATGGAAAAAACGAAATAAAAATAGTGATTTTAGTCATCTTGTTTGTCATTCGCCTTTTACAAAAATGCTTGATAAATGCTGTAAGATTGCGAATGTTGATGCAGAAAAAAATGAAAATAATGCAATAAAACAATATAATAAAATTACTGGCAATACTTACACGGCATCGCTTTATGTTGGCTTGATTTCACTACTTGAAAATTCGTTGCAAGATTTAACAAATAAGAATATTGCACTTTTTTCTTACGGCTCTGGCTCTGTTTGTGAAATGTTTTCAATCCAAATTTTGGAAGGATATAAAAACTACTTATTAAAGCAGAAACACGAAGATATTTTGAAAAATAGGCAAGAACTTAAATATAAAGATTATCAAAATTTAATGAACCAATTTGCAAACAGAGAAAAGCAACTAAACTGGCAACTTGAAAAGCTTGAAGATGAGAAGACAGACAAAAACACAAAAGAAAAAAAAGCCAGACTTATTAAAATAAGCAATGGAATAAGACAATATGAAATCGTGTAAAATATAAACTTAAATTGAAAAATTTTACACGCATAAACGGCTTTAATGAAAAACGCTAATATTTGCCGATTATTTGTTGCTTTATTTATCAGATTTAGGATTTAAATTCGAAGTAATATTTTACAGCCAAAAAGATAAAGTACATTATTGCAAACTTTACCAAATAAAACAATACACTTAAAACCTCGTATATCACTTTTAACATCATCAGTAAAATAGCAACACAAGCCTCAAAGTAATAGTGAGTGTTTTTGTTTTCTTGCAATGCAAGACGGCAACGATCAACTGCTTTACAAATCCGTATCGCGTGTCTCGCATAAGCGTTTTTTGTACTATAAAACGCAATTTCGCATCTTGCAAAAAAACAATTCGGAAGCTGTATGTTTGGATTACAATATTGTTTATACAGCCTCAACCAATCGTAATGACAATATAAGCCACCATATGAATAAAATCTTCTGCCAATTTTCAACATTTCAAAACCAGACTTTGCAAAGTCCACAATAACGGCATTTTTAATCAAAAACTCTTCGGATAACTTTGCGGTTGTTTCAGAAAAATCATTTTCGTCAAGCATTTCAAATTTTATCCCGTTGGCTTTTGCAAAATTACCCCACAAATATTGCTCCTCGTGAAAACTATCCGCCGGTATAAGCATATTTTCCAGCTCCTTTGTGGTTGTTTTTCTTGCTTTTTTACCCGTATAGCAAGGATCGTTCTCAAATGGAATATCCCAAAGCTTTAAAACATCCTCACGAAGTCCAAAATGAAACCAATCAGAAAAACGAAAAGAATTATCTTTGTAATCAAAAACCTTACAAGTATAAACCGAAGATATTACAAGCCGATTTTTTACAATCTTTTTTTCGTCTGTTTCGTGGTCATCAAATTTTCCAAAGTAATCAATAAAATTTAGGTTTTTCATTTCCATGTCGGTCCGCATTTTTAGAGCATATTTTCTCGTAGCTTTCTTTAATCCTTCACGACTTGACAAAATCATTTTAAAAATGTTGTTGTTAAACCCTGTTCCTTTTCCGTGATAAAACTTTGACTTTACCGCATTTACTTCGTCATGTAAAAGTAAAATATTAAATAATTTTTCTTTTTCATTTAACTCTTGTAGCTCTTGCAAAACTTTTGCATCTGTATTTTTCCAAGTTGATAAAATAATCTCACCATCTGGAATATTTTGCCTGACGCTTTTTAAGCAAATAGTCGTCATTTTCAAATCGATGGCTCCTTGAATTATAACAGATATATCGGAAGTTTTTATTGGCTTTGCTTTTATAACCTTACATTGTTTAATTATCGTCTTTGGCGTTTTGTCGGTATTTTCTTCCCTTTTTTTTCCCATCATCACCCGATTAACTTCGTTATCATTGTTGTTGTTTTTGTTCTTTGCGATCCACCAATTTTTGGTGGCAATTCTTTTGCACTCGCATTCCATTCTGTAATGATTTTTTCAAATTCACCCTCTCTCATTGTTCTTAGCACCTTCAATTTGATTGACTTGGTGGTTTTATTATCTATGGAGCCCGTTGTTTTAATTGTCATAAAGTTGCTAAAAGGCTTTTCTATGAAATCATATAGTAGATTTTATATGTCAAGCACAAGCGAGGAAGGTTATATGTTAAATAAGAGCGGTCATTTTGCATTACTTGGCAAAGTTCATAACGATGAGATATTCAAAGAAAGCGACTTAAACTTGAGGATTAGTACACTGAATGAAAAAGAAAGGGCACGAAGAATTCGTGAAGCGATCAAACAAAAGCAGTTAGAAGAAAAAAAACGCGATAATGTCATTGGTTCTGGGAGTAATAATTGGATTTTTGCAACTGATGAGTACGGTAAATACTTGGTTCCGGAAGTTGTTAAAGCGGGTGGTAAAAAGCCAAAGTTTGCAGTAAGTGGAAAACAAAACAGATATACAGATCAAAGTTTGATTGTTTACTCTATTTTAACTTTGTTAGAGAAGCAACCGCAATTATATGGCAGAGGTATTCAAACATTTATCCCTAATCAAATTGACGATAAAAATCAAACGGATGTTTTATCTTGGGTTAAGAGCAAAAACAGAAGGAATACAGCATATGAGAAGGAATATGACATAGATGATGATGTATTTGGCGACTTAGTTGTTAGTAATTTGATTTTACCAAGGGGCGATAATAAATTGGCAAACTATTTAACTCAAAATGAAAAATTATTGAATGAGAAAATTAAAATTACCAAGATAGCACGTTGCGATCTTGATGCGTTGAATTTTTTTGTTGGTCAATTTAATAAAAGAAATTTACGAGTTTTTGACGATACAGACTGGCTTTACACTTGGTCTGCAATGGGGCTTTCCAAAGATCAACTATTGAAAATAAAGAAGAAATTGATCGACAAGATAAAAAATATCAGCCCAGAGGATGTTGTTTTGGCGGTGCAGAAGCAGTTTAGTATATGTGGTGTTAAATGTGATGAACGTACTGTAAGGAAGGCTTTATTTTATTATAAAAGTTTGCTCTCAAATCTTAGAGGTTGCAACACAGGGCAATATACGAGAAACTTTTATTTACGCCATACGCGTTTAAGTAATATGACGGATGAGGATATAAAAAAAGCCATTGTAGAAGAAGCCATTAAGGAGAACAAGGAGATTGTGAAACTTAGTCAAGAGTTGCAAACTTTTGACAATATCAAGGGTATACCTATTCAAGCACATGATAAGACAACTTATAATGATATGTTTGAGCATTTTAAAAAAGTAAGAGATATACATAAAGCAGTTATAGACGACGATGTTAAACAAGCAATTACCAAAAAACTGGAAGAGTTTAAGTGTTTTAGCTTCGAAGAGATAGCAAAAAGCAAAATCCATCTTGAACCCTTAGAGAGTAAAAAAGAGAAAAAAAATAAGAATAAACCGTCTGTCATTATCAACAACCAAATTACAAAAGAACCAAGGCGAATTGTTGTTCCGACAAACAAAAAAAAACATCACGTTAAAATAGAAATAACAGAGGAACAAAAAGAGTCTACACACAAAGTTAAAGAGAAGAAAAAAATGACACAGACAGAAAAGCAAACAGATCTTAACTCATTACGACGCAAGAAAGACAGGCGAAAAGGAAAAGAGGGCTGTGTTTCCTGCCAGAATGATTGCATAATTATATGATTTATAACGTTTTTGCCTTCTCTAATGCCTCTTTTATATTACCAACCATATAGAATGCTTGTTCTGGGATGTCATCATATTTACCTTCGCAAATGCCTTCAAAGCCCTCAATGGTGTCTTCAAGTGTTATGAATTTACCCGGTGTGCCTGTGAAAACTTCTGCTGTGAAGAATGGTTGAGACAAGAAACGTTCAATTTTTCTCGCACGTTTGACGACAAGTTTGTCCTCGTCGCTCAACTCGTCCATACCGAGAATTGCAATGATATCCTGTAAAGATTTGTATTGTTGTAAAATTTCCTGAACTTTGCGAGCAACATTATAATGTCTTTCGCCAACAACAAGAGGAGATAATATACGAGACACACTATCAAGAGGATCAACCGCTGGATAAATTGCCTTTTCTGCAATCTTACGAGACAACACGATTGTCGCATCAAGATGACTAAATGTTGTAGCAGGAGCAGGATCGGTGACGTCGTCAGCTGGGACGTAAACAGCCTGCACCGATGTAATAGAACCTTTATTCGTTGAGGTAATCCTTTCTTCCAAATAACCAAGTTCGCTTGCCAATGTAGGTTGATAACCAACGGCAGAGGGAATACGTCCAAGCAATGCGGAAACTTCACTTCCTGCTTGCACGAAACGGAATAAATTATCAACGAAGAAAAGAACATCTTGGTTTTTAACGTCTCTCAAATACTCCGCAACGGTAAGCCCAGAGAACGCTACACGAGCACGAGCACCGGATGGTTCATTCATCTGTCCGTAGACAAGCACAACTTTTGAATTTTCCGGTTTTGCTTGATCTATAAGTCCAGATGCCATCATTTCGTGGTAGAGGTCATTTCCTTCGCGGGTTCTTTCGCCAACACCGGCAAAAACTGAACGTCCGCCGTGTGCTTTTGCGACGTTGTTTATAAGTTCCGTGATAAGCACGGTTTTTCCAACACCGGCACCACCGAACAGACCAATTTTACCACCTTTCAAGAATGGAGCAAGCAAGTCTATAACTTTAATTCCAGTGACCAAAATCTCACTTCTTGGAGTTTGATTTTTCAAAGCAGGAGCAGGTCTGTGAATGCTCCAACGTTCGCATTTGTCGCTAATTTTCGTGCCGTCGAGGACATTTCCGCAGACATCCATAATTTTTCCAAGCACTTCGTCTCCAACTGGAATTGAAATTGGCATTCCTGTATCAACAACTTCTAACCCACGATAAAGTCCGTCCGTCGCTTGCATTGATATTGTCCTAACAACATTTTCTCCCGTGTGTTGCACTACCTCCAAAGTTATTGTTGTGTCGCCAAGTTTGCAGGTTAAAGCGTTTTGTATTTTTGGTAAAGCACAATTATCAAAAACTACATCCACAACACCAGAAACAATTTGCGATATTTTACCAACGTTCTTCTCCATACGGAGAATAGAATGATGTAAAAAATAAAATTCAATGTTTTTTAGGTGTTTGAAAAACACGTATAAAAGCATAATTGACAATTATTTCATTTGCATTGTCCTCCTGTTGTCGCGGGCGTAGCTCAATGGTAGAGTTCCAGCTTCCCAAGCTGGCTACGCGGGTCCGATTCCCGTCGCCCGCTCGGACTTGATAAAAAACCGCTTGTTGGCTCAAATTTTATTTTTTTTTTCTTTTTTTTTGTTATATTCCTTGCGGTTTTATGCTCGAGTCGGTACCGTTTAACATTTTTACACGCACATCAGACAATCCAGATGACAATGGCGTCACTTGTGGCTTTGTATTCGATGTTACTACGTTACGTAACGAAAAGGATGACTATATTTCACGGCTTGAGAATCAGTTGACAAATGAACTGAAGAGGTTTTTTTTACCGGGTAGCAAATTTAAACTCATTAAGAGGAAGGATGAAAATGTATATGATGTGTTGTTGATTGATGATCCTAATAGAATATTTTGGCCTGTTATTGGCGAGGCAAAAGAGGAAAAAGAGGGAGAAAAATATTTTTTTAATGGTGATTTTTTTAAAAAAATTAGTGAATATCGTGATCAAAAAAATGAGGAGTATGAAGTGATAGATGAAGATGACGAGAAGAAAAAGAATTTGATTTATTTAAAACAATTATCCGCAATTCAAGAGAATGCAATTTTTTATAATCTACCAGATGTTTCGGAGAAACCAACATTTGATGCAAACGTTGTTAAAGAGAACAACATTAGTAAGCCAATGATGGAAGCAGGAGAAAATAAGACGGCATCTTATTTTTGTCAACAGCTCGACGTATTCGTTAAAGATAATAAATTTGTTTCACTGTTATTGAGTAAAGAGGTGGAGAAGAAAGTGGGAACACAAGACAGACCTTTTGGTTTGCCTTCGTTGTTTGATGCTGACATTTTTGGATCAGACGCCGTGATTATGCATGAAGCTTTGAAGTTATTGAAAAACAAAGAGTTTACTCTTGAGAAACTAGAAGATGAAGTTGACAAATATTCCAAAGAGTGCAAAAATGCATTTGAACAATTCGAACAAGAAAGATACTCTGTTTTAAAAAAGAAACGAGATGTTATGGCTACGGCCTTTTTTTTGCTAAACGTTCAGCATTATTTTAATCTACATAACAAGCTTAGAAGGCTTTGCGTGGATTTTGTTAATGACAAATGTAGTGAACTAGATTTTAAAGAAAAAGTGGCTAAATGTTTGAATATATCAGAAGGTGACAAGTTGGTACTAAAAGGGATGTTTTCATCAACAGGGTTGTTATCATCAACAGGGAAGTTAAAGAAGCTTTATGACGTGCGTAAGCACGGCTTAAAGTTATCATTCCTCTCTTTAAACAATCAAGCGGCTATATTGTTGAATGAATTGTTAAGATCTTTTGCTCGCAAAAACAAAGACTCGCAACTGTTGACGTTTAATTCATTTTGGTTGCCTAATGCTTTAATTCCGTTGTATAATGCTTTCTTTGGCAAAATGAAGAAGCGTTATTGTTCGGAAGAGAAGTCTAATAAAGATACAAAAGACTTCTACAATTATCGTAGAACAACTTTAGAGGAAGAGATGTTAAAAACAGATATATACGAATATGAATTGAAAAGGATGTTGTATTTTGATATGTACAACATTATTGTCAATGCTTTTGATAAAACAACAGGTAAATTGAAAGATGATTATGATTTGTTGAAGAAATTGCAAGGTTGTTTTGATAAATATGGGGTTCGCATTGATGGCAACCATCAAATATATGCAAAAATTTTGCTAAATAATTTTTTAAAAAATGTGCTTTCTGGCAAGCGAGAAACATTGAAAATAGGATCGGCTCCTTTTTGGTCTGTAATAAAAGGTCTTGATAATCTAAATGTAATGCCTTTATGCATAGGTGATCAAGTAGATATCTTGAATATAATAAGCAGTAATTTGTCAACTACAATAGACGCACAAGCGAAGATAATTGACCCTTCTATTGCAGATCCGAAAAAGAAAATCATAAAAGCCACCATTCCAAAAGTGGAAAATCCAGAAAAGAAAAAGCTAGAAGAGAAAAAGCCAGAAGAGAAAGGCGGAGAAGACGGACCAGTTATTAACATTATAAAAAAAAAAAAGAAATCTCTAGAAAATAATGTATTTATAGTAAATCAATCAGATAAAACAAAAAAAGAGTCAAATGTATTTGCCCCGGGGCCTGCGCCCGGAGGTGTGCCAAAAACAGAGGATACTTTTGGTGGTTCAGCTAATAAGTTTGTCAGAATTGGAGGCAAAGATAGTAATATTTTTTGTTTCAATAGCTTGACTGCTAAACATTTTGATTTTAATCACATTTCATCCTTAGAAGATGGAGAATACATAGTTATAGCGGGGAACTCAAGTTGTGATCTAAATGGTGCGGGTATGATGCCGGCTGTTCAGCAGTTGGTTAGAAAAGTTACAAAATTTGACAAGAACGTTAATGAAGAGTTTTATTTGTGTTATTCCGGCAGTGTAAGTGACGAAAAATTATTGCCAGTAAGAACACAAATGGTTAAATATAGCAAACCTGGCGACGCTGGTAAGGCTATGCATGCTGTTTATTGCGTCGGGGTTGGCAATGTTGACGGAAAAGCACCGGGAAAAAAAAACAAAGATGAAAAAAAGAAAGTGTTTTTGGAATTTATAACAAAACAAGCGATGTTAGCTGATATGTTGGTGGATCTGGTTGTTAAGAATAATTCAGAGGAAGGGAATAATAAGGTGAAAAAGTTATGCATCAATGGAATTGGAAATGATTCTTGGGCTCCAGAAAACATGTTAAATACTTGGCCTGCTGATAGTCATATTGCTGATGACATTTTAGGTCACGTTTTGAGAGTTAAGGCGAATAATCTGAAAGGCGCCGATATATCGTTGTTTGTAGCTGGGCCGTTGGCGAATGTTGTGGCTAATGGTGCGAGTAAGAACATAAATCAAGAATTGTTGAAAGCATATGGTTTTGACGACGATGATGCTGCGAAAAATCTGTATCAGGAATTACTTAACGCAAAAACACCAGAAGAAATAACGAATTTTTTAGCCAAACATCATTGCGAACAGCGAGATCTTCCGGTGTCTAGCGTCGAAAAAGAGTATGATGTATCAAACTCTGGCCTCAGGAAGACTTTGTATAACGATGTACCGTCGGACAACAAAGGAGGTGGAAGTGAAAAATCAGCATTCCCTGCTGAGACAGAAAAAAAGACAACGAAAGAAGAAGAAGAAAAGCCACTTAATGGTTCCGATATGCATGCTCCTGGAGAGCTCGGCAAAAAAATAGACTCATCACTGGAAGATGACAACCTTGATAACGATAACAACGGAGGTCAGAGCGAAGATGGTTATGGTGATAACTTTAAAGAGGACATAAAAAAACCGATGAGTAGCGAAAAAGGTGGCGGTGGGTTAAGTAGCACAGAACAAGAAAATAACATCATTAAGGCTGAAGATAATCCAGCAGGAACAAAGAATGATCTATCGAAAGCTAATAATTCAGCGAGTAATTCAGATACCTTTTTTAAAGGTAGCACTATACCTAAAATTGGAAGCGGAGGCAATAGAGATTGGATGAATTTTAGAAAAACCCCACCACCAAGAAATAATAATACAAACGATTTGGGTCCAAAAACTTCAAATAATCCAAGTGGTAAACAAATTGGGGCTGGTGGTGCAAGAGTTAGTTTTTATAGTGGCAACAGTTTATTTTATGGTGCCAATGCTAAAGCTTCTGCTGGCAAGTATAATTCAGTGATTTCACAAAATTTGCAAACTCTATCTTCTCAAAGTAGTGTTAGTTTAAAAAGTGGTATTACAAGCACACAGAACGCAACCAACACATTGCAAAGTTATAATAGTTCGAGCAATATTAACAAGAGTGGGCAAGGAACTATTTCAATGAACGTCAATCAAAATAATCCAAATGTTAGCGAACCAGATAGTGACAATAACAACAACCAGAAGACGAATGTGAAAAAGAACGATGACAATACTATGATTGCAACGGGTCTTGGTGTTGCCGGTGCTACTGGTTTGGTTGTCGAAGGTTTGGCAATCGGCAATGTTATTCCCGGTGTTCCGTTGGCTGGCAAGATTATAATTGGGTTGGCCACTGGTGTCTGTATAGTTGGGGCTATTTATTTTGGTTTTTCTTCACCTGATAAACCAAATAATGGAGTTCCAAAAAACAACCTTGATAGTGGACAACCGCAGATTGCAAAATAATGTCAACATTCCAATTTAGGAAACTTTTTGTTAGATTTAATTAGTTTGTTTTTTTTATTGTTGTTGTCATAAACTCCAACAATTTTGCAACTCTGTCTATAATACCTTGTAGTCCGTTATTTAATTCATTCATGTTAATTTCTAATTGTGCTATTTTTTCATTGATCGGACTGATAGATTGTTGTATTAAGTCTTTGGTTTGTACGAGAATGTCGTTTGTTATTCCGTTTTGTTGTTCAGGGCTTATAACCGCACTTGTTGAATTGTTTGTGTTTTCTGTTGCAGTAATTTCAACATTTGTTGTCATATTGTCTGCTACTTGTGTTGTTGTCGTGTCGTCAATATTGTCGGTCGTGTTGTTTTCCTCTGTGTTTTTAATGCTTAACGCTGGTAATATTTCGGTGTTTATAATCGGTGTTTTGTTCAGAACCACATTGATCTGTTTTGCGCGTTCTTCTAACTTTTCATTTTGATTTATTTGTTCGTCAATATCTTTGAGTTGCTGTTCAAAATTGCGAAGCTGTGCTTTATATTTTCGCTCTATTTCACTTGCTTGACGTATGTTTTCTTCGTGAATTTTTTGATTTTCTAAAACTTTTTGTTTGTTAATTTCTTCCATCATATGGTCAATTTTATTCGATAATGTTTGCCCGAAGTCTTTCTGATGCAGATGTTCGCATGCAAATTTTTGTTGATTGTCTTGAATTATTTTTTCAAGTTTTTTGTCAGTTTCTGTTATTTTTTGCGTTTCATTTTGCTTTGTCTGTTCGTTGGCAAATTTGAATTCCATTTCCACGATGTCGCGTTTTAAATTACTGACTTCACTTTTGATTGTTCTTATTTCATTAAGAAGTTGGTTTTCTATTTCAACTTGTTTTCTTTCCTCCATTGCTTCAAGGCGTGATTTAATGTTTGAAATTTTTTCTTGCAAAGCCATTGTTTTGTCGTTAATTTTTTCATTTAAAATTGAAAACGCACTGGCATTGTCTGGTTTTTCTACTTTTTGGCAATTTGTTTTTTCTTCTTGGCGTACCTTTTGTTCGTTTGATATTTTTGGATCAATGTAGTTGTATCCATAATTGGCATTTGTTTTTGCATTGGTGGTGTTTGGTTCGCTGTATATGTTGTCGTTATTATAATTGTAATTATATGTATGCTCTTTTGAGGTTTTTGTGTTCATTGTGTTTGGTTTTTGGCTGACAGGAGCTAATTCAAAAGCAAGGTTTTTATTGTTTTTGTTTTCGCACAATGATGTGTAAATGACTAAGGCCAGTAAAGATGATATAAATATTTTTAGCGATATTGGCAAGGCGGATAAATTTATAGTCCCTAATAGAAGCAGTTGATATGAAACAACAGAGAAACACGCAAATATTAATGATACGCTGTAAAAGTATTTTAATGACCGGAGGGCTTGTTTGTAAAGTAATCCTAAAAAGGCAACCATAACGGCAAGATATGCAAGTCCATAGTATGCCATATCATAAGATGATAATGATTTAACAAAAGCACAAAATGCATTGACGCAACCAGTAGAATGTATAAAATTCATCATAAAATTTAAACTAAAAAAGATACAAATAACAACTTTTAAAGAGGTTTAAAAAAACTTTGGAAGTCAAATAGGTGCGATAAATTAAAACAAGGCTAAGCCGTCGGCTACATTAAAATAAATAGTTCAATTTTCTATTTGTCAAGGTCAGTGTTGTGTTTGCGTTGATTTGCGGTTATTTTTATTCGTTTGTGTTTGTTTTTGTTTGTTTATTCCAAGTTATATGTTGCATTTTTGACAAAATCAGGAATCACAAGTTCGCCATATTTTTCTGCAATTTCTTTGTTTGTCTTTGTTTGCTTTTTGGCAATAAAATCTTTTTTTTGTTCGTTGGTTTTGACACAACTGGAAAAAATCAGAGCAACAAAAAGGAAAAAAGGAAGTTTTTTAAAATAATTCATAAAATTCATAAAAACCATCACCATAAACCACTATAAAATATCGTTTCAAGAGTTTTGTATGTAAAGCAAAAAGTCAAAGGAATAGCGAAATTGTCATCAACCATTACATTTTTAGCTACAAGCTCAACAATTGTGCCAAACATAAGAGCCACAATCAGAAAGTAAATATTGAAATAAATGGAAATCGGAATAATTTGATTGACAAAAAGCATCACAACAAGCAAACCAGAGAAGAAAAAAGCAAAACTTCCTTCAAGGGTTTTTGAGTTGCATATTTTTCTTTTACCAAAATTCCGCCCAACAATCGCTGCCATTGCATCGCTAATAACAAGAACAGACATAGACATAGCAACGAGATATTTTTCACAGGAGCATAGAATAATTGTATAGCCAATAAACAGCCAAGAAAGACCGCAAAGTTGCCCGTGGATAAGCTCGTGCTCTCTAAATAATTGAATCAACATATTTCCACGAGGTATTTTGTTCAAAAATGTTGCCCAGTTTTTATAGTCCGCAACGACAACGACTGCGGTAATGCTTGCCGATAGTGTGAGAAGTATATTTTTATCAAAGTAGATTGTCGCAAAAGGGAAGATTAAGCCAATCAAGTGAAAAAGTTTTCTTCTGGTTTCAAAGTTTCGCTCTGTTTTTGTGGATGCAAATTTAAAGTTTTGACGGGAAAGTTCAACGACATACTTTAAAACTCTTTTTATATCGTGTTTATGGTGCTGTTTTAGTCCGTTTTTTATAACATTTTCCTGTGGTTTTGCGTGCTGGATGCTTTTTTTAAATACTTTCTTTTTTATGGAAGTCATAAAAAAACGGTTCGATGAATAAGGATTTTATTTTTTCAAAAAACAACTGATTTTTTTTGCAACTATATCAATAGGGTATTCCTGTTTGTCGGTTTGCATTGTTTTAATTGCGAGGTTTATATCGTCAATTTGTTTTTTTCCTTGTTCTTCATCAGACAGAAAATTTATCACTAATCTTGTCAAGTTATTAGGGTGTGCTTTTTGTTGAATTAATTCCGGTATTGCCATTTTATTTAGAGAGATGTTATAAAGATTTATGAGTTTTGTTGTAGCGAAAAATTTCCCTAATATGTAAGTAAGTGGTGAAGTTTTGTAAAATACAATCATTGGAGTTCCAAGTGCTCCTATTTCAATGTTATTTGTTCCGCTTTTTGCAATGATTAAAGCACATTTTTGAATTGTCTTTTTTTTCTCGTCTTCGTCGCTGATTATGAAAACATTTTTTAAATGTTTAAATATGTTTTTTATTATTGGTTCGGTTTCTTTCGTTGATAAGACGAAAAATTTTAAATCTTTGTCAAGCATCTTTAATCGCATAATTGTTTCAAGGATGAGGTCTTTATGTCTCGATATTTCCCCGTATCTACTCCCTATGGTTATGCCAATGGCTTTTGGGTCTTTATGTATGTTTGCATCTTTGTTTTGAAATGTTGCTGGAAAACCAATAAAAGTAGTCAAAAATTCGCCAATATTATGTTGTTTGTTTTCATAACGTTCGTGAGGTTTAAAGTATTTTTTTTCAAATGGGAGTAAATAAAATAGATGGTTAAAGTATTTTGCAACATTTTTTGCTCTTCTTGGGAGATAAGCCCAAACACTTGGGGCAACTATGTGAACCATTTTAATATTTTTTACTTTTTCATCTTTGTTTTTTTTGCTGTATTTTTTCACTTTTCTCGCAACACGGAAGCAGAAATCGTAAGCATCCACGGAAATCACAAGGTCAGGTTTATGTTTTATAATCGTGTTTGCCGTATATGTAATTCTGTCAAGTAGCTCGGGGATTTTAAAAAGTATATCACCAATTCCAAACATTGCTAACTTACTTGGTGAAAATAGTTGCTTTATGTTGTATTTTTTTGCAGTTTCGTCAAAAACTATGCCTTCAAATTCTATGTTTGAAAAGTCATTTTTTAGTTCTGTTTTTAATCTTTCAAGGACGCCTTCAAGTATGTTGTTGCCAGATTTCTCTGCACAAATGAGAAAAACTTTTTTCTTTTCCACTTTCTTACAATCTATTGGTATAATGTTTTTTTTAAATTCAATTCAACGTGTTTGCAAATAATAATTTAATGGCTTTCTTTTGTTTGTTGAGTTGGTGGGTGAAAGAATTTTGAAAATTTTTGATAAATTGAAAGTTGATTACATTCTTGTTAACGCAACAAATACTTGGCTTGAAGAAACGCCAAAAGTTGAAGAAAGTGCGGTTTTTAGCTTGACAGGTTTTACTGGTGATACTGGCGATTGTTTGCTTACAAAAAAAGGTGAGTGTTTTTTATTTGTTGATGGGAGGTATCATATTCAGGCAGATAATGAAGTAAAAGATTGGGTTAAAGTTGTAAAATTGCAGTTAGGGCAAAAACAAGATGAGGAAATTTGTAAGAAAATTGGAAAAAAAGCTACTTTTGCAATCGTAGGGACAAAAGTTTCTGTCGCAAGATTTGAGAATTTTCAAAAGCTTTTGAGCGAGAAAAAAGTAAATTTTAAGATTTTGAGCAATGATGTTGTTTTGGATACTTTTTCAAAACAAAAACGAAGAGACAATTTTTTAAAATCGTTTTCTTTGAAAAGGAATTTTAAAACAGGATGCAAGCCAAAGGTTTTTAAACCAAAGCAAGCAACTTTTATTGCCAACCTTGACGATGTTGCATATTTAACTCAAAGGAGGAATTTTTTAATTAAGTCAGGAGCATCAAGGATTTATAGTTATTTGTTTATTGAGAAAAATGGAAAACAAAAGCTTTTAAAGGATTTAAAGCAAGTGGAAAGGTTTTTAAAAAAACAAAATCAGCAGATCGCCATTGATAAAAGAGGAACAAGCATTTATATTGCAAGTTTAATTAAAAACCCAGTTTATAAGAGTAGCGAGGTTGCAGATTTGAGGACAATTAAGACAGCGGAGGAAATAAATGCGTTAAAAAAAGCTTTTGCCGTAAGTGATAAAGCATTGAGGAAAACGCGAGATTTTATTGAAACAAGTAAAGAGCCGATTAGCGAGTTTGATATTTGTGAAAATTTGAAAAGTAATTTTAAAAAGTATGGTGCAAATGGTTTGAGTTTTGAACCAATAGTTGCGATAAATCAAAATTCTGCGTTAGCACATTATAACAAGCATTCAAAAGATGTTTTTTTGGGAAACGGGGATATTGTATTGATTGATTGCGGAGTTTATTGTAAAGAAGGGCTTGCAACGGATACAACACGGGTTTTTGTCAAGGGCAAGCCAAACGAATTGCAGATGGAGGTTTATACTCTGGTTTTGAAAGCTTTCTTAAATGCATATTGTGAGAAAAATAAAACTGGTTTTGAACTTAATAAGTTAGCTCACGAGATTTTGGATAATAAAATTATTATTGCGGAAGACAAAGACAGGAATAATAATAGGAAAAATAAGAAAAACGATAATGACATAAAACCGAGAGAACAAGATTATTTTGTATTTAATCACGGGTTGGGGCACGGAATTGGTATTTCCGTCCACGAAGCTCCGCCAAGTTTGGGAAGTAGCGAGGTGGCAAAAAAATCATTTAAAAATCATATGTGTTTTACAATAGAACCGGGGCTTTATCATCGTGATTTTTTTGGCATTAGGTTGGAAAATTCATTTTATCGTGAAAATGGTCAAAATATAACACTAACGAAAATAGGTTTTGAAAAGAAAATGATTTTATTTGATAAGCTTAATGAGAATGAAAAGAAGGCTTTGCGGGATTTTGACCTGATTTGATTTATCTTGCAGTAGCCCGTGGTTTTAGCCTTTTTTAAGGTAGTGTTTTTTGAATTTCATAAAAAACTTGCAATTTAGAGAAATGTTTTTTTCTTTCCGTGTGGAATTTGTTCTGTGATACCGTATTTATTCGCGGCGTTTTTCAGTGTTCTCTCAAACTGCATTTGTGTTTTTTTTGTTAAAAAGGGCTTGATTGTTTTGCAAGATGGTCAAATTATAATGGATGTGTTTTTGCATAACAATATTATCAATTTGTTTTTGTTTTCTGTTTTGTTTTCAGTCCAGAAGCTTCAAGGTAAGGTTAAATTTAGAATTAGGGATACATTTAGAGGTAAAAAAGAAATGGTTCAATTTTTGTTGTTTGCTTTTCCGGTTATAGCTTCAATTTATAAAACTTATTTGCTTGGGTTTATACAAGTGACGACAATTACAATTTGTAGCATGGTCGTTCCTTTTGCCGTTTGGGTTTTGGCAATCCTTTTATTGCACGAGAAATTCCGTTCTTCGTACGCTGTTTATGGTTTGCTTGCTCTTGTTGGATTTGTTTTTGTAAATATGCAAAAGCTGTCAAATGGAAGCATATCGTTCGGTTATATGCACTACCTTTTGTCGTACATTTTAGTTGTGTCTTTCGGACAGATTACTGCAAGGTATTATTGTAGGGTTCGCGATCATTCTTTGCAGGCAATTTTGGCAGAGCTTTTGATTTTCTTTATTTATGCAGTTATCTTTTTGGCTTTGCGACAGACGTTTTCTTTCAATCTGTTGTTTAACCCGTATGTTTGGATGGTTTCTGTGTGTTGTTTCTTGCGGAATGTGTTGGTTATAAGCGGGGTTCGTAAAGCTACTTCTGTTGTTGCTTTGGAGTTCTGCGGGTTTTCAAAACCAATTTTTGCTTGTGTGATTATGTTCTTCCTTGTCGGGGAGCTTCCTACACAAACAAAAATTATCGGTATGCTTATAATTGCGGTAGCTATTGTTAGGTTTCACGCATTGGAAAGAAAATATAAAAGAGAAAGGAAGGCAATCGGGCAAAAACTTTTTGATGAAAAAACCATTGAAAAGGTGCAACAACAGAAAACAGAGCAATAGTAAAACTATGGAATAGAACAGGGACAAAGGAGGTTTAAATTCAAACAAAGGTTATGGATTTAAGTTAAGTAATAAAAAAACGGCATAACAACAATGTTGAAGTTCTGTATATTGTTTTTTGTTTGTAAAATGGTAAAATGTTGGCGGAGTTTATGCCATTAGGACAGCCCGGCGGTGGGGAGATAGAATTTAAAATTGGTAGCTCGGCACAAGGGATCGGAGCTCAGTCGGTAGGGCCAATGAATTCACCGGTTATGAAGGATGCAAATCAGTTTAGTGTTGCTTTTAATCAAGGAAAATCACCGCTTACAACGAGCTTACAAGAAACTTGCGAGAAAATCAATAATGCTTGCAATGTTGATGCTGGAATAGGGAAGTCTTTGTCCGGTAGTCATAATATTAGTGGAATAGCAACGAAGCACGAAATTGCCGGACAATCATTTGACGGCTTTGCACTTGGGAGATGATTTTCGCGTCAATTCAAGTTTGAAAGTTCATTTTATTTTATTTCTTTATTCATCTTCTGTTGTTTTTCCAATCAAAAGCTCTGCAATTTGGACGCCATTTAGCGCAGCACCTTTGCGGAGATTGTCGCATACAAGCCAAAAGCTGACACCGCTTTTTAATGTGAAATCTTTTCTAATCCTTGAAACAAATACGCAATCGGTTTGTACACTTTCAAATTGAGTTGCGTAACCGCCATCTCTATGACGATTTAAAACAACAACGGCAGGGCTATCGCTCAAAATTTCAATTACTTCATCAATATCGCAATCATTTTCAAATTCAAGATTTACGACTTCGGCGTGGCAACGAAAAACCGGAACTCTCACGCAAGTCGCTATCATTGGAACATCGCGATCAAATATTTTTGAAGTTTCCTTTACCATTTTATCTTCCTCTTTTGTGTAGCCATTTTGTGTAAAAACATCAATCTGCGGAATGCAGTTGAAAGCTATTTGTTTCGGAAAAACTTCTCTTTCAAGGGTGTCAAGTTCTAAATTTTGCACTTTTGCTTCAAAAAAACCTTTTGATTGATTATAAAGCTCGTCCATTGCCTTTTTTCCTGCACCAGAAACAGACTGATAGGTTGAAACGACAACTCTTTTAATTTTATACTTATCATCAAGTGGTTTTAAACATAAAGCAAGTGGTATGGTCGTGCAATTTGGACTGGCTATAATGTTTTTTTTTGTATATTGTTTTAAATGTTCTGGATTAACCTCGGGGACAATTAAAGGTACATCTTTATCGTTGCGGAATGCCGTGCTTTTGTCAATAACAACGCAGTGTTTTGCGATTTTTTCTGCATTTTCAGCACTAAATTTGTCTCCAGCACATAAAAAAGCAATGTCTATATCGTTTTTTTCAAAATCAAAAGTTTCATAGTCCAGTGATTTTATGGTATTTTTATCATCCAGTGAGATTTCGGTGCCTGCTGATTGTTTGGATGCCAAAGCGTAAATTTTATGATAAGGAAATTCTCTTTCTACCAATATTTTTAATATTTCGCTTCCGACAACTCCGGTTGCCCCAATGACTGCAATGTTATATTTTTCTTTTTTTTCTATCATAAAATAAACCAATCAATACTCACTAGGGGAACATCAATTTAAAAGAATTTATAATTTTCAATAAATTTACAATTTTATATTAACAATTTCGTGTGCTATTTTCGTGCTTTTACCCGCACCCATAAAAATTATTAAATTTTGTTTGTCAAATGCGTTTAGTTCCTGCAGTTTTTTAGCAACAAGCTCGGCGTTAAGTTCACATTGAAAGACGTTTTTATTTTTTGCTTTGCACTTTTCAAGAATAAATTGCTCATCAATTCCTTCAATTTTTGGCTCAGATGAGGCATAGATTGGCAGAAGTATCATTTTATCAACTTTTGCAAACATTTCGGCAAATAAGTCAATCCCATCTCTTACTCTTGTATATCTATGTGGCTCAAAAATTACAATAAGCTCGCCGTTTAGATTGTTGGTTTGCATATAATGTTTTGCACTATTTATTGCACAGGCTATTTTTTGAGGGTTGTGGGCGTAATCGTCAACTATAATTGTATCTTGAAGTTTGCCGGTAATCGTGAACCTTTTTTGTATTCCTTGAAAGTTTGCAAAGGATTTAGCAATTTTTTCAGCTTCTTGTTTTAAGAGGTGTCCAACGGCAAATGACGCAAGAGCATTTGATGCATTGATTTCTCCAAACATATTTGCTATAAAAACATTTTCTTCGGTTTTTGTTATGTTATTTACCGCTACAAAGGCAAGTCCATTTTGTTTGAGCTCTATGTTTTTTGCATAAAAGTCCGCTGTGTCATCGTGGAAGCTGTAAGTAATTATTTTTTTATTTTTACCACCAAGTTTTGCAACGATATTTTTACCAATCTCGTCATCAATACAAATAACGAGTCCATCCTTTTCAACGGCATTCTGTGCGAACTTATAAAAGTAGTATTCAAGATTTTCTTTTGTTTTGTAAAACTCCATATGCTCGGGATCAATGTTTGTTATTACTCCAATATTTGCTGGCATTCGCAAAAAGCTTCCATCGCTTTCGTCGCTTTCAACTACGAAATATTTTCCGTCATCAGTTTTGCAATTTGAATTTGTTTCGTTCAATACCGCACCAATGAGGATGTTCGGTTTTAAACCAATTTCTTGCAAAACGTGGCCGATGAAGCCCGTAGTTGTGGTTTTTCCGTGGCTACCAGCGACGACTATATTGTAATAATTTTGCATAAGAATTGACAACATTTCACCCCTCTCAATTCGTGGAATATGTCTCGCAGTAGCCTCTATTGCTTCAATGTTTGAGTTTATATCAATCGCACGACTATAAACGAATAAGTTGCAATCTTTTAAATTTTCTGTTTTGTGTCCTATGAAAATCTCAAAACCAAGTTCTTTTAGTCGTTTTGTGTTTTTGTTTTCTTCCTCGTTGCTACCGCTTACTTGATAACCAAGTTTTTTCATCAATAAAGCAAGTGCACTTGTTCCGATTCCTCCAATGCCACAGATGAAAATTTTAATCTTTTCGGTTTCTTTAAGAAAATCTTGATAGAAAAGCATTCCTTTACTTGCGCAAGGTTTTTGAAATGTTTTTTTTGTCAATAGATTGGTTTTTGATTTTGATGAATATTTATAAACTTGTATCAAGTGCTTTATTTTGCCTTCCTAATCAAAATCCTATCAAACATTCCTTTACCTTTTGTTGTTGATAAATAATTTTTATCACCAACAATTTCATATCCAAATTCAAGAATACCATTGACAATAGGTGCGGAAGAAACAGCAAAAAGTTTATCATAATCACTTGGAATATAACCATTATCAAAACACAAAACACCATTATCATCTACAAAATAATATTTTTCTGGAATATCTTTCAATGGAATGAGTTTGTCTTTGGAATATGGTTTTCTTGTAAAATCTAAATTTGTAAACCAAGCACCTGTCGCTCTAACTGGAATTTTCTTGCCCGTTCTTCGGTCTTTTAATTGTTGGAAATTTTCAACTCTTTTATAAACCCTCAATTCTTTATTTTTAATTTTCCTGATTATATTTACTTCTTTACTAACGATTTGATTATTGCTATAACTCGTCTTTAAAACTATTCTTGAATTACTAATCACCAAAAACTTTTTTCCACTATCAAAAAGGACTTCATAAAACTTTCCACACAAAGACCAAGGATGATTGGTGCAAACAATGTCGGCAACTTTATTTAAAATTTTCACAGAAAGCGGATGATAAAAACTGCCGTCAAAAAATTGTAAATCTTCATTTGTTATGTCTTCTTTTTTCAAACCAAGTGCATTATAAAACTCATCACCAAAACCAGTATTTTTACTAAAATATTTTATTTCTGCCGTTGTGCCATCTTTACAATATACAATTCCACAAGTGTCTTGATTGAATAAATTAACCCTGCTATCAAAATGCAAACAAATCAACTTTTTCAACTTCAATTTCTTAAAGTTCTTTTTGAAATATAAAGCAAAAGCGGAGCATTCTTCATCATTATCGCTCAAACAATCGTCGCAATTACAAAAAATTACTTTATCTTCAAAATGTTTCGCAAAAGCATCACAGGTTTCCTCAACATCGCAGTATCTTGTGTAATACTCATCGTGGTCGCTTTCTTTGGATTTGTTATTATCGCTTTGAATATTTTTTGCTTCTTTTCGTGCATCCTCCATTATGGAACGATGTGTTTTTCCTTCCGCTTTCAAATTTCTCTTAAAAGCATAGTATTCTTTTGGAATACCTTTATAATCATCTGTTGTGGTTGTATAATTACTAAGAGGCTTTCTTCTCCTCTCTCTCTCTCTCTCTCTCTCAACTCTATCTCTTTAATTGTTTTTTGTCTCAACCAATGTAAAAACTTTTCCTTTGATAAACTATTCCAAAAATATTGTTCTCTTGCATTTCCCTCGTGTGTAGCAAGTAAATGCCCGAATTCTTTTTTAAATTCACTCTCAATTTGTCTTCCTTCGTTTAAATTACACTCAAATAAATATAATAATTCCTTACTCTCAAATTCTGTCTTTGTCTGGTCTGCTTGTTGTTTGTATCTTTTACTATAATCTTTTGTTGAACCAATATGAACTATTGAATTATCAACTTTTTTGATGTAAATGTATTCCACTCTTCGGGACATCGTTGAGAAAAATGGAAAACCTTTTAAAAAAATCAAGATTTTTTTGATTGTGAGAAAAAAAAGTGGTTTTGTTGCAAACATTTTTTTTTTAGTTAAAATTTTTTGCATTTGTATATGTCAGTTAGCGAAAACAAGCAATTTAAACCGGTTTTTACAAAGGAAGAAATTGATGATTTAACAAAAAAATATTATGGACTTGGGGAAACAGATTTGGATGAGATTTATGCTTTTATCAATGGATTTGAAGAATCAATGGTGGCAATGCCGGAAAATGCGAATTATGATAATTTAAAAGATTTAGTGGATAAATGTAATAAAATTCCTGCTCATTGTGGGTTTATTGTCATGAGTTATTTTGTCAATAATCACGGCGACGATGCTTTTAATAAGGTTATGATGTCTGTTTATATGACATATAAATCATTGTTCGAAGAAGACCCAGAAAGCACAAAAACAACTGATTTATACGAAACTTTGGCCTGTATGATTGCTTTTGCGCCAAGCAAAACAATTAGGAAGTTTATTACTGAAAAGTTTGAGGTCTCAAAGGATATTTATGTTTTAATGAGAAAAAGACCGGGAACAGATGCCGCGATGTCTGCGAGATATGCAGAACTTTTTGTGACGAGCAAGTTTGATAAAAAATATTCTGATTTGATTTATGATAATTATAACGCTATGTTAAATTATCTTGCCTCGCAAGAGTGGGATATTGCTGATATTAGCGATCCAGTTGGTATAAATTTCAATCAATTAAAAGCTGTGATGCAGGATTATTTTGATAGAAATAAAAAAGAAAGTTTGAAAAAAATCAATAAGTTAATCAATAAAAAAGGTGATATTGGTGAGGCTTTTTTTTATTTTGTTGCTTTAAATCCTTCTTGTGCAATGGAGGTTCTATTTAGAGAAGATAGGTTTAATAGTGAATTTATTCAAAAATTTTTGTGTCAGCTAAAAGTGCAGTATGTTGCGGAATTGGTTGCAATAATTGAGAATTTACCAGAGGAAAAAATGGGTTTTATGAATTATGTTAAGGATACATATAAAATTGAAGATATTGATGGTTGTTATGAAAAACTTGCAAATATAGTTAGAAAAGAAGGTATGGCGACATATGGGACATTGTTGAGACAAGTGTCGTTTTTTCCAACAATAGACACAAAAGATGAGGAAAAATTTGATGTTGTTGCCGATAGATTGATTTCCAAATTGTCATCAGTAGCTAACAATTTGACAGCTGATATTTCAGAAAAGAGTATGTCAATTACAATCGTTCCTTTGGGGAGGTCAAGGATTTATCAAGATATTATGGATAAAATTGAGGGTTTTGATGAAGGAAATGCCAATAGTTTTGTAGCTAAAATGAGAGATAAAGATCTTATTAAAAAAATTCGTGAAAGCTGGCTGTCTTGGTTTACTTTGGATCAAGCTTGTGGTGCAATGATGATTGCAATTTTACAAACTATGTCAGATATTTATAATAGCAAACCGGATATTGACGTTGAAACGATGACAAAAGAGGTTTACAGAATTTTAGTTTTGAAACACGGAATGATAATGACATTGCCTTATTTTAGATACATAGTTGATGGTTTGCTTGATAAACAAGTCGTAGAAGGACAAGACGATGGAGCGGAAGACTATGAAGACATCGGATAGAGCGATATAAGCGTGATACTTATTTTGTTTTTTAGTTTAAAACAAATGGAGAATTAAGCCTCTGTTTTTTGTTCTTCTTTTTTGGCTTTCTTCTCTCTTTTGAGGATTACCATATGAGACATACAATATTTGCCATCTTTATCAACAAAGATATTTGTCTTTTTAGTGTAGCCTTTACCAGCTTGTCTCATTCCATTTTTGGATTTTGAAGTTTTCTTTTTTGGAACTGCCATAAAAAAAGTAAAAACCTATTACAATAACCAAACTAACCTTGCCGAGCTTTAAAACGTTTATTTGTTTTACAAATTACGTAAATTCTACGACCCCTTTTTACAAGCTGACAGCCTTGTCTTTTTCTGAGGTTTTTCAAGGAAGATTTGACCTTCATAAGCGTGTGAAGACTGAAATGTGGAAAGATAAAAGTCAAGTGGTTTTTGGTAAGTGGTTTGTTGTAGGGGACGCGAGCGGAGCGAGCGGAGGGTTGGGTGGGCGGGGCGATAATTTTATGACCTGCTTACACAAAGTAATCAATTTTACACGTTATTTTCTTGCGAGCAGGTCTATTAAATTATCGCGTTGGTATTTTTCAGTTTTACCAATTTTTGTTTGTTTCGCTTTCGTATTTTTTTTCTATGTGGATAATTTTGTTTTACTTATGTATCGCCTTTCCAAAAGCATCCAAAATTGCCTCTGGTATCATCTCACTAACGGTTGGATGGGCAAAGATTGTAGCGTCCAAATCTTCCGGCAATAATTCAGCACTTTTTCCAACGGCAATAGCGTGTATCATCTCGCTCATATTTGCTCCTAACATATGACAGCCAAGCAATTCGTGAGTTTTTTCGTCAAAAATAACTTTTACAAAATTATCAAGTTCGCCAGCAGCAATGGATTTTCCATTTCCTACACCGGAAAATGTCCCAACTTTGTATTTTATACCCTTTTCTTTGCATTGAACCTCTGTAAAACCAATACTCGCAATTTGCGGAAAGGAATAAATGCAGCTTGGAATATTTGTTTTATTTAAGAACGGCATACTAACTTTTGCAATTTTTTTCTCCTTTTCTGCAATGATATCTGCTACAATAACCCCTTCACGACTTGCTTTATGTGCCAACCAAGGGCCATAAGTGCAATCTCCAATGGCGTAAATATTGGCTATATTTGTCTTGCAAGTTTCGTCAGTTTTTATACACCCTTTATCAAGTGCAACGCCGGTTTTTTCAAGTCCAAAACCTTCAACATTCGGGATAACACCAATAGACAAAATCAATTTATCGGCTGTCAATTTTTCTTGCTTGCCATCTTTTTCGTATGTAATCTCAACTTTATTTCCTGTCTTTTTATGACCTACAACTTTTATACCTGCCTTTATATCTATTCCTTTTTTTGTAAAAATTGATTTTGCTTTTTTTATAATATCTTCATCTTCAGTCATCAAAATATCTTTCCCTGCTTGCAACAACATAACATTACAGCCCAGTGCGTTATAAAAATTTGCAAACTCTACACCAATTACACCACCACCGATAATCACTACATCTTTCGGCATAGTTTTTGGCACCATTGCTCCACGATATGTGCAAATAACATCATTATCTATTTCATAATCCAAAGTTCTTGGGCTTGCCCCTGTTGCAATTACAAAGTATTTTGCATTTATCGTCTCAACTTTTCCGTCTGCACCGACGACTTCAAGTGTATTTTTGTCCTTAAACTTTCCAACTCCGCGAACAAGTTGAACTTTGTTTTTTTTGAAAAGCATTTCAACGCCACCTGTCAATTTCGCAACGACCTTGCGGGAATAGTCTATTATTTTTGTTATATCTACTTTTTCAACCTTCAAATCAACACCAAAGTTTGCACTTTCTTTTGCAACATTTAAACTATCCGCACAATGCAAAAGTGCTTTCGTAGGTATGCATCCCCAGTTCAAACATATTCCTCCTACATTTTCTTTTTCCACGCAAGCAGTAGTTAGCCCATTCTGTGCCGAACGTATAGCACAAACATAACCACCGGGGCCAGAGCCAAGAACACAAACATCAACTTTTAGCATAAAGTTTTACATATGGAAGACAAGATAATTTAATTTTCAAGGTTAGCCAATGATGGTGGCAAGTTGTAGCAATAGTGTTGCTTCGGAGCCATAACGGCGAAACTTCGGTGCAACTTTGTTTGATGTTGTTTTTTTGTTTTTTTTTGTCTAATTATAATGATTTCAAAATTACCTCATCACTTGAAATAACGATGTGGTCTTTTCCTTCACCGGTTTTGGCAAGAATATAACCTTCGTCCGTTATGTCTTCAAAAAACACTTCGTTATTATCTCGCAATAGGAGTTTTTTGCCAAGCATATAAGCATTTTTTTTCCATTGTGTTTTTATCGGTTCGAAGCCGTATAATTGCACTTTCTTAATATTTTTTTTAAATGTTTCAAAAACTTTTATACCAAAATCGATGCAATCAAGTTCAATTCCAGTTTCGTTTTTAATACTTGTTGCTTTAAAATGCTCGGTGCATTCTGGAAAATGCAATAAGTTAGCTCCAACACCAATGATAAAGTGTTCTTTATAAATTTCTGCAAGCGTTCCGTTGAGTTTCCTAAATTCATTTGTTGCTACTTGTAGAACCAATAAATCATTTGGCCATTTTAAAAAGCATTTCAAATCAGGAGCCACGAGTTTAATATTTTCCAAAACTGCAAGTCCGCTACAAAATGGTAGCCAGTTTAGTTTTACGTGTCCTCGTTTTTGTAGTTCTTCAATGTTAAAAATGGCTGTAAAATTTAAATCTCCTTTCTTTGTATTCCAAGGAAAGTTTTTCTTTGTCGAAACTCCTGCGGTTTGTTCTTTCGTGATGAGCAAATCTTCAACAATAAAGCCCTTTAAATCAATTTGCCTTTTTGCTTCTATTTGTGTGCTGTCAATAGTTTCAAAAATTTGCATAATTTAAAGCTTGAAAATTCAAATCTTGACAAATATAATTAGCAATAGACCCATATTCGTTATTTTTTTATGAAAAAGTCAGTCGGTTTTTTAGCTCTTTCAATGTTGGTTGCTGGTTGTGCTTCAAAGCAAGAACAATCAAACAAAAATGTTGATAATCAAAATTTAAAGAAGTCTGCAGAAGAGAAATCTTCAAACGATGTTGCTGAATTTAACAAGTTTGCAGCAAACAATGCTTTCTATTTTGATTTTGATAAATCAAATGTAAAAGATCAAAAACTTGTTAAAACATATGCCGAGAAATTAAACAAATTGGACAATGTCAATGTTGTTGTTAGCGGATATTGTGATAATAAAGGAAGTGCAGAATATAATAAAGCACTTGGTTTGAGAAGAGCAGAAAGTGTTAAAGATGTCTTGAAAAACAATGGTGTTAAAAAAGACGTCAAGGTCGTTTCATATGGTGAAAGCAAATACACAAAGTATGTAAGCGATGTTGCTTTGAACGATAGCAAGAACAGAAAAGCTACAATCGTTGTTGAGTAGTTTTTGATAACTTGTTTATCGCTTTTTGAATATTGCGCGGTTGGTTGTTTTTTTCTTCCAATCGCGTTTTGTTTTTTGTGTATATGATGATAAACAAGGAGGTTTTTTTAAATGAAATAAGTAGAGATAACCCTGATTTCAATCTTGACTTGATTGCGAAGGCTTATACCTTTTGCGAGGAAGCACATGCGGGGCAGGTTAGAAAGTCAGGTGAGCCTTATGTAATTCATCCTATTTCTGTTGCGTTAGAAGTTTCAAGGTTGCAGATTGATGAGGTTTCAATAATTGCTTCTCTTTTGCATGATGTAGTTGAAGATACGAAATACACAAGAGAGGATATCGTTAAAGAATTTGGCAACGAAGTTGCGACAATCATTGATGGTGTTACAAAGTTGGAAAAAATTCAGTTTAAAGAAAAACAAAGAAAACAAGTTGAGGATTTTAGAAAGTTGTTTTTAGCGATATCAAAAGATGTTCGTGTGCTAATTATAAAGCTTTGCGACCGCGTCCATAATATGGAAACCATTGAGTTCCAAAGCCCGGAAAAACAACAATCAATCGCTTTGGAAACAATAGAAATTTATGCTCCAATGGCTGAGAGGATCGGCTTGCAAAAGATTAAAAACAAACTTCAAGATATGTCGTTTAAAATTCTGCATCCTGTGGAATACGCAGAGATTACAAAAAAAGTTCAACGATTGAAGGATGATTTTAATTCAACAAATTTGGTTGAAGAAATTATAAGTGAATTGATTGCTACACTGCAAAGAAATGGCATTGAAGCAAACGAAAGAACGGTTTTTGGCCGTGAAAAATTGCCTTACTCCATTTGGCTAAAAATGACAAGAAAAAATATTCCATTTGAAGAAATTACAGACGTGCTGGCTTTTAGAATTATTGTCAAAACAAAAGAAGAGTGTTATAGGGCATTGGGTGCAATACACACGACATATAACGCAATTCCGGGAAAGTTCAAAGATTTCATAAGTATTCCAAAAAGCAACGGCTATCGTTCGCTACACACGAAAATTATGGGTTGGCGAGGACATCAAATTGATATTCAAATAAGAACACAGGAAATGCACGATGAAAATGAATTCGGGCTTGCTTCACACTGGAAATATAAACAAGGAATGACGAGAGAAGACAAAATAAAGTATCTGCGTGCCACTTGGATAAATCGTGTGCTTGATATTTTATCAAAAAGCGAGACAAAGGATATCTTAAAAGATGCAAAAGTGGAAATTTCGGAGCAACGTGTAATTGCTTTTACGGACAAGGGCGATGTTGTAGATTTGCCTTATAAATCCAGTGTTTTGGACTTTGCCTTTGCCATTGACGAAAAACTTGGGCTTTATTTTGACTACGCCATTGTCAACGGGCAACACTGCGGAATTAGTTATATTCTTCAAAACGGGGACAAAGTTTCTATTTACACAACCAACAAACCAGTCGTCAATAGCATTTGGTTAAATTACGTAATTACTGGAAAAGCAAGGAATTGTGTAATTGAATATCTGTCTTCACAGAGATGATTTGAAAAAACGTAAAATACAGCACAGAGCATATTTATCAAGCTGTCCTATACCAAACATAAACAGTGAAATACGGCGGCATAGCAAACTCAGGTTGAGTTACAGTGGCTGTGTGTGTGTGCGGTTGTCCGGAACCAGTTGAATTGCAAGTGCCAGTATGGGTGTGGTTACCGCGTTTAGCTTGTTGACTAAGGCTATCTAAAGTAAGAGGGTCTGGAGCTACGTCGTTTTGAAAAGATCTTGTGGACTTTATGTTGTTTGTGTTCATCATAACATACCCTTTGTCAGTATAGTATTCGTCACCAAATACGTGAAATAGCAAATCTTCTCTTGCATTTAAACCATTGTTTGTGCCACCGTTTACCTCTAAGGGTAAACTGCTAAGACCCAATCCAGTATTCATATTGCTATTGGCTTTAAAGTCTTCAGTACGACTATTGCTGATACCGCCACCATGGCTTATTATAGGAAGCGGGTTGTATAAATCTCGACTGTAAAAGGCGGTATAGGACGCCCACTGTTCTAAGGTGGTGTATTGACTGAGGGATGACGAGTTGTTGTAATAGTGTAAATCAGTGTATATTTCGCAGACGCGTGCATTTAATGTACCTAAACTTCTACAATATTGACCGTAATGATTTGGTAATATATTGTAATTACCAAAGTAGATTGAGGAAGTGTCAATTGCATGTTTATGTGCACCGCCATATCCAATTGACACGCTGTGTGAATGCGACGGCATTTGTGCGGCAGTTAAAGTAGTTCCGTTGACTGCAACACTAACATCTTTTGTCCGTGTTAAAGAACCGCTAAAATTAGCATTATTTGAACCTCCGGTTGTTTTTGAAGTTGTCGAAGCAAGCAAAAACCTATCCTTAATTTGCACCCAAGTGCCACCAAAAATGGTTGATGGATCTGTATTATTGACGGAAATATAAATCGAACCAACTGGATAGATTTGCTTTTTTAGTTCATTAATCGCTTCTACAATATTCTTACTATCTGTTTGCAGTTTTG
>DGUL01000001.1:0-53238 GCA_002394665.1 Rickettsiales bacterium UBA4311
TATCCTGCTTAGCCTCGCCTGAAAAAGCAACTCGCCGGCTCATTCTACAAAAGGCACGCCATCACCCTTTGACGGGCTCTGACTTCTTGTAGGCATATGGTTTCAGGTTCTCTTTCACTCCCCGCCCGGGGTTCTTTTCACCTTTCCCTCACGGTACTAGTTCACTATCGGTCATTAACGAGTATTTAGTCTTGGAAGGAGGTCCTCCCATCTTCAAACAGGGTTTCACGTGCCCCGCCCTACTTTTGTCCGCTAAAATTAGGCTACGCTTACAGGACTTTCACCTTGTATCGTTTGTCATTCCATACAATTCTGCTTTTAATTTTAACGGCACTAGACTCCTCCGATTTCGCTCGTCACTACTTTCGGAATCTCGGTTGATTTCTTTTCCTCTGGTTACTTAGATATTTCAGTTCTCCAGGTATCGCTCTTGTTTGCTATGAATTCACAAACAAGTATAGCTTAAAGCTATGGGTTCCCCCATTCGGAAATTCACGGATTAACGCTTATTGACAGCTCCCCGCAACTTATCGCAGTCTATTACGTCCTTCATCGCCTGTTAATGCCTAGGCATCCACCAATCGCCCTTACGTAATTTATAAGAGATTTTTCACCGTATGTAGAGTAAAAACTATAAGTAATTAAAGTTAAAAAATCCAAATGTTAAAAAAATTAACAAATGAACTACCTAAAATTATTTCACATAATTTTACTAAATAATACTATGAAACTTGATTTAATTTTTTGTAAAAACAAAAAACCAAAACAAACTATATTTCTTTAAGATCTGCAATGAGTGCGATCAAAAATCACAACGCGTAGACAATCAAAAAGTTTTTTTTAATTGTCAACAAAAAAAAATAATTTTTTTCATTTTTTTAAAACCAAACAGAAATAGCAGGAGAATTACCACCTATTTTTTTAGTTATTTGACTTTTAAAAACTTTAACTTATTCGCGCTTTGGTAAATCAATATTATGCCTATTAAAAGTAATAAATTATTGACATCGCCACGAGCAACAGCCTTATGGTTAATAAAAAACACATCTCTCACATTCAGACAAATCGCGGAATTTTGCAATTTCAGCGAGATGACAATAAAACTTATGGCAGATGGCATAATTGATGCAAACTTAATGCCTGTTAATCCAATTTTAAACGGAACACTCACAGAGGAAGAAATTAAAAAGAGAGAAAAAGATGGAAAAGAACTCGTGGCAAAAAAAAGCATTTATGAGGAACTTGGCATTAAAGTGAAAAAGGCAAAAAGTCATCTTTCAATTTCACAAAAACGGAACAGACCAGAAGCAATACTTTACTTATTAAAATATTATCCAGACTTGAAAGTTTCGCAGATAAAAAAATTGACACACGCAACAGAAAGCGTTATTGAAAGCATACAAAACCGAACATTTAAAAATGTGCAAGATTTGGTGGCAAAAGATCCAGTCTTACTCGGCTTATGTACTCAATCACAAATAGAAGAACAATTGAAGAATATCGCAAAAATTGAAGCAAAAGAGGCAAAAAAGAATAAAAGCAAGAAATCAAAAGCTGTGAGAAAAATAAACGTTAATTCAAAAAAGAATAAAAAATCTGAATAAAAAAGAGAGTAAAATAAAAAAAACAAAGCAAGAAATGAGGTTGATTGGAATTTTTGCAAAAAAAAAATGCAGGAAGCAGAAACCGAAATACAAAATTGTGCGGTCCTGAACTTCCTGCTTGATCCCTAAAATTAAATAAATAGCTTGTTAGAATATGCGATTTACTCATTAGCGGTAAAAAAAAACCCACAAGCAAACCCTTGCATTAACCTTTCTAACCAAAAATAACCGACAAATTCAAATCGGTTTTAATCATCGAAATAGCCTAACTACGAGGCTTAAAAATATAAAAAGACCGAATAAAAAAATAAAAATCGGTCATTAGTAATAAAAAATCATCGTTAGTAATAAAATATCAAACTAAAATGTTGCAACAATATCAAAACATATAATCAAAAGCCTAAAACCACCGGCTTAACTAAAAAATTACCACCATCTATAAATCTATATCAACTCCTCTAACGCAAAATGTCGTTAAGGATGCCGACATTCATAAAACTACAAATATACGAACTGCAAACTACACGTCAAACTCCTAAATGAGACGGGTATTCAAAAATACAAATCCATCCGTTGCTCCAAATTAGGATCTCGTATATTTCAAAGTGGTAAATAACACACTAAGATTTATTACTAACACTAAAATATAACAAAAAAAAATACCTATTCAAGAAAAAAATAAAAAAATTTTACAATTTCAAAAACCGGCAAAAAAGCACATTTTTTTAAAAAAAATATTGTTTATTAAAAAAACAATCAAAGCAATCATGCTGACTTGTTTAGTGTTAGAGCAAACTTTTAGAAAATTGAACGATGCTTTAATGAGTTTTAAAGGTTCTGCTTTTTCAAAAAAAGAAATAGAAGGTATAACAACGGAATTGCAAGAAATACTTATAGAAGCGGACATTCCTTACGATTACATAAAATCATTAACAAAAACCATTGGTACAAAACTCACAAAAATAACAGAAAAAAAAATAGACAAACAAGCGGTCGTTGGAGGATTACTAAAAGCGTACATTGATGAAACTTTTTCAAATGCAAAACTCGGCGGAATAAAGATCAGAAAAAATGGCATAACAACAATAGGAATTTTTGGCACAAACGGCGTGGGAAAAACATCTTTCGTTGCAAAATTGGCTCATCTATTGTTTCAACAACACAAAAAGAGAGCTATGTGTGTTTCTTTTGACATAACAAGATACGCAGCACAAGAACAACTTGAAACCTTATGTAAAAAAAACAATATTGAATATTTAAGAATAGTTGAAAACGGCGTGGAAAACGGCATAAATAAACTAAAAGAAATAATAGAATACGAAATGGTTGATATTTTAATAATTGACTTCGCTGGAAGCTCGCCGGATAACCCAAAAGGTCTTGAATTATGGCAAAATGTCATTAACAATATTGAATTATGCGAAAGAATTGTTGTACTTGATGGAACTTTTGGGCAAAATGCCGTTCCTTTGATTAAAAAATTCACAAAAGTCGTCAATCCGACAGGCTTTGCAATCACAAAAATTGATTGCGATAAAAAAGGTGGAATATTTTTCGCCACCCGTGTAGCAAGCGATAAGCCAATTTACTACGTATCAACTGGTGAAAAAATAAATTCAATCTTAGAATTTGAAAAAAATATGATAAGCAAAGCCCTACTTACGGACGACGGACTTAAATCTGTAATTTCTGCATTTCAAGAAAGCAATAAAAATTACATACAATCAACAATTCACAACGAAAACAACGGCAAGTTTAACTATAATGATTTGCTCATTCAGTTATCTCAAATTGTGAATTTTGGCAAAATAGACAAAATTTTGTCCGTTTTGCCACACACGAGAAGTATTTTTAATGTAAAACTTAGCACAGAGGCCTACATTTTAATAAAAAAATGGATATCAATAATAAACTCTATGACAAACTACGAACGAGCGACACCTTCTTGTTTAAATATAGAAAGAATAAATCGCATAGCAAAAGGTTCGGGGGTTCAAGTTTCAGATGTATTAACTCTTAAAAAAAAGCTTGAAGAAATATCAGCAAATAAATGAAGAAAAAAGCAACTTTGCTCGTATTTGTTGATTTATAAAAAAACCAATAAATTATTGCTCGTATTGCAGTGCGGTTTGAAATTTTGAAAAAAGCTTTAATATCGCTCTATGTGTCTTTGCTTGCGATGCTCGCAAATTGTTCAGTGAATATAAACACCAATATCAACAACAGCAACGAGACGATTTGTGTTTTTGGTAATATAGAAAATAATTACACAAGGCTTTTCTTGCAAAAACTCAAAGAAAAACCATTTATTCAAGAATATCCAAACTGCAAATACATTCTGTTTACTAATTTAGTAGATAGTCATAGAACTATAAACACAATTACCGGTCTTGCTTCACAGGTCATAATAGGAATATCTGCATCTTATGCAATTTTTGAAAACGATTTAAGCAAACAAGAACAGATAAAGAATATTATAAACAACCCGTCAATGCACGATTATTCCTTTTGGACTGGTGCGAAAAACGCTTACTCTTCACGAGGAAATAGAACTGAAGGAGCCGAAAAATCAAGCTATGCCGAAGGAACAAGAAGTGTTTATAATAACGCAATTGCGAGAATAAAAAGCGTAACCAAATATGTCAACAACGGAACTGAAAGTGGGCAAATTGCATATTCAACCAATCCAATTTTATTAACATCGGAAACTCAAAGCAGTGCCGATGCACTGGAACAATTAGCTGTCGCTATGGCTCAAAAGGTTATTGATAATGTTGTTATAGACATTGAAGATTACAAAGAAACTAAAATAAAACAGCAAGAAGAGCAACAAAAGAAAGAAAAAAACAACACAAAGGAACAAGATAAAAACGGAACAACATCAACAAAAAAAACAACAAAAAACAAAAAAAATAAAGTTGTTAAAAATATTAAAAATGAAGAATAAAAAACTTATATTTACATCGTTTTTATTTTGTATAATCACTTTGTTTTGTCGTTCTGCAACATCAATTTCACCTGAAATGGTAATAAAAAATATGAAGCTCCTAACCCCAGAAATTAAAGAAGAACAAAGATATATTGTTCCTCAAAACTTCGCCTCAAATAACAATTTACGAAGAAAACCCGGAAGTTATTTTTTTGCAAAAGGACGATTTTTATACATCGAGGGCTTTGTTTTTGACGTGATAGGTGTTCCTGTTGAAAATGCTGTTGTAAAAATCTGGCAAGCAAACCATTTTGGTTATTATAACCATCTTGTTGTAAATAAAGAAGATTTTTCAAAATATGACATTGATTTTGAAGGAACCGGCACTTGCATAACTGACAGCAATGGACATTACTCGTTTTTCACAATCATACCTGGTTATTACGGCGATAAAACTCCACATATAAATTTTATAGTAGAACACGAAGATTTTGATCGCTTGGAAACTATGATGTTTTTTCCACTACATATAAAAAACACACACGACAAAACATATAAATCTATGAATAAAAAAAGTCGCTTCTTAACTACCTGCAAATTAAAAGATTACACATCAAACGATAATGAATATGGCAAAAAATGTAGCTTTGATATTAGATTAAACGGTTTTCATAAAAGAAAAAGATACTAATTTTATAAATGAATAAATGACCTTTAAAAAAGCAGAAAATAAAAGCACAAATTTATACAAAACACCACTATTTATAGGGTTTTTTCTCATAATGATGGCTTTTTTTTCCGGAACTTGCTTCGCAAGCTTATTAAATCAAGAAAAAGGTAAAGGAATTTTTATCCCCGCTGTATATATTCAATCAATGAACTCAATAGACGAAGGAAACCTTGCAAGTTCCAAGAGAATATTGCAAGCAATGATAAACGTCTTTGCAGAATACGGAGTTTCAACAAGAATTACACTCGGAGCAAAAATGATCGCAACAGGAAGCATGTCTATTGGAAAAAATCCTTTTGGCAAAGTCAAGGAAAAAACTTATGCCATCAATTCAAGAGAATTTTTTGGTAAATTCAAAATAATAAGAAATAGCAAAACCTTTTTTCTTTCTGCGATAGCTCAAATAGGAATGCCGACAATATACGATAAAAGACAAATAAACTATTTTGGAATTGATAGATGGGCTTACGAAACTGGGCTTGAATTTGGAATAAAATTCTCAAACGATACTTTTATGATAACGAATGCAAGGTGGCATGGATATATTAACTATACTTATAATGAAGTACGAACTGAAATAATGTTTGGACATTACTTTATTCCCGAAATGCTCACTATGATTAGATTTCAAAAATTCTTCTACATCAAAAATCATAATTTTAATAGCCTTCCGTTTTCTTCAATATATGATTTTAATGCTCAGGATGGATTTGGAAAAATAACAATATCAATGGCAACACCAATAGATAAAAATATTTTCTGTGAAATTGGCTTTTTTGCATCAATAAAATCAAAAATTACATTTACGCGAAATTCAAATATCTCGCTTTATGGTGGCTATGTAAGCCTGTGGTATAAGTTTTAAAACCTCCAAAAATTTTTAGTGAAAAAATTAAATAAAATTTAAATGACATAAAAAAACACCAAATCAATTAAAAAATCATCTCATAATGTCTTGCTTTGTTTCTTTGACTTCTTTAACATCTCCGTCTTCGTTATTGTTCTTCAAAAGAAAGATAATATTCTGCAATTTTGCAATATACATATTTTTTACTATTTCCTCTTTAAATTTATCTGTATCCATTCCCAAAATTACACCAATAATTTTTTTATATTTTTCAAAATTAAATTTCTCACTTCTCACATTTTTAATTTCCCTTTCCAAGGACGCGATAAACGTTTCAATTTTCTTGTCGCTTGATAAAAAATCAAATTTTCTCCAATCTTCTGCTGATGATGACAAAACTCTGTATATTTTTTGATAAATATTTGTTCTCACGCTCGTAATAATTGCCAATGTCTCTTTCCGAATACTATCGCTAACTTCGTGTTTTATATCATTTTTCTTCTTTTTGTTATGTATCTTTTCTGTGTTGATTTTATCGCTTCGCTTCATAACAATGCAGAAAAGTCTACTAAAAAAAAAAATAAAAACAATTGAACGTGAAAAATGACAAAGTTGACTTTTATTATAGTCATAATTCAATCAATCGAAGATTGATGATAGCTATTTTTGCAAATAGTCCTTTTAATGAAGAACTGAGGCTTGACTGCCACTTAGTAAAAATGAACACAAAAGCCCACGGAGAAGTTTGCATATTAGAGAATTATGCCAAATCTGTTTTTGACATTGAAAATACAATAGTTGAATTAAAAAATAATGATAAACTTGAAAAAGTTAACATCTTAGGTAATGCTATTGTAAAAGTTGAAAATAATACTATCAATTTTTTCGGCACATATGAAAAACTGGCTTAAATCGTTTAAAATTCACAATTTTTTCAGTAAAAACACCAGATTGTTCGGGTCGCTTTCTTTCATTTTTGCATATTTCAAAATTATTGCTCTGTTGGCTTTTCTTTGGTTTACTTTTAGCGGAGAAAAGAAACCATTTCTTATTTCTTGTGGTATTGCATCAATAATAATAACTTTTTTAGTCTGCAATAAAGCAAAAATATTTTCTGTGAAATCGTATATTTTGAAATTTACATTCATTCAATATGCTTTCTTGCTTATAAAAGATATAATTCTTTCAACAATAGAAATAACAAAAATCGTCTATTCTGATAAAGTTAGCATAAACCCCGGAACAATATGCATTGATACAAAACTTATGAACGACCAAGAAAAAGTAATGTTAGCAAATCTAATAACTATGACACCGGGAACATTTGTTATTGCTGTAAATGGTGATGAGTTTCTTATCCATTCGTTGAATTACGATAAATTTGCAAGCAATAAAAAATTGAATGCAATTTTTGAAAAAAGTAGAAAAACACAAATATGATTTACGTAATTTTTGCATATGTATTTGCCATAGTGCTTGCACATTTGTTGTTATTTTTACGCTCTAACGATCTTGGTAAGATTATAGTAATGAATAGCGCAATTTCGTGTTTCGCTGTCGCTATGTCAATGCTGGCATTTTACTTTAAGGACACGAATTTCGTTGATGTAATATTTTTCTACATAATTATGTCACCAATAGGTTTTTATGGATTATTTTTGTATTATAAATACAAAACAAAAATTGAAGAACAAAAAAGAGCAAAAGAGAAAGCAAACTACAAAGTAAAGTCAGAGGCGAAACAAGAAAACAAAAAATAACAATATGTTTATAGAAAACAAAAGAATAAACTTTGACTTCAATATTCACGAGACTTATGAGGCCGGAGTTGTCCTTACGGGCGCGGAAGTAAAGAGTATTAGAGAAAAAAATGTCGGAATACTTGATTGCTATATCACTTTCAAAGAAAACGAACTATGGCTAATGAATTGGAACATTCCAAAGTATAAGCAAGCTTTTAAAGACGAAAAATACGATCCAAAGAGAATAAAAAAACTTTTATTAAAACGATCAGAGATAGCAAGGATATCTGGTTCTATTAAAAGAAATGGCTATACAATAGTGGTGTCAAAACTTTATACAAATAAACGTGGTTTTATAAAACTTGAACTCGCTCTTGTCACTGGCAAAAAGAAATACGATAAACGACAATACATAAAAGAAAAAGACGCCAGACGAGAAGAGAGAAAAAAGTTCAATGATTGATTGCCATTAACCAAGAAAACACAAAAACAGATTTGCTATTTTCCATTTTTTATCAATTCAAATAATAAACCAGCTGTTATCCCATATCTCAAATGTTGATTATATCCGAGAATAACTTTAAAGTTATCATAAACAAGAAATGCTCTTCTATCTTTTTTATCTACTCCTTTTTCATTTATATCAGTTATAATCAAACTCGCCTCGGCATCATCGTTAATAAAATATTCTTCTCCAACGCCATTGCCTTTTAGTTTTATGCCTAATTTTTTCCACTCGCCAACACTTTTTTTCGTATCCATTCCAACGAGACATAAATCAAAATCTTCTTTTGGCATTTCAATTTCCGTTAAAATTCCTTCACCATACCGCCACCCCATCGAATGCATATAATTTCCAATGGAAGCAAAAACATCGGCATTATTATTTATAATGTCTGGTTTTAATCCATCCATTGAGACGGCAAATTTATAAAAACTACTTGGCATAAATTGACATCCTCCAAGACCACCGTCAAATGAAGAGACAACATCACGATTAAAATAGCCTCTATCTACAAGCATCGCGAGAGCGATGATATTTTCTTCAAAATATCGCAATCTTTCCATTGAATAAGCGTTTATACAAGCCGAATAGAGTGCATTAAACGCGTCAAAATCACCTATATAGGCTCCATATTCCGTCTCCATTGCCCAAATAGACAAAATTAAAGCATCTTCAATGAAAAATAATTCCCCCACATCTTGTAAAACATCTTTATACATTTTTTTATAAAAAATCCCAGTCTTCGCTCTTTTTTCAATATCATATTTTGCGATACTTTTAACCACCGTTGTGGCTTGAACTTCTTTATTTCTTTTCTTCGCTCGCTCTATAAATTGCAAATGATCCATTAAATAGCCAATGAGCTCTTCACTAACATCATTAGAGACAAGCGAAGACTTGATATGAGCTTTTAAATTACTTTTAGCATCTTTTAATTCTTTATCCGTCATTTTATCGGCTTTGCTTTTTTTTCTTTCATTCAAGTACGATATTGTTATGCTTTTCTTGCAAAAAGAAGGCACGCCTTTTCCTTTAACCCTAACGTTGATGCTTTTTGGTGTTAAAACCATTTTTTCCTGTTCGTCAATTAAATCTATAATATTTTGATCGTTTAAAAATTCCATTCTTTCAATCTTTTTGATATTTTTCTTTTGTCTTCTTGTAATTTTAGCCTTTTTCCCAGAATTAACATTTTTCGCATTATTATTCTTTTTAGCTTGTTTTATTATTGCTTTATTTTTCTTAACTGTCGCCTTTTTGTATTTTTTTTCTTCTTTTTTCTTTTCCTTTAAAATTTTTTTTTGTTCTTTTGTGATTTGCTTTTTTTGTCTTTCTCCAGTTTTAGCCTCTGTTGCGGTTGGCGTCGCAGGAATTTCAACACGTAAAGACAAAGCACTATACGAGAAAGAAAGAAAAAAGTACAAAAAACAAGTTAAAACCCTAAAAAACAGCACATCCTATAGTGTTTTTTTTTTAATAAAAGTCAATAAAACTAAAAAACTAAACTCTTGATTGTTTTTTATTTTTTTATTTCTTTGCTTATCGCGATGAATATGAAAAAAGTTAAAACATCTTCAAAGAAACCAAAAAAGATTGGAGTTGAAAAAAAGAAAAAAGTTGTCAAACCAGTGCAACAACATAAAGAACTATCTAAGAAGAACAAGAATGTTTTAAAAAATACCGATAACAAAAACAATAAAAAAATTACAAAAAGTAATGTTAAAAAAATAAGCAAAACAACGAAAGATATAAAGAAAAGTAGTGGCAAAAGTAGCAGTAAAAGCGGGAGCAAAATAACTCGTAATGTTGTCTGCATAAAATGGGGAACAAAATTTGATGCGGAATATGTCAATCGGCTTTACGATATGGTTGAAAGAAATCTTACATTGCCACACAGATTTGTTTGCTTCACTGACGATGGAAAAGGTCTAAAAAAAGGAATAGAGGTTTTTCCATTGCCACCTATAAAATTTAAACCTGGGCCGGAAAGAGGATGGAGAAAATTAAGCGTATTCAATAAACCATTGGCCGACTTAAAAGGACAGGCACTTTGTCTTGATGTTGATGTCGTGATAATAAATAATATTGATTACTTGTTTGAGGAAAAAGGTGATTTTCGCATAATAAAGGATTGGGGTTATCCAAAAGACAGCTACGTTGGCAATTCTGGCTGTTATCGTTTCAACATTGGTGAGCATCCCGATGTTGTGGAATATTTTGAAAAAAACTTTGATAAAATTCGCGAAAAATTTAGAAATGAGGAGGAGTATTTAAGTTGGAAGATGAAAGAAAAAGGCATTTTACAATATTGGAAACCGAAAACAGCAATTTCCTTTAAACACGGGTGTATGAGTGCCTTTCCGTTCAATCTTTTTAAAAAACCAAAACAACCAACTGATGAGACGAAAATTTTAATTTTTCACGGCAATCCATTGCCACGAGAGGCCATAAATGGTTATTACAAGCTTGGCAGACCTCAAAGAATTTGCAGAAAAACAAATTGGCTTAAAAAATTCTGGCAGGAATAATTTTGATAAAAACTACCGAGTTTGCTTTACAAAATCATTTGTTCGCTATTTGACTAATATTTGCGTTGTAGGTCTTTTTTAATTTTTGGCTTTTTTTTAACCTATAAATTAACCAAGTTTTTCGCCATTTTCCTTAACTTTAAACTGATATCCAAAGCTTCGCAAAGTATTATAAACTTGCACGGCTGGAAGCCCTATTATTGTAGTGTATTCTCCAATGATTTTTTCAAAAAAACAACAAGCAAAATTTCCAATAGAATACCCGCCAGCTTTGCCAATTCCTTGCTTTGTTGAAATGTAAAAATCTATTTCATCTTGCGACAACGATTTCATCCGCAACCTTGCTTCTGCGGTTTTTAGTGAAGATCTTCCTGTTTGTAAATCTATAATATATGTTGTTGAATAAATCCTTGAACCTCGCCCATTCATTTTATTTAAATACTTTCTAACATCTTCGTCTGTCATCGCCTTATCTAAAACCATATTTCCGCAACAAGCAACCGTATCTCCGGCTATCAAAATAGCGTTTTTATCAATTTTGTCGTCTTTTTGAACCATTTCAACCGCTTTTTCACCTTTTGATTTCGCAAGACGAATTGACATCTCACGCGGTTTTTCTCCTTTTATAATTGGCTCCGGAACGTTTGGCACAACAATATAATCAGGAATTACAAACATCTTTCTTAAAATATCAAGTCGGCCTTTTGAACCGGATGCTAATATAATTTTTTTATCTGTCATAAATAAACTACATATTGCTTAATGTTGCAATCTCAATCAAAATTGCATAAATAAGCAAAAAAATCGGTGTGTTTTTACTACTATCCATCTCATTAACACTTAAACTTGGTTGCAAAACATCTTTTGCTCTAACACCAACAGGTAAAATAAAGTGGGTATGTTCGCTGTATATTTTCCAAATGTCACGATAATGATAAGCCAATATTTTATCGTATTTCTTCATAGCAAGGCAGTCATTGCAAGCAAATACAATCGCAGAAATTCCAAAAAAATAAATATTACTAACAATTAAATTTAGCCCAATAAGAGAAATGAATTGAGCCAACAAGAGAGGTTGACGACAAAGGGCATAGACCCCAGTAATTTTTAATTTTCCAAGGTATCTTGTTGTGGCAGAGGCTAAAATTCTAATTGCAAAACCAAAAAACAAAATCAAAATGCCACACTGTTGAGTTTTTAAATGAAGCGGAAAAAAACTTTCATTAAAAGTATAAAGCACCAAAAGCGAACCGAAAAGTAGCCCGTAAGAAATAAGCGGAATACGAAACTCAAAAAAGTTCCTCAATCTTCCGTTCATAATATGATTTATTGTTGTTCGCTATTCTCTTGATTGTCTTGTTGTGCTTTCTTACTTTTAATTTTTCCAGCCAACGAGTTCATATCATCAAAATCAACAACGTCAAGCATAATTTCATTTACTTTTTTACCTTTTTCATTATACACAAAAACTTTACCATTATCGTAGACCTTGCACAAATAAGGGTTCAATCTAAAAACAAAAGGTTTTGGTTTCTGTGGATCAATTCCAACATAAGCAAAACTTGCTCTCTTTTCGTGAACTTCTTTAATCTTGCGACGAATAATCTCCGTCAATCTTTCTTTCTTTAATGTTCTTGCATCCTTAAAATTTTTCCTCGCCCTTACAATACGAAAAACACCATCTTTTTGTAGTTCTTTTTTTAATGCTCTTAACGCTCCCTGAACGTCGTTGTTATAAACAATAACCGTTGCCATACCAGAATATTTGTAGTGATACAAAACAACGATCTTTTATTTTCAAGCTTTTTTATGCAAAATTTTTAAGATGTTGCAGACATTTAAAAGTCAAAACCCTGCCTCTCGGTGTTCTTTCCAGTAGACCACTTTGGATTAAAAAAGGCTCTACAACGTCCTCTAACGTTCCACTATCTTCGGAAAGTCCAGCAGATATTGTCTCAATCCCAACTGGGCCACCCTTATAGTTTTTGTCAATAAAAGATAAGTATTTTTTATCAATACTATCAAGTCCAAGGCTATCTACTCCTAATTTGTCCAGTGCGTCGCTTGCAAGATTTTCATCAATTTCATTTTTTTCAAGATATGTTGCAATATCAATAACCCTTTTTACCAAACGAATTGCAATCCTTGGCGTTCCTCTGCTTCTTTCGCCAATTTTTAATTTTGCCTCGTCGCTCATTTTCACATTGTGCCTATCTGCATATCTTCCGGCTATCTTTGCCAAATCTGTTGGTTTATAAAACTCCAATTGCATAGTAATTCCAAATCTATCCTTTAAAGGATTTGACAATAACCCAAGCCTTGTAGTTGCACCAACCAAAGTAAAAGGATTTAAATCAATCTTTACCGTTCTTGCACTCGGCCCCGTACCAATAATTATGTCAAGCCTGTTATCCTCCATCGCGGAATAAAGCACTTCTTCCACCGCAACCGGCATCCTATGGATTTCATCTATAAACAAAACATCGCCGGCTTTCAAATTTGTCAAAATAGCCGCTAAATCGCCTGTTTTCATTAACATTGGCCCCGAAGTTGTGCGAATGCTTACTCCCATTTCTTTTGCAATTATATTCGCCAGTGTAGTCTTACCAAGACCGGGCGGGCCATAAAACAAACAATGATCCATTTGGACGCCACGCTTCTTAGCAGAAGCAATAAATATTTTTAGGTTTTCAAGCAATTTTTCTTGCCCTACAAAATCATTTATATTTTTCGGCCGTAAAGCACCAGCCAAACTTTCGTCAATCGTGTTTTCTTCAATCGCCCTTACATCATCCACAATGGCTATGTTTTTGACTTATTTTAATATTCAATTTCTTTTTATTTTAAATTTTGTACAATCGTTTGGAAGGTGTGATAAATGAAAATGATTTTGCCAGATAGACAAAAACAAATTACTTTAATAGGAGACACAGGGGATGAACACATTGATTTCATTAACAATAAACTCAATACCTTAGTTTGGGGCAAAAATCTTCAAATATCCAGTGACGATTATCTTGTGAATGCTTTAAAAAAATACAATGTTATTCCTGGCGATTTGGAGAACGGCAAAGTGGATGAGTACGTAAAAAACGCAATGAACCAACTTTTAAATAAGCAAGATGACAGAGCGAGATTTTACAGCTATTTTGCAATGGCCGTTTATGAAGCAAAAACAAGAAGAGACACAAGTGTTCCAGGTAGTTTTCCACCAGCACGTTCTCAAGTCTCGCTTACACTGTCCAATATTTTCCGGTTCTTCCAATTTTTGGCGGAAGATTGCGAAGCATATATTAATGAAAAAACGCAAATGCGAAGCGTCCAACCAGAGCATCATACGCAAAAAAAGACCTTCGATATTATACACATGGATAATTACAACCCATCCGGAAACAGCGAACAAAGCTCGTCGCCATACATGAATTTCAAGAGCGAATATGTTAAAAGAGAATGCGAAAACATTTTAAGAATTGCGAAATTTAAAGAACAAAACTTAAATAACGGAAAGCTGGCGGAACAACAAAAAACAATAAATGTCTTAATTTCTGTGCCACTTTGTTTCAACGGCTCAGGAACCAATGAAGAAACAGACCCAACCGCTCAACAAATGCAAACAACAATATTAAAGACTTATCGCCAAATATTGAGCGACGATCGTACAAAAGGCGAGGACAGTCTTTATAAAAATATAAAGCTACTTTTTCTTTCTTCATGGAAGACGCCCCAAGAACGAAAACTCATTAATACAATAAACGGTATGAATGACGAAGAAAAAAAACAATTCGGCATTTTTGACTACAAGCAACCTGGTAATTTCCCAACAAACACAAACGACAACAAAGAACATTTAATTTATTGTCACCCTGGTGACGTCAAGTATTGGTTTGGCAATGAAAATACTCCATCTTTTTTATCGAAAGATTTTGATCCAAACTCAGCTAGTGCGGAAACATTCTTCCGCTATACAAATTTTATCGACTATATTCTTCCGGAAGAACAACGTGGCGATTTTGATAATACGCATCACGATTATAGAGCCAGCAAAAATGTGAACAGCGTAAATGAGTTCACGCAAAGAGGAGACTTTCAATTTTTAATGCCAAATGGTCAAGTAGAAATATGTTCAAAAGAAAATGCACCGTGGCTTCAAAATCAAAAACTGCTAAATTTCAATAAAAATAACAAAGAAAAACAAAATAACAATCCGGAAAATCCACCGCAAAATGTTCCAGACTATGACGAAAAAGGAAAAATTTCAAACCCAAAACTTCTTTTGAAAAGTGGAAACGAAATAGATATTATCAAGCTTGCAAACGACCCAGATAATGATGGTTGCATATTTAAAACAAAAAATAGCTGTTGGAGTTGGTGGGTCTTTCCTTCTTTTTCAGGTACACATACAGAACTAAATTTTGAAGACGATAGCCCAATATATAAAAACATCGTCGAAGATAAAGATATGTTGAATGCTTATTCCAGAGTTCTCAGAAAAATTACAAATGAAGTTTGTAGCCTGGAAGATGATCGAGGATACCGTAAAAACTTTTACGCAAAGATAGATTTTATAAAAGCAATTACTTGCTTCAATAGAATTAGAAAACAGATTTTAAAAATCGACAAGATGTCCCATGAACAACGAAAATTTATAAAAGAATTCTTAAATTTTTCTATTTGCCTATCGAGATGTCCGGGCGTTCTGGACGATGTAATAAGGGGTGATCGTCCCGGTGATTATTGTTCTGTTTTTAAAGATGGCAAGAAAAATCCAAACGGCGATAAAAATGTTGCAACTATCGAGGAATGCTTTGAGTTTTATGAAAAATATAAAAACCAACCAAACAATATATGCGAAGAACTAATAAATGAATTGTTGACAGACGAACTTTGTGCAACAGACTTACTGGACAAAACATTTAGTTTTGACATAAACCTTCCACAGGGAGCCGACCCTAACGTTAACAACGGAAATACCTGTTTTTTTCACACAGCAATAACGATGTTGGCGTATACACCTTTTCTTAAAGAAGCAATGGAAGATTATCTTAACGCACCGATAAAAAAAGATCAAAAAGCACAAGAATTTATACAAGCTTATCACGATTATATAACGACGGGAAAAAGCGAACATTTTAGTAAGATGTGTCAATTATTCGGTATAAATGGTTCTCAACAGGATTCACCTGAAGCAATGAATAAAGTAAAAGATTTTTTAGAACAACATCTAAGAATAAAAGTTTTTTCCATCTTTTACGGCATCATACAGTCAAATCGTATGTACGATACAGCAGGAAAAGGGTACGGCACCGAAACGCTTGATTATCAACAACAGCTCTCACTACCGCTACGCGGTCAAAACACTTTGCAACAAGTGTTACAATCAGAAATGCAAAAAGAAAAAATAACGGATTATAAAAACGAAGATGGAACAGAGGGATGTGTATGGAAGGAATATAAAATCGCAAACCAACCACCTCTTTTGCCATTATATTGTCAATTAATTTCATACAATAAAGAAACAGGAGAACAAAGTGTAAACAATGCGAATCTGAAGCTCTTTGACAAATCGTGTGAAATTGATATCGAAGGAGAAAAATATGCACCTTTTGTATGTGCAGAACATAATGGCACTGCAAACGGTGGACATTGGATTGCTTATGGAAATTCAATAGAAAACGTCGATGAAACGGGAAAAATATTTGCACACAGCGACACTTTGCAATGTTCACAAACAGATTGCGATACTTTTCAACACCCAGAGTTTATACATTTATACAACAAAAGCTTCTACGAAGAATTTTCAAAAGACCCAAAACAAAGAACTATAGGAAATGTTATAAAGAGAAATTTATCAAAAATGACTCACGATATGAAAATAATGCTCATACGAAACTTCGAATTTTTTAAACAAAGCAACCGTCAAAGCCCAATTACAAGCACAATGGACGACCTCAAAAAAGCAAAAAAGACAGTAAATAAAAAAACAACAACAAACACAAACGAGCAACAACAAAAAAACGATGTGTTTTACAAACAAAATGAAAATCAAAACAATCAAGACAACAATATAATTAAACTATTGGAAACAAGCAAAATTCAAAACATCATTTCAAACTCTATTTATGATAATAACATCTATGACAACGAGCAAAAAAGCAACAGCCCAACAAATAACACAACAAATAATCGCGCAACAGACGACATTAGAGACAATAATCCAGCAAATCAAAATCAATTCATACCAAAACAATCTTCAAATTTGGAAAACTACAAACAAAAATTACCTCCAAAGCAAAAAAATATTCAAAATACAGGAACGCAGTATAACAACAAAAAAAACACAACAAACAATACAACAAATTTTAGCCCAGCTCCAACACAAAATTTTAAAACAAACAAACAAAACCTTTCATCAATAACAACAAATAGCATTCTATCTACCAAAAATGGACTTTCTGCATTGACTTCAAACATCAATAGTAATACAAATTACAATCAAAACATAAGTAGAATAAACCAACAAAATAATACGAATTTTCCTACAAGTAATGATGATAATAACACAAAAAACGCACAAAATCAAAACAATAACGAACAACAAAATGACGAACAAAAACAAACCAGCTATGTCCTTCCTATAATCGCGATAGTTGCCGGCTCTGGTGCCATGGTTGGAGGAATTCTTCTGAGAAACAATAAAATTGCTCTTATATTATTGTGCGCCAGCGGAGGAACTCTAATAATTACAGGAATAGTCGTTTCAATAAAAAAAAGTTTATCAAAAAATCAAAAACCGAAAAACACTTTAAGCAACATAAACAACATTAAAGAAAATGATTATAACCAACATTTATGACTTCATCAAAACAAATATATAACACACAATGTAAATTGTATCAACTTTTTATAAACCAACATTTCGTTAATGAAAATCCTTGGTCCACTACAGAAGAAATTGTAAAAACTGAACTTGAAAATTTTGATGATATGACACTAAATTTATTGTTGGAAAATGAAATGTATCCTTTGGATATTGAAGATAAAACTTTTTCTTTCGACATGAATTATCCGCAAAGTGCGGATAACAATGTCAATGAAACTAACTTATGTGCACTACATACCGCGATTGTAATGTTGTCTCATATACCTTTTATTAAAGAAAGCATAAAAGATTTCTTAGATTGTTCTGATGAAGAATATTACCAAACAAAACTTCATAAGAAAGAACATAAAGAAATGTTCCAAGCCATATATGATTATTTAAACACAGGCAAAAAAGAAGATTTCTTAAGAATAAATACTTATGCAAGTGAACTTATACATGAAGAAGCGGGCGACCATTCAGACGCCAGCGATATATTATCGTATGCTCTAATAAAAGCAATTAACGACAATATGAGAATAAACCCAACTTTAATCTTCACATCTTTTTCAACTGTATTCACCGATAAAGGACACAAAAATAAAAAAGTTGGTGATTTCACGATGACGCCAAGCTTATTTTCTATACATCCGGAAAATGGAGAAAATATAAATAGTACTTTTTATCGACATTTACAATACGAGAAAATTCCATTAGAAACCGAACCACCTTTTCTACTTATAGAACGCTTTCGTAGTACCGAAGAAAGTAAAGATATATTACAAACAAATGTTCCAATATTTGTTTCACCTAACGCAAAAATAGTTATCAATACAAGTGAATATAAACCATTTGCGGTAGCAGAATGGACCGGAGGTCACTGGCTTGCATATGCGAACTCAGTTAAAAACATACAAAACAATACTCCGGTATATGTATTTGATGATACCCTATCTCAAAGAACAAGTGTCAATCAAAATACGCAAATATCAACACCAATGATAATGTTGTTTTATAACAAAAATTTTTTTGAAAAATACAAAAACCAAGACACTGTTTCTGTAAAACAAGTATTAAAAGATAGAATAAACAAACTTCCGCGTGAAGCGAAAATATTATATTTACAAACAATTATGGGGTGCAATGTTCAAAACATCGTAGAACACGACAACACTTTAAGAAAATATTTAAAAAATGAAGACAACGGAGAACAAAATGGCGACAACACACAACGCATAGAAGAAAATCAAGATATTCAACAAGAAAAAACAAACAAAGTAGAAGAAAAAGTAGAAAAAATTAAAACAATTATAGAGCATAAGTCAGATAAAAAAAACACTGAATACAGTGCAACGAAACGCGACAACTTTACAAACGCAGCACCAATCACAACGCAACAAATCTATTCAAATTTTATCAAAAAAAATCACACAAATAATAATAATACTTCTGCAAACGCCATTGGCACACGTCAGATGATTTTACCGCTTTTAAAAAGTAGTCAAATACAAAAAAACGATATCAATACAAAATTGCCTTCAAGCAACATTCGAACGACACAACAACAAAACCCAACAAATAGCTCACAAAAAAACAGCCAAACAACGCAAACCAACAGCAAAGATAACAAAAAGAAACAAAATACTTCCAACAATAATAAAACTATTGGAACAATACTAACATTGGCTGGCATAGGATCAATTGTTGGAGGTTTCTTTGTAAAAAATAAAAACACCGCTATTGCAATTTGCTTATTTTGTCTTGGCGGTATTGCAATAATCGCTGGTATAATATGTTTTGCGAAAGATTTTGGAAATGATAAACCTATAAACAACCTATCGTTAAAACAAAACCTAAATAATGTCTCAAATAATCAATCGTTGCCTATTCAATAATAATATCACTAAAAAATTGCTTAAAACTATCACCTATTCTTTCAAGTTCAATTTTCTCTCCATTTACTGGGTCATAAAAACTCAATTTATAAGAATGCAACATTTGTGTAAAAAATCCTTTTTGTTTGTCATCGTTTTTAAAATTTGCTTTCGTGTATAACTGCTCTCCAACAAGTGGATGATTTATTGAGAACATATGCAACCTAATCTGATGAGTTCGTCCAGTTTCAAGTTTGCACTCAACGAGCGAGTATTTTGAGTTTTCAACAACCTTTAAAACTTTATAATTCGTAATTGCTTTCTTGGCTCCTTTGTTATTTTCTTGACATATCGTCATCCGTTGAACAACCTTTTTATCTCTACAAATAAAGTTTTCAATTCTTCCAACAGGCGGAACAGGAACTCCGTGAACCAGAGCCAAGTATCTTCTGTCTATTTCGTGTGTTTTTAATAGTTCGCCCAAAAGCCGATGTGCTTTATTGTTCTTTGCCACAATCATCAATCCGCTCGTATCTTTGTCAAGCCTGTGAACTATTCCAAGCCTTTCGCTTCCACGCTCATTTGAAAGTGTAATTCTTCCGTTTTTTTCCAACGAAAGCAAACCATTAACAAGTGTGTCATTCCTATTTCCGGCACCCGGATGAACCGTTAATCCTCTTGGTTTGTCGATTATCAAAAGATTGTCATTTTCAAAAACTATGTTTATATCCATTTCTTTTGGTTTTAGTTCTGTTTCTTTTGGTTTTATTTCACAAAATACCTCAATTTTATCATTCAAATTCACTTCAAAACTGCATTTTTTTACTTCTTTGTCGTTAACTTTTACTTGTCCGTTTTTAATAAAGTTTTGAACTTCAACACGAGAAAAATCATTTTTTAGTTTTTTAGCAAGAAAAACATCAAGCCTTGATATACACGAAGAAATAAAAAATAATTGCTGTTGTTTTTCGTGTAAATTCATAAAAAAATGACAAACATTATAAAATAGTAAAAACCTTTGACATTGTAGGCAAAATATATTATATTCAAGAGTATCATTATATGGAAAGCAATATCAACAATGAACTAAATACTTCGACTTCTAGTTGGGATGACGAAAAACTTATGGAAGAATATGAAAAAGAATCCGAAAAGATTGCAAATGAAAATGAAAAACCAAATCACAATAACGATTTTGAAACTTTGCAACTTAAAGCTTTTATGTCTCATAATCCAAACATTGTTTCAATGGATGGGCCAATAAATACTGGATGCAATAGCGATATCAGTGTTCGTCAAGTAGGAAACAAAAAATTCATCGTCAAAAAGAATAGTGCTGATTCTTTAACGAATAATAATCGCACCGCACAAGCAATAAATAGTGCTTTTTTATCCTGTTTTACGCATACACCGTTTCCCGTTGGCATGAAAGATGAATCCATTATATGGAGATACGATGAGACTGATCCGGAGATAAAACAATATCAACAACATATAGGGCTAATGTTTAACTTTTTTACTGCTTTACCAGACAACATAATTTTGTCTCTCTTTACAAATAAACAATATCAAGACGGTGTAAAGACGCTTCTTTCACAAAAAGAAGGACAACTGCATAAATACCTTGTTCAAATGCTTATGTATCAAAGTTTTTTTAGTATGTATGATCGCAAAGCCGGTAATATGGTTTTTGGACGAAATACTCTTTCGCAAATCGACATTGAAGACGAAGACATGATGGGAGATGATAAATATAGATTATTTTTTTTCTATTTTAATGACTACACACCGGGAATAAGCTGTGCAGAAAAAATCTTTTTATTAGAACGTTTTGCGGATAAACAAAAAACACTCAACTTCATTGAGAAAACCGCAACTAAAATAAACAACATCAATTACGACAAGTTTATTGATAGATATATCAGAAATTGCGTTGTACTCAACATTGATGAAAAAACCGCTTTTGAACATTTAAAAACTTTCAAAGACATATTTGCGAAAAGCAAAAATAACTTTTTTAAAAACAAATTACAACCACTTGAAAAAAACATAAATCAACGTCTGAGCCAATTAAAAGAAGAATTAGAAAAAACTAAAGAAAACATAAAACTCAACAGTATTGAATATTTGCTAGAAAAAATGAACGATGAAAGTCTGACCGAAGAAGAAAGAAAATTTTGGGCAAATAAGGTAGTAAAAAGATTAAACAGTCCACAAGAAGAAAGCAATGAAAAACAAATCCTCGTGGAAAATAAGAAAGAGCAAGATACACTAGGATATTGTTTACAAATTATCAAAGAAGTGCAAACAAGTAAAATTTTTAAAGAAATGGCAAAACACTTTAATAACTTCGTAGAAAAAATAAAAACGACACAATTCTTTCAGGAAGACAATAAAGAAACCGAACAAGCTTTTTATGAAAAATTTAGAATTTTAAAAGAAAAGAAAGCCAAAATAAAAAATACACAAGAACTGCAACAAAAAAAAATAAACGAAAGTGAACCAAAAGAAACACTCAAGAACAAACAAATCAGTACACAAGTTAATCTAAACAAATAAGTTTTGGTGACTATTACTATTTCCAGAAAAAAAATGAAGTTTAACACTTATTGTCGTTTTTCTAAACATAAAATATTTAAATGAATGCTGATTTGGCTTGAAAATAAAAATTACTTCTAAACGATAGAAGCCGTTTTATGCTTAATAATGTAAGAAATATTGCTATTATAGCACACGTTGACCACGGGAAAACAACGATTATAGACTCTATTTTTAAGTTCAGCAACAATTTTAGAGATAGCCAACTTGGAGACGAAAGGATAATGGATAACAACGCTATTGAAAAAGAACGCGGAATTACGATTTTTTCCAAATGCACGTCTATAAAATACGGAGAATATACTATAAATATTATTGATACGCCTGGACACGCGGATTTTGGTGGTGAAGTTGAGCGTGTTTTATGTATGGTAGATAGTTGCCTTTTGCTCGTTGATAGTGCAGAGGGCGTTATGCCACAAACAAAATTCGTCCTTGGGAAAGCACTAAAACAAGGGCTTCGTCCTATTGTTGTAATCAACAAAATTGACAAACCAGATCAAAGAGCAAAAGAGGTTTTAGAAGAAATTTTTGACCTTTTTGTCAATCTTGAAGCAAATGACGAACAACTTGACTTCCCTGTTTTGTATGCATCTGGTAGAGACGGCTGGGCGAGCGAAGATGTTGAAAAACGTGGCGGAGATTTAAAACCATTGCTTGATAAAATCGTCAATTTTGTCCCTTGTCCTACCGACAGATATAACGATGGCGAGTTTAGATTTCTTGCTACAATGTTGGAACAAGACAACTTTTTAGGTCGCGTTTTAACTGGAAAGATATACTCCGGAACAGCAAAATTAAACCAACAAATTCAAGTTTTAGATTTGCAAAACAATGTTGTTGAAAAGTGCAAAATCACAAGAATTCAAAAATTTACTGGTTTAACGAGAGAAACGGTCAACGAAGCAGAGGCCGGTGAAATTGTGACCATTGCCGGTTGTTCCGTCGGCACGGTTTCAAATACCCTTTGCTCTTCAAATGTAAAAGAATGTGTGCCATCTACACCTATTGATCCTCCTACATTATCAATGACAATAGGGCCTAACACTTCGCCTCTTGCGGGAAAAAGTGGCAACAAATTGACATCAAATATGATAAAAGATCGTCTTGAAAAAGAAGCCGAGAACAACATTGCCATAACAATAAAGCCCTCAACCGAAAAGGATAGTTATGAGGTCGGCGGGCGTGGCGAACTTCAACTTGGAGTTTTAATTGAAACTATGCGGCGCGAGGGTTTTGAACTTTCCGTTGCTCGTCCAAAAGTCGTAATTCACACAGACGAATTTGGTAATAAACTTGAACCTATTGAAGAAGTCACAATGGATGTTGATGACGAATTTAGCGGAACAATCATTCAAAAATTACAAAATCGCAAAGGCGAAATGATTGAAATGAAACCTTTTGGTGTCGGTAGAACGAGATTGGTGTTTTTAGCTCCAACACGTTGTTTGATGGGTTATCAAAGCGAGTTTATGACCGATACTCGTGGAACTGGCGTATTTAATCGTATATTCCATAGTTATGCTCCATTCAAAGGTGCTTTGCAGAAATACAGAAATGGTGTTTTAATTTCCACAGAAAATGGCGTTGCAACGGCATACGATTTATGGAAACTTGAAGATAGAGGCGTAATGTTTGTGAAGCCACAAGACGAAGTCTATGTTGGAATGATATTAGGCGAACATAACCGCGACAACGACTTGCCAGTAAATGTAATAAAGGGAAAACACTTGACAAACGTTCGTGCGTCCGGAAGCGATGAGGCTGTAAAACTAATCCCTGCGAAAGAACTAACTTTGGAGCAAATGATTTCCTATATCCAAGATGACGAACTGATTGAGGTCACGCCAGACAAATTGCGTTTGCGTAAAAAATATCTTGATCCAAATGAGAGAAAAAGAGCGAACAGAGGAAATGAATAATATAGAGTTTTAATGTGCGAATATTTTTGTAAAACATCCTTGACAATTAAATCAATGATACATCTTAACTTATGTAGTTAATAGTTTATTTGTGCCAACGATAAATCAGTTAGTTAGAAAAGGGAGAGTAAAGTCGACATACAAATCAATGAGTCCTGCTTTAAAAAAAAATCCACAACTTCGTGCGGTTTGTTTGAAGGTTTATACAACAACTCCAAAAAAGCCAAATTCAGCGTTGCGTAAAGTTGCTCGTGTTCGTTTGACCAATGGAATGGAGGTTATAGCTTATATTTCCGGCGAAGGACATAACTTACAAGAGCACAGCGTTGTATTAGTTCGTGGTGGCAGAACAAGAGACTTACCGGGTGTTCGTTATCATATAGTTCGTGGTGCTTTGGATTGCCAAGGTGTTGCAAACAGAAAACAAGCGAGGTCGATTTACGGAATGAAAAGACCAAAGGTTGCGAAAAGTTAGTATTTTTTTGAATTTAGTTTATGTCAAGAGGTAAAAAAAGAGATCAAAAACCAGTTGTTCCAGATAGCAAGTATGGAAGCGAATTGATAAGCAGATTTATAAACATAGTGATGCTTGATGGAAAAAAGAGTGTTGCCGAAGCCGGTGTTTATAATGCACTTGGACAAGTTGAAAAAAAACTTGTTGAGAAATATGGCAATGTTGTCGATGGATTTAAAGAGGTAATTTTATTGCTTGGGCCAACAGTTCAAACAAAAGCAAAGAGAATTGGTGGTGCAACTTTTCAAGTTCCTGTAGAAGTTCCAGATTATAAAAGACTTTTTATGGGAATGACGATTTTAAGGAAAGCCGTTAGAAAAAAAAGCGGAATGTCATTTGCTAAGGCTTTAGCTATTGAAATAACCGATGCTATGGAAGAGAAAGGTGAGGCATTTAAAGAAAAAACAACTATTCAAAAAATGGCTATGGCGAATAAGGCTTACGCTCATCTCGCTTAGTTTATTCTTCGTTCTTTGGAAGTTGCTTATTTTTATTTGTTATGATTGGGGTTTGGCAACTTGTTTTAATTCTCGCGATCGTTCTAGTTCTTTTTGGTGCTGGTCGCGTTCCTAAGATAATGAAAGATATCGGCTCTGGTCTTCGTGCTTTTAAAGAAGGTATCGGAACGGGCGATGAAGAAAAAATAGAAGACAGTGGCAATGACGCAAATAAGAAACAGAAGGGAAGAAAGATGGTGGCAAAAAAGAAAAACCGAGGACAAGATTAGGGAAAAATAAGGGATAGACAAAAAGACTAATTTTTTTCAATTTATTTCACAACAATCTTTCCATTTTTAATCATCTTATTTAAAGCTTCTTTTGTGCCAATATCGCACCAATCAAAAGTTGATTTTATACATAATAAGTTTTCATTTTTTTCAACCATTGTTTTGTCAATTTGCATTTGTGGCAACAAGTTAAAATTGTCATTTGGTTTGAAAGTTTTTATTCCATTTTTATCGAAACTTATAAAATCAATTTTTTCCACCAAATCAATGATGTTTTTGCAATATTTTTTTACATCTTTCTCAATTAAATCGGCATTAAAAACAAAGCTTCCGCTATTCCAAAAAAAAATGCCTTGCTCTAAAAAAAACTCACAAGTTTGCAAGGAAGGTTTTTCGTGAAAACTTTTAATAAAAAAGCATTGTTGTTTTTTTTTAAAAAATTCTTTTTCTACCTCAATATAACCATAATTCAAATTTGCTTCCATTGGCATCACACCGAAAAGTATATGTTTTTTTTCTTTAAAAGATAAATCGCGACCAACATTAAAACATTCTACAAAGCTCGCAATGTCTTCAATATAGCTGTCCGTCGGCGACACGAATAATAGATCTTTGCTTTTGTCTTTCAAATACTTTAAAGCTAAAAGTAATGAACCCATTGTGTTTTTTTTCACTGGCTCCAAGATAATTACACAATTTTTTTCACCAAGTTCGTAAATTTGTTCGTAGACAATATCAAAATGTAAAACATTACAAATTATTATTATTTCTTCCTTTTGCAGACAAAACCGAATGCGTTTCATTGTTCGTTGAAATAAACTTTCTCCGGTGGAACAAAATTTAATAAATTGCTTCGGCATTTCCTTGGTTGAAATTGGAAATAATCGTTCACCAAAACCGCCAGCCAGAACAATTAGAAAAATTTGCACAGCGAGTTTTTTGAAAAAACTTATAAAAATCAATAAAAACTCAATAAAAACTAATATTCTTGCCGTTAGCGCCGTGAATATCAACTTTCAAGAAGCCTTTTGATATTCTGTATTGCCTCAATTTCTTTTTGAACTTTTCTTTTTGTTTCGGCATCATCGTTGACATTAAAGTTGCCAAAATACGCTGGTACCCATCTATCACAACTATCTGTTTGTAATGCTTCTTTAATTTGAAATATTTGCCCCTCAGTTTCACCCTTATCAGACAATATCCCTGACATCAACGGAAATGGAGTTAAATTAAAACTACAAGAATAAAGCCCATTGGCATTTTTCATAAAAATATTGTATCCTTCATAATTAAACAACGTTTTTATCGTCATATATTCAAGTTTTTCAAGCCTAAAAACCCGACCATAGTTAGCATCGGCATAACGATTTGAAAAATGCATTTGCATACCGCAAGAAATGACGAGTTGAGAAAAATCAACAATCGTCGTGCTTTCTTTTTCTATATCGGCAGTTTTAAAGATGCAATAAATATTATTTTTCTCCATTGCTTCAATCATTTTGCTTAGCCTTGTTTTAAAGAAACCGTTTCCAAATGCCAAAAATGGCTCTTCAAGAATAACGATTGTCGGCTTGCTCTTTTTTAAACTTCTTTGAATTATGTTTGTAAAAATATGGTTTATAATTGTGACTAAAATTAAACCATTGTTCGCAATTGTTTCGTCTATGTGGAAAGCTACAAGATTGCTTTTATTAAACAGATCCTCTCGGTTATCAAACAAATGATAGTACTTTCCTATTGAATGCCATAATTGCAAATCTTGATCGAAAGATTTATTTTTTAATATCTGTCGAATATCGTGCAATGCAATACTACTATTTGTTTTTGCCAATTCCTTAATTTCTTCAACAAGAGTTCTTAATTCATTGCTAATTTCGGGCGTAATAATAACATTGTTTGCACCTAAAAGAAGGGAGAAAAAGTCATATAAGTAGCCATCAATTTCTTCTTTTTCTTTGAATAAACTTATATTACTTAAAGCATTAAAAAAAGCCGTGTGTTTTTGTTTTGTCGCGGAAATTCTAAACCATTCTCCACCGATCGCTTCAATAAAAGCACGAGAACGACAATTAAATTCTATAATATAACAATCGGCGTCAAATTCTCTCATTATTGAACTCGCTAAAAAGTTTGCAAGTGTAGTTTTTCCGCCATTTTGAAGCCCGCCAATCATTACATTTGGGTGATCTCTGTCAAGACCCACTTGAACAGGATTTCCTTTTAAAGTTCCAATATTAAATAATGTTGTGTTATTTAAGAAAACGCTCGAGTCTGCTTCTTGCGGAAGATACGAATAACAAAAACAACCAACCTCACGAGCATCATGAATAGTTAGCCTATGTGTAGCAGAAAAGTTCGCCGGCATCATAGCATAATAATTTCTTTCCAAACTTATATCCTCACGTGCCATAACAATGCCGTGTTTGGAGAACATATTTATTGCATCATTTACAAAAACTTGCAATTCTTCTATACTTCTTGAAAGCAAAAACACAGACAACGACGATTGACAATATTTTACATCCTTACCACCGCGTAAAAAGCCAAGTCCGACATTATCTTGAAAATCATCGTCTCTATTACTCAAAAAAGCCTTTTGTTCTTTAAAATGATTGTTTGCAACCCTTTGGTCAACATAGCTTACATATTCTGTAATAATCATTTCCGCACGTGTATTGTTGACGATATCAGAAACGTTTGACATATTTATTCTTGGCACTTCTTTTAGCGAGAAGGACATACAAAAATTCATTCTTTTAGTTTTCTGATTGCGAGCCATCATTATTCCATTATCAAAAAAGTATTCACTATCATTCACAACTTTTGAAATATCAACGGGACTTACAGGAATTTTTTTGTCTTCAAAATTGACAACAAAATATAAAAATTCAGCAATTTCGCTATATTCTGCATCCTCTCCTTCTTTTCTTACTGCCAAAACTTTTGGACTATAAATTGCTAAACAGCTAACGATATGATTTGTAATATTCTCTACCTCTTGTATATTTTTCTCCAAAAGTGCATTATGTTTTTTTCCCAATAAAGTAGCAGATAAATAATCTTTTATGTATTTCAATTTGAAGTTTCTGCCTTGCCTTATGATAGTGATATAAACCTTTGTGGAATAATTATTCAAACTTTCTTCCAGTTTTTGACTTACATCATAATGTCTTCTTAAAAACTCTCCTTTTATTTCCTTATGCTCCTTCTCGCCACGTATTTTCTGCTTTTTTATCGTCTGTATCCAAAATGCCGTTTTAAAATCGTTTGTGCTTTCCGCTATTGCTTCCCTGATTTTGTCTCGTAAGCCACCTTCTTGATTTAGTTTAAAATCTTCAAGCGATATTTCTATAACTTGAAAAACCTCGCCATTTTTTGTAAGCATTACATCCTCTGCGACAAGACAAGCGTAAGGTATGACATTTTCGTCCAATCTACGGAGCTTTAACCCTCTATTAAAGGCAGACTTATTGCTTGCTGATTTTTCTTTTTTTTTAAAAAAGCCCACGAAAACAACTTACAAACACATAAGAAAGCTTATTTTTTTAAAATCAAATCATATCAAGTAATCTTGACTTGTAAAAAAATAAATCAATTTACGCGATAGCAACCTTTTGACTAAAAAAGTTTTACCCTACAATCTTGAATATTCAATCTCCAATAATGAAGAGCCTACCAATTCTTTGAGCTCAGTGGTTGAAATTGTAGCACAGGCAAAACCAGATGAAATAGTTGAAAACAATGACCTTATTTTTTCTATGTATGAAAAAGATTTGCGAGATAAAATCTCTAAAAAAAGCAGTTCGTCATTAAAAAATACAAAAAAACACAAAACTATAAATTGATTATTAAAATAATCATCTATCAATATGCCGTGCAATTTGATAATCATTTGTTTGATAACATTTTTAAGTCTGTCGTTGCATATGTTTCTCGCGACTTTTCAAATATCCAAACACAAACAGAAGGCGATAAGAAAGCAAACTTTTGCATTTTCACATATCAAACAATCTTTGATTTAATTGAGGATTATTTGACTAATAAAGTTAAATATTCTGGCGAGATTTTTTTGGAAAAAAATGCTGTTCTTCAAAACCTAAAAATTGATCGTCGTGAAATAATTGAAAAAAATAAAAATTATAAAAAAGGTAAATTGATTTTAACGGAACAAGGTGGGCTAAAATACAATATAAATTATAAAAAGACCGATGAACAAATTGCCAAAAAGGCGGGCTTCAGCAAAGCGAACAATGATGAAAAAAAAACAAAAATCACAATTTTTCCACTTGACGGAACGACATCTTTTTTTAACGGAATTGCTGATTTTTCCATCGCCGTCGCTTTTGAAGAGTTGGAAAGCGACAATTACGCTGTAAAAAATATGCTAATCTATAATCCATTTGGCAACAATATTTATTCATTTTCCTCAAATGGAGCTTTTTTGAATAACACAAAGATAGCGGACAATTCAGAAATTAGCAACGATATTAAAGTTTTTTATGTCAATAGCGGGGTAAATCCTTGCCGTTTTGATATCACAAAAGTAGCGAGCAAAACAAGCTTTTTTGCAACATCAACAAGTATATTTTTAACAATCTGCAACCTCGTATCAAACCAAAATGCGATTATAATATATTCAAATGACAATGATGAAAAAGAGAAATATGTTGAATTTTTAATAAAATCTTTCTTTTTGTCTTCCAGAAAAATTGGCAACCATTTAATCATCGGCAAGGAGGAAGCTTTAAAAAAAGTTGTGAAGTGAAATAAAAAATATCTCGTCAATCGTCAATTTTGTTTGTTTTAGCAAATTTACATAAATGTCGCAATTTGCATGCTTTGCATTTTGGTTTTATTGCTTTGCAATATTCTCTTCCAAAGGGAATTAAAAGGTTGTTTATTTCTCTATGTAAATCTTGTGGAACGTTTTTTGTAAGTTGTTTTTCAGTTTTTAAAACATTGTCAGCTTTTACAATTCCAAGACGATTTGCAACACGAAAGCAATGTGTATCAACCGCTATTCTATTCTGTTTAAATGCTAAACTCAAAACTAAATTTGCAGTTTTTCTTCCAACACCTGATAAATTCACCAAATCATCAAAATTCTGCGGAACTTCTCCGCCGTGTTTTTCAATAAGTTGTTCGCTCATTTTGACAACATTTTTACTTTTTACATTGTGATAATTTATTGTTTTTATAATCTCGTTTATCTCGTCTGCTCCGAGTTTTACAGCATCTTGCGGAGTTTTAATTTTTGCAAAAAGCAAGCTCGTTATTTTATTAACACTTTTGTCCGTCGCCTGTGCCGACAACATTACCGCAACCAGAAGTTGATAAACATTTGAATACCAAAGCTCTGTGTCAATATCCGTGCCGTAAAGCCCACGTAAAAAACCAAAAATTTCAATAATCTCTTGTTGTGATAAAAGCCCACTTTCGCCTTTCACGATTATTTAATAATTACTTCTTCAATCTCTTCTTTTGGCTTTCAATTAGTTCATCAACGTGTTCTTTTGCCTCTTTGTAAAATTTATCATAACTAACACTCTTTGAAATACCATTCAGTTTATCAATAACTTTTGAAGTCAAATCATCAAACTTACTTGTATTAACATACAAAGCCAAATTTGAAGGGACAATCATATCATATTTATCAGCAACTTTATTCACCGCTTTTTTTAAATTATCTTGAATTTCCTGCATTGCTCTCATACGGGTTAAATCAAAAACCTGCATATAAACCTTTTCATCCATTTGCAACTTCTGGAAATCGCCTTCAAGTTTTTTTGCTTTCTTTTGTAATTCTTCACCTGACAAAACCGCCCTTTTGCCTTCTAAAGCTTTAAATTCACTTTCAATTTTGTTTTTTCTTTTTACCAAATCGTTGCCAAGTTCCTCCTCTTTTGCCTTCATTTTTTTCTGTAAATCCTTTGCCATCAATGCTTCATTTTCAATTTTTTGCATATCCACAAGTCCGATTTTTAAACCACTTTCATCAGCAAAAACATTCAAAGGCAAAGCAAAAACAAAAGCAAAAACCACAAGCTTAAAAGTATTTTTAAACTTCATAAACATCAACACATTTCAATTACGGCTTTTTATTATTGTCAATTTTTTTGATTTTTTACTCTTGCAACCACTTTTTCACAAATATTCCAAACAATGGTATTGGCAATTATCGCCACAACGATACCAAAAGATAGAACACAAAAAATTGTGAACAGCATCATAAAAATATCAAAATGCTGTTTTGTTTTAAATATCGCAATAACCTTTTTAAAAGACATCATATCAATAGAGACCACTATTAAAATTCCAGCGATTGCAGGCATACCTATGCCACTAATCAAACAACCAAAAATTGCAGTTAAAATGATAAGAAAAACCCCGTGGAACACTCCCGCGATAGGACTTTTTGCACCAGATTTTACATTAACGATTGTTCTCGCTGTCGTACCTGCTATTGGCAAACATCCGAAAATGGCAGAAACACAATTTGCTATTCCAAGAGCAAATAATTCTGTATTAGGTCTGTGATAACCGCCATTCATTTTGTCGGCAATTGTTGCCGCAAGTAAAGCCTCAATGCCAGCCAATATAGCAATCGTTAACGATGCACCAATATAGGGCAAAAAATGCAAAGGATGCTCAATTTCTTCAAGAACATTTTGTTGAATTTTTGGAAAAGAAAGGTTCATTTCACCAAATCTTGAAAAGATTGTTTCAACGTGAAAACCAAAAGCTTTAGCTATTACGCAACTTATAATTATAGCAATAAGAAAAGCCGGCAAGCTGTCTTTAACGTATCTGATGGCTAAAACACAAATAATTGTAATTACCCCAAGAACAAAACTATCGAGATTTGATTGATTGAAGTGGTTTATAAAATTCGCAATTCTTGCAATAAAACATACTCCTCCGTGCGTCGTGATGCCAAAAAAATCTACGAGTTGACCTGAAAAAATATCAATTCCAAGCCCAACACCAAAACCAATTACAATACAATGAGGTATTTTTTTAATCGCTCTTCCCAATTTTAAAGTTCCAAAAATCATTAAAAAAATACCAGCCAAAAATGTTGAAATCAAAAGCCCGTTATAACTAAAATGTTCTATTGTTGAAAAAATAACTCCTATAAATGCCCCAGCTGGGCCACTAATATTGTATTTACTTCCGCCGAAAAAAGAGACAATAAGTCCGCCAATTATTGCTGTTAGAATTCCAATCATTGGTGTGGATCCGGAGGCGATTGAAAAGGCAATTGATAAAGGAATGGCAACAATCGCAACGGTTAAACCGGAAAACAGATCTTTTCTAAAAAAAGGAAAAGTATATCCCTCCCTTATAGTATCAATTATCCTCGGATGGAACAGAAAAAAACTCTCCTTTGACGAGCTTCGGTTTTTATTTGCAATAAAGTTTATTAAAAATTGCCAAACTTTTTCAAATTTCAAACCAATGGTTTAAAAAGCTTACAAATTTAGGAAATAAAAAGTTTATCATCTTGAAAACAAACTTTTTCACTCACAACCTCCCCAGCCTTATATTTTTTCTTGTTCTCACTTTTAATATGAACTTGTAAAAAATTCTCGCATCTACCTATGCCATTTTTTTCAATTAAAATATTTTGTAATGTTCCATCAATTTTTGCATAAGCTTTTCGCAGGTTTTCTTCGCCTAATTCTATCAATTTTTTAACTCTTTCTTTTTTTACTTTTTTCTCAACATTATCATCCATTAAATAAGCAAGCGTTCGCTCTCTTCGGGAATATGGAAAAGCGTGAATAAAAGTAATTGGTGCATTTTTAACAATATTTACAGATTGCTGAAATTCTTCTTCTGTTTCACCTGGAAAGCCCGTTATTATATCCGCGCCAAAACAAGCATAGGGGCGATATTTCAAAACTTTTTCGCAGAATTCAATTACATCTTTATATGTATGTCGCCGTCTCATTCTTTTTAAAACACTATCACTTCCAGATTGCAAACTTATATGAAAATAAGGCATAAACCTTGGCTCGTTTTTGATTAAATCCATTATATCCTCATCAATCTCCGCAACATCAACAGACGACAAACGTAACCTTTTAAGGTCGGTTTTTTGCAAAATTGCTTTGCATAATTTCCCAAGAGTATCAATTTCAATTTCTCCTCTTACTTCCTTGCCATAATCGGTGATGTCAATACCGGTCAAAACAACCTCTTTATAGTTATGTTTTACAAAACTATCAACTTGTTTAATGATTGTTTCCGCTGGAAAAGTCTTGAATTTTCCCCTTGTAAAGGGAACGATACAAAAAGCACAAAAATGATTACAACCAGTTTGAATAGGGACGAAAGCTCTCGTTTTATCGTCAAAATTGTCAATTACAGGAAAAACACCAGAAAAATTATTCTCCGGAATATTATCTTTATTTTTCGTCAAAATAGCTTGCTGGACTTCCTCTTTTGTTTTTTTTTTGTTGTAAAACTGATTGATTAAATTATAAGTTGCCTTTTCAAGCTTAAACTCATTTCCAATTACAAAATCAACTTCATCCATCTGCAAAAAAGTTGAAGTATGTACCTGCGAAGAGCAACCTGTAATAATCAAATGCAACTCTGGGTTTTCTCGTTTTAATTTCCTGACTTGTTGTCTAACTTGCCTTTCACTCTCTGCTGTTATGGCACAACTATTTATAACTATAAAGTCTAACATTTTTAACTCTTGCAGAATTCTACGGATTACATTGCTTTCAAAAGCATTCATCCTGCAACCAAAGGTATAAATAATTGGAAGCTCTTTTTTTTTCACAAAAAAAAAATTTAAAGTTTCACACCAATAAATTCAAGCATCTTTTTTACAAGCTCGTATTTACCTTCTGAATAAAGTTTATTTATTTGTCCAATATATGCCGTTGTATTCATATCGCTCATTAAAGCAGACAAATGCATTTCGTTCAATTCAATTTTGCCGTATTCTTCTTCATTTATTGGCATTTTTGAAAATTTCAAATACATCTTTTCGCTATCTTGTAATAGCTTGGCACTAAAATTCAATGGTTTGCGATAATGTGTTGATAATAAAGCTATTCTTAAAGCTCCACCACTTACTCCATCGTTTTTGATATCACTTATTGTTATAAAATTACCAAGCGACTTTGACATTTTCTGCCCTTCCATCATTAAAAAGCCATTATGCACCCAGTACTTAGCAAATTCGCAATCTTTATCTGCACATTTTGATTGAGCAATTTCATTTTCGTGATGAGGAAATTTTAAGTCCACACCGCCTCCGTGAATGTCGAAAGCTTTTCCAAGATATTTATTTATAATTGCAGAGCATTCTATATGCCAGCCTGGACGTCCTTTTCCCCAAGGACTATTCCAAGAAATCCCTTCTTCTGTTTTTTTCCACAACAAAAAATCATCTTGATTTTCTTTGTAATCTTTTACGCCAATTCTTGCATTTTGCTTATTGGTTTCAATTTTCCTGTGCGAAAGTTTGCCGTAATCTTTGAAGCTTTCTACGGAAAACATAACATTGCCTTCCTTCACATATGCGTGTCCGTTGTTAATAATTCTTTGTATCATTGTAATAATTTCGGGAATTTCTTGCGTTACTCTTGGTTCAAAATCTGGTGTTAAACAATTTAAATATTCGCAATCTCTGTGAAAGCTGTCAATAATAGCATTCGCAAGGGAAAGCTCGTCTTTTCCTTCTTCTTGTGCTTTTTTAATTATCTTATCATCAACATCTGTGATATTTCTAACATATGTGACACAATCTCTGCCAAAGAGAAAACACAAAATACGATATAATACATCAAAAATCACGATATTTCTGCCATTTCCAAGGTGTATTTTATCATAAACAGTCGGTCCGCAAACATACATTTTTACATCTTCCTCATCAATTGGCTCAAATGCAATCTTGCCATCAAGTGTGTTGTAAATACCAAGCATAGCCCAATCGTTATCCTTGTTGTCTTTTTATTTGCAATAAAAATATAAAACTCAAAAAACTATTGCCTTGCACGACCCCTTCTACGACCAGAATTTAAATTTGTTAATTGCTTGTCTCCTGTTTGTGAAACCGTTGCTTGTATAGGAGCAAGATTGTACTTAGCCAAATTATCATTAACTTGTTGCAGGCTGGGCAATGCTATTTCACCGCTATCTAATGCTTGTTGAATTAATTGCGATGCAGAAGCTTTTCTTGTTAAAAAAGTTTTTACATAGCTATCCCACTTTTGCTTGATAAATGCATTTTCTGACAAAATTTTTTCTTCCATTTTTCTTCTCTTAGTTTTAAAACCAAAAGCAGATCTGAATACATCCAATATTTTATCCAGCATGCTTATTTCTATATTATCAATTGATTTTAACACAGGCGCCGGACCGATATTCCTATTTATCTCTTCTATCGCAGAATTACAATCATTAAACAACGCATTAACTTTTTTGCGTTTCGTTGCTTCGTTAGTCGCATCTATTTGTGCTTGTAATTTTCCACTTGCAAGATCTTGCATAGCCTTTTTCTTTCTTTCTTCCAACTGCTTTATTTGTTTTTCTTTCTTTAAAGCTTCTTTTTCTTTTTTTTTCTTATCTTCAATAAACTCGTCTTTTTTTTCACTTGAAACCTGCTTGTTCAAAACCGCTAATTTAGCCAAAACAAAACGCTCATCAACTTTAAGCGAGCCAAAATTGTCCAACATCTCACCTAATTCCGAATCTTTCTTCACCGATATTCCATTGGCTAAAGCGGATAAAAAACGATTATAGTGTTTCAGAAAGTTTTCTTTATCCTCTTTGAGATCAATTTCTTTGCCATTAACCTTCATTTTGAAAAACTTCACAAAAGGACCTTTTTTTCCAAAATTAAAGCAAGAAGCCTTGTCGTGTAAAAAGCCTTCAACCTCTATGAGATTTCCGTCTTCATCAATAGCACCTATCCTTCCATATTTTAAATTTTTAACATACAAATCTTCTGGTTTGAGATTAAAATCAGGTGCTTCTTTTATCAAACAATATTGCCCAGTATGTTCACCACTTGTGCAAATATATGATCCATCTTTCCAACTAACACAATCTTGACTATCGATATATTTCCTTTCGCCACCATCTTTTAAAGTATCAATCCCAGAAGAAAGGACATAACCTTCACTGGACTTTTCCAACAAAAAATTCGACTTAAAAAAGTCAAAAACACTATTACCATGTTCATTTGTGAACTCAATAACATTATCATTAAAATTCTTAATTCTATCCATAGGTATTTGCCCTATTCCCATTATCTTCATGTCAACTAAACGACGTTGAGCACTATCTGGATGTTGTGCATCTTCAATTTTCGCCAATCTAAAAGACATATCTCCTTTTTCAAGCGTCTCAAAAGAAACTTTTTTACCGCTAAATGTATCCTTTATATCTCTGATTTTTTTCTCTCTTCTAGCCTCGTCTATAATTTTAAGTATTTTGACCATATGTTCGTCGCCGACGGTTTTATAAAAGCTTAAAGCCAAGTTAAAATAATGATCATACATTCTTTTATAATCCAATCCGCTGCCAACCATTCTTTGATTAAACGTATTTTTTATCTTTTCTTCGCCACTATTAGGATCGAGTGCTAATGTATCAGACACCGTTGCGTCCATTCCGATATACTTTAGTTCCGCTTGATTTTTCTCAAAATTATATGGCATTTTATACGCGACATTATTTGCGTATGTCGTTTCCTCCAAACAATGTGAGTGAAAAAAAGCCGTCATCAAACACCCAACTATTCTATTTTCAAACACGCGTTGATCTCGCTTTGTAGTGGTAAAAAACTCCTGTTCTTGCCCACCTAAAACAAATTGTTCGATTTCTCCTCCACCTTTAATTTGAGGAGCATTTGGTGAAGACGAAGCTGTCACGGCTTTTATACCGTCTACCGGATTAGTTGGTATACCATCTTTGCGATATGCCTCATACATTTCTTTATTTTCGGTTCCAGCCAAAACAATCAAAGAACGAATAATAAATTCCTTCTTATTCTTAATGTTTGATAAATCAAGGTTATAATAACCGCTTCCATCTTGATAAGGGCAAACCGTGAATAACTGGCTTGTATCATAATTATCATCTTGTGTACTAACTATCCTTTGCACAACTAAACTGATAGAAATCTAACATTTTTACAATTTAAGTCAACTTTACTGAAACTTGTTTTTTAAAAAAAACTAAAACTACATTTTTACACATGCAAAGTAGTAAAACTTTTCCAACCTGGATAAAAGTAAAGGCTCCAATAACGGAAGAGTTCAAAAAAGTTCAAGAACTTGCCAAAAGTGCTTGTTTGGAAACCGTTTGCCAGTCAGCGAGTTGCCCTAATATCGCAGAATGCTGGAAAAATCACCACGCCACTTTTATGATTATGGGCGGAATTTGCACTCGTGCGTGTCGTTTTTGCAATGTTCCTACAGGAAAACCAAATCCGCTTGATAAAGATGAACCACGAAAAGTTGCACTTGCGGTAAAACAACTTGGATTAAAACATGCGGTTATTACGTCTGTCACACGTGATGACTTGCCAGATGGAGGAGCGGAACATTTTGCTAATGTGATTAAAGAAATACGCGACAAATGCCCCGATACAACAATAGAGGTTTTGACGCCAGATTTTATAGGCAAAAAAGGAGCTCTTGAAATAGTTATCAAAGCAAAGCCGGATGTATTTAATTACAACATAGAGACCGTGAGGCGTTTGCATAAAAAGATCAAAATTGGAAGCGACTACGATAACGCATTATGGCTTCACAAGAAAGCAAAAGAAATTGACGACACAATTTTTACAAAATCTGGTTTGATTGCCGGAATGGGCGAGACAGACGAGGAAATTTATGAAACAATGGATGATTTAAGGGCAAGCGATGTAGATTTTTTTACAATAGGGCAATACCTAAAACCGCAAGACAAAAACCCAAGATACATTGACATAAATAGGTTTATAACACCGGAAACATTTGCAGAATATGAAAAAGTTGGATATCAAAAAGGTTTCCTCGTCGTTCAAGCGTCTCCATTAACACGTTCGTCATATCACGCAGATGATAAATTTAACGAATTAAGAAAACAAAAACGTGAAACAGCAAAAAAACAATAGCACATTTTTAAAAAATGCATTAAAAAAACTCTCTTCCAATCTTGCAATGGAGGAGCAAAACCTGCGATATTGGTTTATAATAACTTTTTCAATTGGAATTTTATCTTGCTTTTTTTCACAAGAAAACAACAGAATTATTGTATTACTGATTTCAATTTTTCTCATCTTAATACAAACAATTATTCTTTTAATAAACACAAAAAAAGCCAAAATTGTAAAAACCTTAATCAAATTTACAACAATGTTTTGTTTTGGTTTTTTTGTCGCTTTCATCAAATGCAATAACACACAAAGAAGCACATTCAAATCACCGGCTTACGACATAACTTTTGAAGGAAAAATTGAAAACATTAGGCTAACTTCAAAAGAAACAATACTTACAATTCAGCCTACAAAAAGCCCAATTACAGACATTTTAGATGGCAAAGTTCGTATAAAATTGAATGATGGAAAAGTAGAAAAACCGCTAAATAACGGAGATGTTGTAAAAATTTCAACGTCTTTAATCCCAATCAGATACGGCAATTTTCCAAATGATAAAAGCTATGAAAATTATGCTAAATTTTTTGACATCATAGCCACAGGAAAAGCCAAAAATATTGAATTTATAAAATCCGACAATGATGACAGAAACAAGAACGAGAAAAAACTTAATATACAAAATTACAGAAACAGCATTCAAGAACGCATTTATGAAGTCAATAAACACTCCAAAGGAGCAGGAATAGTTATTGCTATTTTAACAGGAAACAACGGCTTTATTCCAAAAGAACAATTAAACAATATCCGTCGATCCGGCTGTGCCCATATTCTCGCAATTTCTGGACTGCATATGTCAATAGTTGTTGCTTTTGTGTTTTTTATTTTCATCCACATTTTTGCCATATTCCCACAAATTGCTTTAAGGTATAACACAAAAAAGCTGGCCGTAATCCCTGCAATTTTGACTTGTTTATTTTACCTTCAAGTTGCCAATGTTCCAATTTCAGCAACGAGAAGTTTTATAATGGTTTTAATTGCTTCGATTACACTCCTTGTCGACCGCCCAAAAGCTTCGCTAAATGCACTATTTATCACGTTTTTTATTATGCTTGTTCCATCTCCACATTATCTTTTATCTCCGTCGTTTCAAATGTCATTTATGGCAGTTTTTGGACTGATAACAATATACAATCATAACTTTATTGGCGAAAGCAACTTATTCTCACGGAGAAAAACATTTCTTACATATTGCACCGGAATATTTTTCACATCAATAATAGCGACAATTTCAACGATGTTTTTTGAAATCTATCACTTCAAACAATATGCTTGGATTGGGTTAATTTCAAACATTCCCACAATACCGCTTACAGAATTTTTAGTTTTACCACTTGGTTTTATTGGAATGCTTTTCAACGGCACATTTATCGGCGACTGCTTTTATATTGCTTCCGGTTTTTTTGCAAATATTGTCTGCATAATTACCGATTGGACAGCAAATCTTCCATATTCTTTCCTCCTTGCAAAACAAATGTCTAATTTGCAACTTTTTATAATAATTTTTGGCTTAATTATTCTCTTCCTTTCTCGTTCAGTAATCTTAAAAACGATCGGTTTTTTATCAACAATTATTGGCATCATCGCATACCTCACAACACAAAAATATATTCTAATCTACAACGAAAATATGAAAAACATAATCTTTTTTGAAAATGAAAAATACTACTCCGTTGAACCCATAAAAAGTGAATTTTTACAATCAGTTTATTCCCAAAATTTGGGTGTAAAAGAAATCTTGCCTATGACTTCCGCAAATAAAAATATAGTTTGCAACGGAAACAGAAAAGAAAAAAATATGACTTGCGAATATTATTACAGAGGAAAAAAATACAAAATAACCCAGAAGAATAAAAACAAAATTATAGGAATAAAAGAAAAATGACAAAGAGAAAAGTTATTTTTTAAACAACCTTGTTAAAAATCGTTTTTTAATCTCTCCCATATCAATAAGAGTGTCGCACCAATCTTTATTGATAATCAAAAGATAAACAAAATAACAAGAAATTGCCGATAAAAAACAAAAACAAACAGAAGACCAAAACGAATAACCAGAAATATACGAAACTTGATGATGAATTCGCAACAAAATGAAGTAAATAATAAAACATTTAAATGCCAATTTTATACCATTTGCATTTCTGTCATTTGGAGCACAGAATAAAAATGCCAAAAGCACACACAAAAGGATAAGGAAAACATTTGAAAACTCTATTGCTAAAAATTCCCGAGCGGAAAAAATTGCTTCCGTTGTCATTTTTCTTTTTATATCATTCCCGCTTAAAAACTTCAAATGATCGTAAATTCCTAATGTTGTAGAATGTTGTAATTTGCTACTATTTTTTATCTCGTGAATAAGAGCTTTTCTATTAAAGTCCGTTGAAATTGAAAATTTATCAATAAGATTATTTTGATAAAAACCATTCACATACTGCAAATGTCTCACATTTTCACCATAAATTAAATTGTCCTTCACTACAAATTTTTTACCTACATAAACATCGCTTAAAACCCTGCTCTTATAACAAGAAATAGTTGCATCGTAAATATAAACCACATCATCGTCCTTGCTTTCATATTTTCCTTTCACAATCTTATAATCCTTTTCATTTTGGTTATCTACAAAAACAAAATCATTGCCTTTTTTCAACCCAATGTCCATTGTTTCAAAATACTGCCTCTCCTTCGCTTGTTTAATATTTTGAAGCTCAACAAATATTGGTTTTAAAACAAACATTTCCACAAGACTAAAAAAGAAAAGAAATAATATCATTGGCTTTAAAATCTGTTTTGACGTTATTCCAAAGCTTTTCAAAATTAGAAAATTAAAACTATTTTTAATACGAAGAATAAAACAAATACTACAAACAAGACAAACTACATCAACGGATTCAAAAAGTTTCTCAAAAGACATTAAAGTAGTAAAATAAAGTTTGTGTTTTAAATCAAATCCGTCGTTAATATCAATGTATTGCAAAGCAAAAAGAATAACAAAAAAAGCAAAAATCCAAATACAAAAATCTTTAAAAAATGATGTAAAAATATACCTAACATACCTCTTTGATTTCAAAGATAACCACAATTTTGAAAAAAAACTGCCAATCATTACTTTTGTAAGTTAACTACCATTATATCAAAAATCAATATATCATCATTCTTAAATAAGTCGTTTGATATAATCTTGCTACCGCCGTCTTTAATTTCATCTTTTGTTATAAAAATTCTATACCTATCACCAACACTCATTTTTGTCAAAATTTGTTCAACTCCTTCGCTCAATTCCCCGCTTCCGACACGGACTTTTTTAATTTCTCGCTCTTCTTTTAAAAGCTTGCCTGATGCAGAATAAATTTCATAAATAAAACTAACAACAGATCCGCAATTTACATGTGTGTCAATTAAAGTTGTGTTTCCTTCTGCCTCTTTAACAACCGAATAAAGCGGAAGTGGTTTTCTGTTTACGTCGCCCAGATGTGCCGTTATTTCATACATCGTATGCTTTTTTAGCTTTAAAACATTATTCTCTGTCGGTATCGCCACAAAGGTTGCTCGTTCACCCAAGGCTATTTGATTTAATGCATCTTTTACAAAAGGATATTTTTCTATTATCTCAATAGGCTCCTCCCCGAGCTTAAAAACATAGCTATTATAATCTTCCGGATGTTTATACAACTCGTTTTTTAAGCCAATGTTAATCGTAATTTTTTCACCACACCAAATTTTATAAATATTCCTATCAAAATTCTCATCCTCTTCTTTGTCTTTGTCTTCTATTCTTTCCCTATAAAATGTAAGCAATGTGTTGTGCTGGGCTACACCTTTTTTCGGCGATACATCTGGGCATCTAATTATTCTAAAAAGCTCCCCTGCTTTGTAAAAATAATACATAATACTCCAAGCATCGTGTAAATCTTCAAATGTTTTTGATAAATATCCCGTCATTTTCATCGCATCAGCACGAACATTATCATTTTTTTTCATTGCCCTAAATTCAAAATGAATAGCCAAACAACAAGCAAAAATCACCGAGAACAAAAATAAAAAACGAAAAGCCCACTTGCTTGCTCTCGTTTCTTTGTATTCATATCCTTTATTTATCGTTTCATTCTGTTCGGCCATCTTTTCATTACCTCAACAAATTTATCTTAACAAATCGTTTATTGATGTCTTTTTTCTAATATCCTCGTTTATCTTTTTAATAATCACGGCACAATTTATATTTATATCTGGATTTTCTTTACTCCTATAACTTCCGGCAACAACAACAGAATACTTTGGCACTTTACCTTGAAAAACCTCTCCTGTTTCGCGATCTATTATTTTTACACCAGAAGAAATTACGACACCAGAGGCCACAACGCTACCCTCTTCAACTATCGTTCCCTCGGTGATCTGGCTTCCTGCTCCAATAAAGCAATTATCTTCAATAATAACCGGATTAGCTTGCAAAGGTTCCAACACTCCGCCGATGCAGACATTCGCAGAAATATGACATTTTTTTCCAATATGACAACAACTTCCTATTGTCGCCATACTATCAATCATGGTGTTTTCACCAATATTCGCCCCAATATTCACAAAAGACGGCATAATTACACAGCCCTTTCCAAAAAAGGCACCCTTACGAACAAAGGCACCAGCAACAGCACGAATTCCAGCATTTTGAAAAGTTTCATAATCCCAACTTTCAAACTTGCTCCTACATTTATCAAGCCAACTACCTCCGTCAAATGCATCAATAGCTTTATTGTCATTCAAAAACGACAACAAAATTGCTTTTTTTATCCACTGATTACAAAGCCAATTACCCTTTTCATCACATTCTGCAACTCTTATTTTACCTCCATCTAACAAATCAATGACTTCGTTCGCAAGCTCCACCGCAACAATTTTATCAAAACTTTCTCCATTCTGCTTTTTGTTCCAAATTTCTTCTATTTTTCCTTGTAAAACACCCAACTCCATATGGCAATAAAAAAAGTTGCTTTTTGTAAAAAACAAGAATAAAAAACAAGCTGGAAGTATGCCGTCTTTTCTAAAAAAGAAAAAAAACACAGGTTTGCCATTTTTATACTCATTCTTTGCAGACTTTATGTTTTACTACTCTTTCTACGTAAGTCTTTTTGCAAATAGTGGTTTTTCCGGCGGAAAATTAGCAACTTTGTTTGTCATAATGAATGCATCAAAAATGATTGCAGACATACCCATTGGTTTTATTTCCGACATAATCAGCCGAAGAAGTGTTTTAATATTAGGACTATCGTTTAGAACTATTTTCTGTCTATTGTGTTTAACCAGTGGCAGTTTTTATACTTTTGCTATCGCAATGTTTATAGTCGGCTTTGGCAATAGTTGCATATGGACACACGCTTGGAATTACTTTTATGACTACAAAAAAAACCTTGGAGAGGTTGCAAGCTTTCCTCGTTTTATGGGAAAGTTTTACGCAATAAGCAATGTTGCAATAGCAGTTGCTGGTTTTACCGGCACTTATGTTTTTACAAAATTCGGCTTTGCTGGTGTTTTTCTCGGCTCAATCTTATCAATGTCTATCGCTATAACAATTATGTTGCAACTGCCAAATTATAAACCACAAAAAACAATCAAAACAGCAAAAGCTCTTGGCGTCGCAAACCCTCTGCATTTCTGGACTTTATTAAAAGAATTGATAAAAAAACCGCGAATTATTCGCCTCCTATTGTTCGCAATTCTTGCCGACACAATGTTTATTGTCTTCCTTGATATGAATACAACCTTAATGAATATGAGTGGATTTAAACCGGAAGCCGTTTCGCAAGTTGTCGGACTTGTCGCTTTTGTTCGCATATTTAGCAACTATTTTTCCGGTAAAACCGAAAGATTTATGAAATTCAACAGAATGCATTCTTTGCTTTTGATTTTAATGTTCACAAGCATTTTAATTTCAATTAAAAGCAGTTTGTTCGTAATCTTTGCAGTGTCTTTTTATCTTTGTGTATATCCATTTTTTGACACATCAATAAAAACAAAAATACAGCATAAAGTTGATAGCAACACAAGAGCAACAATTATGTCCTTGGCAAGTTTATTTGTATCAATTTGCTGTATAGTTTTCAATTCTCTTATTGGCTTTGTTGCTGATACAAGTGGATATTTTTCCGCTCCTATTTGTGTCTTCCTTGTTGTAATAATAGTTTTATTTATCGTTAGAAATATGATGTATTTTTATAGATTTGATGCAAAAGTTAGAAATTTCAGATTTAAAAAAAGAAACAAAAAAATCTTTAACCAAAAAAGTAAAAAAAGCAGATAAAAAAATCTAAAAAAGAAAAACAAAAGCCAAAAGCCCAATTAAAAAAATAATCGTCCAAATTGTGATAAACGTATCCACTTTCATATTTTTACTCCAAGTATTCCTAATTTTAAAATCTTAAAATTTTATAAATTCATCGTGCAAAACCTCAACGGCTCTGCTTGCGTCCTTTTTTTGACATAAAAATGATATTCTCGTAGCAGAAAAATCATCGTGTATTCCATCAATAATAATGCCATTTTTATAAACTGCATCAAAAAGTCGTCCAGCTACGCCCAAAATACTTGACAAATCAGGGCCTACAACTGAAATCATTGACATCTCTTCACTTACATCCATTTTTACGTTTGATTTATCAAAAAATTCCTTCAAATTTTCATTAAAATCATCTCCTATTTTTTCCAGCCCATCCTTCATTACAACGAGAGAATAAAGCCTTTGTTTTATATTTTGCGAAATGGTGATAATTGAATTTTCAAACTTTTTAATAATCTTTTGCATTTTGATTAAAAAAGCTGTCGCATCAGATAGTTCTCCAATTTTAAACCTTAACAAATAAACACCATCAAACTTTACAATTCCATTTACAACACAATTTTCCTCCTTCTCGTTGCTGATTTTTGTCCCGAAATTCTCAACATTATAGCAATTTTTCAAAAAAATCGGTATTTTTTTCCTTACACACGGAAAAATTGCATTCATATGCACAACCTTATTCCCCAATGCAGACAGCTCCATCATTTCTTGATATGTAATATTTTTAATTAACATTGGCTCCTTAACAATCTTCGGATCGGCTGTATAAAGTCCGTTTGTATCCTTCCAAATTTCCAAACAATCAGCATTTAAAGCTCCTGCTATTATCGCCGCAGAATAATCGCTTCCGTTTCTTCCTAATGTTGTAATTCTCCCATCTGCATCTGAACCAATAAAGCCAGCACAAACGACAATACCTTCCTTGATGCCCTCAAACTGCCTTTTGATTTGCTCTTCCGTTCTTTCAACGTCAACTTTTGCATATCCAAAAGTACTATCGGTCTTGATGATCTCGCTTGATTTCACATAAAAAGCCAAATGCCTCTTTGACAGAAATTTATAGATAGTAAAAGAAGAGAGCCTTTCCCCAAAACTCAAAACAAAATCCAAAGCTTCGCTTCCTGCAACGCCTGTATCAGAAATTGTAATCAAAATGTGTTCCAATTTTGTTAAAAACTCCTCAACTTCTTGCTTTTCTTCCGCTATATTTAACTCATCAAGTAAATGTGTATGCCTACTTTTCAGTTCCTCAAAATCTATGCCATAATCCTCTCCTTTTGATGCCTTTTTTACTAACTCCAATAGTTGATTGGTTATTCCATAAAATGCAGAAAATACACAAACGACAACTTTATCTTCTCCTTTGCTTCTTGTAATAATTTTCTCAATATTTTCTACATCTTCGCCGTTTTTTAGAACTGAACCGCCGAATTTTAAGACCTTCACCAACTATTGAAAGAATAGAAAACTTAATAAAATAAGTGTCAATTTTGTCGTTCAAACACCCAACTTGATATTTAAATTTATAAAATCACCCTCGCCCGTATGATTTCATTTTTAGTTAGTTTATTGATTTTATTCATTGGCTACAAAACCTATGGAACATTTTTAGACAGAAAATTCCAACCAGATGACAGACAAACACCGGCGATTACAAAAAACGATGGAATTGATTACGTGCCAATGAAAACTTGGAGAGTATTTTTAATTCAATTATTAAACATTGCGGGTCTTGGACCTATCTTTGGAGCAATTACAGGTGCACTCTGGGGACCTGTTGTGTTTTTATGGATAGTTTTTGGCACAATCTTCGCAGGTGCGGTTCACGATTATTTGTCTGGGATGTTGAGCGAAAGAAACGGCGGAGTAAGTATTGCAGAAATTGTTGGCAAATATCTTGGCAACGTAGCAAAACAAATAATGCGTGTGTTTTCAATTATTCTTCTAATGATGGTTGGCGTTGTCTTTATGGTTGGTCCTGCCGAACTTATTGCAATGCTTACACCAAAAACTTTTGACGTGAAATTTTGGACGATTGTAATACTCTGCTATTATTGCTTATCAAGTTTTTTACCAATAGACAAGCTCGTAAGCAAGATTTACCCAGTTTTCGGCATCTCATTACTAATAATGGCATTTTTAATCGGCGGAATGACAATATTTAATGATATAAATGGAACGGCAAAAATGCCTGAATTATGGGATTACTTTGGCAATTTTCACCATAATAAAATCCCTATTTTTCCAATGATGTTCGTTTCTGTTGCTTGCGGGGCAATTTCCGGCTTCCACGCGACACAATCACCAATGATGGCTCGTTGTATCAAAAGTGAAAAAGAAGGCAAAAAAGTCTTCTATGGTGCAATGTGTATGGAAAGTGTTATTGCCTTGATTTGGGCTTGTGCTTCCTCAACTTTCTTTTATGACCCTCAAACTGGTGGCTGGTTGGCAGAAAAAATTGTTTCCGTCAACGGAAAGGAAGAACTTGTAAAATTTATCGGCAATTCTTCTTGTGTCTACAATATGTCAATGTCGTCTCTCGGTATTATTGGCGGAATTTTTGCAATCGTAGGCGTTATTGCTTGCCCGGTTACCAGCGGGGATGCGTCATTTCGCTCTGTTCGTTTCGCCTTGGCAGATTTGTTTAAAATTAACCAAAAAAACATAGCGAAAAGATTGGTTCTGACGTTATGTATATTGGGAACGGGCTATGCAATTTCATTGTTTGAATATGGAAAAATTTGGAGATATTTCTCTTGGTCAAATCAAACTCTTGCAATGATTGTTTTATGGGCTGGAGCAGTTTATTTATGCAATGAAAAAGGTAAAAATATCGGCTGGATGGCTTCAATTCCTGCAACTTTTATGTCCGCAGTTTCGATGTCATATCTATTACAAGCGCCAGAATGTTTCGCTATATGTCCCGTGATTGCTAATATAGTAGGCATCTTATTTGCACTTTTATTGCTTGGAATGTATTTTTTTAGAATTTATCAAAAAAAATAATAACACCACTTGCAGTAATATTTTTTTCTATTAAAATCGTGTCGTAATTCTTATGGAACCATCATCGGCGTTAAAAACTAAAAGAACTTCAAACATAACGAAGGTATCTAAAAACAAAATTGTTGAACAAGAGGTAGGAAGTGAACCAAGAGCAGAAAGTATCTTCTACCTTGAAAGTATCGTTGCAAGAAAAAACAGAGAAAAAGAAAATTTCAGAAAATCTGAATTTGAAGCAGTGGAGAAGAATTGCGAAAAAGTCGAGGCCAAAGACAGAAAATATATTGAAGCCTTGAAAGATGAGATGTTAAGAAAATACAAAGCAGAGCAAGAAAAGAGCCAAAGAAAAATTGAGAATATTAAAAGAAAAGCCCTTCAAAGAATTGAAGATAAAATTAAACAAGAAGAACAAAAAATAGAAAATATGTGTAAAACAGAAGTTTGTCAAGCTGTTGATAGAGTAGCAAAAGAAATTGGTTGGTTTCAGACCGCAGTATTGCTCTATAAAGCTTATCCAGATTTTTTTGATAAAAAAGGCAAAAATCAATAAACAATCAAATTAAAGGCAAAAATTTGAAAGCTTTCCAATTAAACATCAGTTTATATCTATGATAATGTTTGAAAAATAAAAACTCCATTCCATCAACTTTTGATTGTTGTGTCTGGTTCCTTAAATGAAAGCCAATTAAAAGCAGTAAATACATATGATGCTCCATTGTTGATTGTCGCAGGAGCGGGAACTGGAAAAACGGCAACGATTACAATGAGAATTGCGAATTTAATTCAAAATGCAATCGTGCCACCGAGCAATATTTTAGCGGTTACTTTCACAAATAAAGCAGCGAGTGAAATGAAAAGCAGAATTGAAAAACTTGTTGGCGATGCTGTTGGAATGTGGGTTGGAACTTTTCATAGTATTTCAGCAAGAATTATAAGGATGCATTCAAGAGCATTGGGGCTTGAACCGGATTTTTTAATTTTAGATGAATATGACAGAAAAAAACTTTTGAGTAGGGTTATTAAGGATTTAGACATTGACGACAAAAGATTTCCATACAAAGTCTGTTCGTTTATAATTTCACAATTAAAAGAAAAATGTATTTCACCGCAAGACGAGGAAAAAATTGGCAATTTCAAATATAAAGATTTGGATATTGCAAGTCTTTATCAAACATATCAATCTCGTTTGCGGGGGATGAATGCTGTTGATTTTGATGATTTAATTTTTGAGTGCGTCCGCCTTTTCAAAAAAGAACCAAGAATTTTGCAAGATTTACAACAAAGATTTCAATTTATAACAGTTGATGAATACCAAGACACGAATGAGTTGCAACATTTATGGCTTCAACTGCTTGCTGGTAGTAATAACAATGTCTGTTGTGTTGGAGACGAAGACCAGTCAATATATGGCTGGAGAGGGGCAAAAGTTGATTATATCTTACATTTTGCCGATGATTTCCCCGGTGCAAAAATTGTTCGTTTGGAGCAAAATTATCGTTCTACTCAACCAATTCTTGAATGTGCGATGAATGTAATTTCAAACAATCAGCAGAGATATAATAAAGTTTTGAAATCTGGCATTCATTCAAATGAAAAACCAGAATTAGTTATTGTTGAAGATGACAGGCAGGAAAACAAAGATATAATAACAAAAATTCAGCAACTAAATCAGCATTTCAATGTAAATTACAAAGATACGGCAATACTTGTTCGTGCTACGCATCAAATGAGAGGTCTTGAAGATGCTTTTATAAAAAATGGCGTTCCTTATAAAATTATTGGTGGTATAAAATTCTACGAGAGAAAGGAAATCAAAGACATTATTGCCTACATCAGGTGGTGTTATTCATTAAAAGATACAATTTCACTTGAAAGAATTATAAATGTTCCAAAACGCGGAATTGGCGAAAAAGGTTTTGCAGATATTTTAACCTATATCGCACAAAATGGCTGGGAAATATTTGATGGTTTAGAAAAAATATCCGCAAATTTTGGAAATATTATACGCGATAAAATTGCAATAGAATTACGAACTTTTGTTGAATTTACAAGAACAATCCATAATTATTTTGTAGAAGGGCAACTTTCTCTTGGAGATATTGCAGAAAAGATTTATTTTAACTCCGGATATTCTCAAATGTTGCAAGAGGAAATAAAAATAGACAGCGAGACGACGTCAAGAATTGAAAATATTAGGGAACTTATTTCTTCAATGAAGCAATTTGAAACAATAGATGAATTTTTGGAGCATATTTCTTTGGTTTCTGCAACGGACGATGAAAATACAAGCGATAGTGTAAATATAATGACAATGCATTCGGCAAAAGGTTTGGAGTTTTTATATGTATTCTTGCCAGCGTGGGAAGAAGGCATGTTTCCAAGCCAAAAGTCATTGGATGAAAATGGCAATGCCGGTGTTGAAGAAGAAAGACGCCTTGCGTATGTAGCAATGACGAGGGCGAGAAAAAACTTTTTTGTTTATACTGCAAAACAAAGAATGACATTTGGTAGGGTTCAACTTTGCCAACCATCAAGATTTGTTGAGGAGATGGGTAATAAAGTTGAGATTACAAACCTCGCCAGTCAATCAAGACAAACTGAACAAAGGCAACGAATTCCTTACAATTGGCGACAACACATAAATAATTCGCCATATGGAGAAAGAGATGAGAATTTTAACGAAAGTAGGGGATATTATGACGATAATAGTGCGAAAAATGCAAGAAGTCAGTTAATAGGCGGAGTTAGCCAAAGAAGAAGCGGAGGGTATTCAAATACAGATCAAAAATACAGTTGGAACAACAAAAAAACGCCAACAAAAACAAACGAGTTTGAAGTTGGTGATAAAGTTATAAGTGAAAAATTTGGTATTGGAGTTGTGAATAGGATTTATGGCAAATTTTATGAAGTCCAATTTGAGGGAACAAAACAGATTACAAAAGATATAAAAAAGGTTAAATAAAGAGTTTAGCAGTAAAATCTTGATTTATAAATAAAAAAATTAAGTAATTCAAAGAACAACGTATGTTGTCAGTTTTTGACATCTATAAAGTCGGGCTTGGGCCTTCGAGTTCGCATACTTTTGGGACAATGGTAGCCTCAAATATGTTCGCTGATTACTTAAAAACAAACAATCTTGCGGAAAAAACTAATGAAATTGATATTCATTTATATGGCTCGCTTGCTCTAACTGGCTACGGACACGGCACTTGCCTTTCAATAGTTCTTGGTTTAGAAGGATATACACCGGACGGCATTACTCCTGAAAATGTGCAGATTGAAAAAGATAGAATAGATAACGAAAAAACATTGAAAATTCCAACATCAAATGGGACAAAAACTATACATTATAATAAAAATACAAATAGGTTTTTTCATTACGATGCTCTTGAATATCACCCAAATGGTCTGCGGTTTATTGCTCGTGATTTGAAAAACAATGTTTTATACACACAAACATATTTTTCCATTGGTGGAGGCTTTGTTTTAACTCTTGATGAAATTAAAGCAGGCAAAAAAACTGAAAGCAAGAAAGCAAAATATGAATTTTCAACATTTGCTGAACTTTTGGAGATATGCGAAAAAGAGAACAAAACTCTCTATGAAATTGTATTGGCAAATGAATTATGTTGGCGTAGTCAAGAGGAAATAGATAAACAAATACGCGTGATTGTTGACGTGATGAACGATAGCATAAATAATGGGCTTAAACGAACTGGCAAAATTCAGGGAACCATTGGTCTTACACGAAGAGCACCGGAATTGATGAAGAAAATACAAGAAAGAGAGCAAAAAGGGCAAACGACAATTTTTGATTGGATGGACTATGTTTCCGCTTGGTCTTTTGCGGTATCGGAAGAAAATGCAAGTTTTGGACGTTTAATTACTGCTCCAACAAATGGTGCCTGTGGAGTTATACCGCCTGTTATAAAGTTTATTGAAAAATTTTTTCCAGAACATTATACTTTTGAAAATGTTAAAAAGTTTATTCTTGTTTCTGGAATTGTTGGTGTGTTATGCAAACAAAATGCCACGATTTCAGGTGCGGAAGGCGGTTGTCAGGCAGAAATAGGAACGGCTTGCTCTATGGCGAGTGCTGGTTTTGTCGCTTGTCTTGGTGGAGATGATAAACAAATAGAAAATGGTGCCGTTATAGGTTTAATTCATAATTATGGTTTAACTTGCGATCCAGTAGGGGGATACGTTCAAGTTCCTTGTATAGAAAGAAACCCTGTGAATTCTGTTAAGGCAATACACGCGGGGCATTTAGCACTGCAAGAGAAAAATACGCAATTCGTTCATTTGGATGTGGCAATAGAAACAATGTATGAAGTTGGTCGTGATATGCCTTGTCAGTATCGTGAAACTTCGCTTGGCGGATTGGCGAAAAATACAAAAGAACACAGCACGTGCAAGTGTTAAATACCCCTTTTGGCCGTAGATTCTAACTTTATCCGGTCGCATAAATAACTAATACACAATCTAATTAGAGTACGAAAACTCCAAACAGGGATTGCAAAACAAACCATAATCGTAGACGCGGAGCAATCATTACAAAATCTTCGCGAACCAAAGAGGCAAGGTGAGAGTGAAAATAAAAATATATTTTGCAAGATATTGTTGCATAACACTTTTTTTTTAAAAAAATATTGTTTTTTTTATTTCCTGCTCTATTTTTTTTTACTCACATTTTAATGTCTGTATGCATACGAAGAAAGAAAAATTGTTCATATTTCTACACGGGTACAATTCACAAGGAGACGCAATGAAGGTTTTAGATAGCGTGTTTAAAAAAGTCGCACCAGAAGGGTCTGTATTTTTATACCCTGATGCTCCATTTAAAGCTCCTGAAGGAGATGGTTTTTGTTGGTTTCCGTTCGTTTTCGGTGATGACCCTATGGATATCAATGAAGAGTTTGTTTATCAAAGTATGCAACAGGCTATGCCGTATTTGAAAAGCTATATTGAAACAAAATTAAAAGAATTAGAAGACTTTAATTACGAAGATATCGTTTTGATTGGTTTTTCACAGGGTGCAGCATTAGCATTGCACGCATCGATGAACTTACCAGCATCGATTAGTTGCGTGATTTCATTTTCCGGTGGACTTGCAAATCCAGACAACATCATTGCCAAAAAGGAAATTCACAAGGCTCCTGTGCTTTTAATTCACGGTATGGATGATAAAATTTTACCTTATTTCTTTTCACAACGAGGAGCAAAAATGCTAATAAATGCCGGCTTTAATACCGAATTACATTTATTAAAAAACACTGGACACATGATAACGCCAGAAGCAATACAGATAGCTAAAAATTTTTTAGAAAATCAATAAGATAAAAATTACAAAAAAAAAAAAAAAA
>DGUL01000001.1:53280-122183 GCA_002394665.1 Rickettsiales bacterium UBA4311
AAAAAAAAAAAAAAAAAACTATAATCAATTAGTTGCTTGTGAGTATTCAATCTTACACAGAAGAAGGTTCGCCATTAAAAGATGTAAAAGGAGTCGTAGATTCGTTTACGATTAGCAATGCTGGATGGTCGCAAGACAAATACATAAAAAGATTCGACATTGGCACTGAACATAAGGGCGAAATAACTTGTAATAATGCATATGGCGGAAAGAAAATACAAATCAAAATTTATCACAAAGACAAACCAAATGAAAATTTGCTTAATGAAATGTGGGATACTATTCAGCAAACAGATCTTCTGAACGACGATACTAAAGGCCGTTATTATATCAAGAATCCACAAAAATTGAAAAGCATCGCACAATGCGTAGGAGGGGTGCTATATGAAGAACAAGAAAAAGCAAAACAAAACAAAAAAGATTTTTTCGGCGAAGTTTATGTAAGCGCCTCGAACGAAGCCTACGACAATCTTAAAAAATATCTAACGAGTTTAACAGACATAAAAGATGAGGTTTTACTCAATACATTACGAGGCTGGGACGATATACCTGAAAACGCAACTGGCCTGGATATCGTGCAATACATTAAGGATAAAATACAGAAACTTGAAACACAAGATTTTCCTCACAATATGGGAGCAAACACGCAAATGTGGCTTGCATCTTTTGCATTCAATATGCAAAATGCAAAATTAAAACAACCTTTATTTCCGCAATTTGGACATACCGAGGGCGATGGTTTTGTTTTTAAAAAAGGAAGTACAAGCGAAGTCCTGCCGGAGGCTCGTATCTCAAAAGAAAGATATGAAATGCTATGCAATGTCCAATTCTTTATAAGATGCGTGCCAGATTGCACTTTGCTTGCCGACAAGAAGTCAGATTTGCGAACATTGCCGTATGACAACAACGGCAACAAAAGAAATTTTCCAGAAAGAAAAATAAATATCATAGATCACAATAATTATCTTGGGTATGGTGATATGAATATGAACGATCGTGTCTTCAATTGGCGATCTTATACATCGTGGGCAAGAAGCGAAAACACGCCGGAAGAGATAATCGTGAAAGGACGCATTTACAACTTCTATATAAATATGGCAGAAGCAAATTTAGATATGGCTTTCAATATTGCAAAAATGAAAGGTCGTAACAAAATTCATCTAATTGTCCCAGGCATTGGTGCTTGGGGAAAAGAGAAAAAAACACTGATAACAAAGCAAATTATTCTCGCTTATACAATCGCAGTACAACGACTGGTTGATAAGCATAAAAACAACCCACAAAACTCTCAAATTGCAAATTATGATAATATAGAACTTCATTTTTTATCCAGTAAAGATGAATTACGAAGTTATGGATTAAGACAAAAAGAAAATGAATATACTTTTGATTTGATGGATTATTTAAAGGACGTATCAGGCAATTTAAAACCAGATGAGGTAAATAAAATAAAATTTTATCAATTTGATTATACTAACAATTTAGATGATTTTCCAGAAAACAACGGAATTGATGAATGGTTTTATTGTCATCCAGGCGACCATCAGGCTTGGTATGGGAACGATACGCTATTAAAAACAGCATTAGAAGGAGAGATATATACTGGTAGTGCGGAGCAAACTGCAGCAAAAACAAATTTTTTAGCTCCATTTGGGAACCAAAACACAAAATTCAATGATAAAGGAGTTTTTCAATGGAACTTAAAAACAATGGCTACGCCTAATAAATTCATAACCTTTATTAATGATCAACTTCTCGTTCAAAATAATGGGAATAAAGAGAAAAACAAACCTCCAAAGATTTTAGACAATAATTTAAAAAATCAACCACAAAAACCAGAAACAGAAGAAGAAATAGCCAATGATAAAGAAATAACAGATAAAAACGAAACACAGGAAGTGGATAAAAAAATAAATGGTTTAGAGCTTTATAAGAAATTTTACATTGCTGATTTAGAAAATCGAAAACGGCAATTACAAGAAAACCAAGAAATACAAGAGGAAGATGAAATGCAGAAACAAAATATTAACGAAACGAATAACGCGAAGCTTGATGGCAGAAAAGTAAAAAAAAATCAAAGAAAGCCAAAAAACGAATTAAGTAGTTTACAAACCCTTACATTGCCTCCTCGTGATAACAATGTAGGCGTAGGCAAAAAGAATATATTTTTGCCGGTTATTAATCAGTTTCAGAAGCACATACTACCAAATAGTATAAACAGTAATCACCAAAATCTTGGGGTTTTATCTACAAGAGGTGATTTTAATACAAATAGTCTAACTTCAACAAGCACAAAAACAAGCAGTTTATCAGGCAGGCAGTCAGACATTAAAGAAAATAAAAACCAACAATCAAATCAAAGTGTACAAGAACCAAACGAAACAAATAACGGAAACACATCAAATTCAAACAACGTAGTAGAAGAAAAAGAAAGTTATGCTTCATCTATATTTTTAGGAATGTTAGGTGGAACAGGTATTGGAGTTGGCATTTTTTTTAAAAAAAAACTTCCAGTAATGATTGTTTGTTTTGTTGTAGGTGGCTCTGCAATAATTGCTTGTGCCGTATTTTCTGTAAAAACGTATCGCAAAAACAACAGCAAACCAAACAGCGATTTAAATAATACACGCAACAACGGAATACAAAAATAGCACATCGCTATCAAAAAAAAAGCCCATTGTTCTGCTTTAAGCAACAATTTTTGCCACCACTTCTCGGATTTCTAAAATCCAATTTTTTCTTTCTGTTTGAGATAATTCGTGCCGTGCGTCAAGAACGTTTAAAGTATGACTTGCCGTCAAACATTGTTGATATGCGACATTTTTCAAACCTTTTTCAATAAGGGTTTTTGCATTTTCAAGTGAATGTTTAAAAAGTTGTTTTAAAAACTCGGTATCTTCTTGATAATTTTGATAATATTCACATTCTTCTCGTTCTACGGATTGCTTATTTACATCGCCATATTTCACTCCTTCGCAATAGTCCAAATCTAAATAATTATCCTTGTCCTGAATATACATCGCAAGTCTTTCAAGCCCGTAAGTTATCTCACCTGCTACCATATCAGCCGGCACATCAATTCCGCCAATTTTCTGCATATATGTAAATTGTGTAATCTCCATTCCATCGCACCAAAGTTCATAGCCGAGCCCTGACGCCCCTATGGACGGATTAGACCAATCGTCTTCCATAAATTTTATATCGTGTTCTGATCTTAAAATTCCTATACTTTCAAGGCTATCTATGCATAATTTTTGAATGTCTGCTGGTGCTGGTTTTAAGATGACTTGCATTTGGTAATATGCAGAAGCACGATTTGGATTGTTTCCGAAACGTCCATCAGTTGGACGACGACAATATTGTACTTGACAAATTTTCCAAGGTTCTGGCGTTGTAATTCTTAATGCCGTATATGGTGCAAGTGTTCCGGCACCGACATTTTGATCGTATCCTTCAATTATCGCACAACCTTGTTTTGCCCAAAAATTTTTGAGAATTAAAACCATATCTTGAAAAAGTTTTGGATTGTAATTATAACTCATACGAGCACGCAGGAAAAGTATAATCTATTTTTTAAATTCAATTTGAATTTCGTTATTAAATCTGCTTTCCTTGCTCGCCACTCCCAAGATTATTGTTAACACTATTATTCATTTTTCTGTTTTCTTCTACTTTGCTGTTATCATTATATGTGCTTATTCCAGATATTAACGCAGTTAACGCAGAAACTACTGCCGTTGCAGAACCTACAATTACGGCAACCTTTTTATCACGCATAACTATTGCTATAATAGAGCCTGCCAAAGCACCAGTGCCGGCAATAAATGTTATTACATATGAGCTTTTTTGTTGATTTTGTTGTTTATTATTTGAATTAACTGAAGAAGGCGAATTTTGCTGATTGTTTTGGTTATTTCCGTTTTGATTTGGACTAGTTGATTTTCCTCCATTATTAATTTGATTGCTATTCATTAGAGAATTTTTAAAACCAATTGTGTTTATTGTTGGAACATTTTGTTTTGCGTTGTCTGTCCCTCTAAGTGGGAAGAATGTTTTAATTTGGTGATCAGTGTTTTTAAAGTTATTTGCTGTTTTTCTTTCTGAAGAATCGAAAATCTGGCCAACACTTTTTAAGGTATTTATATTTTGTTTTTTAACAGTGGGTTGTCGCATATTACTTATCTTATTCTGTAGTCCTATCCCATCTCTAGTTCCTACACGATTGCCGAATCCAAATTGTTGACCAAATCTTCTTTGTTCCAATGGCTCGATTCTCGGTGACTTCTGTTCTTCTATTATGCCTTTTGTATCGTTTTCTGTATTATCATTTTCATGATTAATAATTCCATTTTCTAAGGTGACTTCACCTGCGTTCCAAAACGGCTTTTGTTGGTTTTTTTGATCATCACCTTCATTGTCATTTTTATTTTTATCGTTTTCTTGGTTATTATTGTTTTGATTATCGTTATCTTGATCGTCGTTTTCTTTTTCTTGGTCATTATCTTGCTCGTCTTCAACGTTTTCTTCTTTTTTATCATCTGGTTCATTTTCCGGTTCATCAAGCTTTTTTTCAGGTTCTTTTTCTTGTTCTTCATCTTCGTATACTTCAAAATATTGATGAAATTGAGATTGAAGAAAATCTATTAACAAACCATTGAAAAAATCTTTATTATCATAAGGTCTTTGATCTTCTAATGGGACGCTCATACCGAACGCATAGTCACTGTCTCCGTTCCACCCCTCATATGGTCTTAGACAATAGAAGTAATACCGATTATTCGTCCATGCTTCGTCTTTGTTAGCTATGATTCGCATAAGATTATTGTTATCGTTACCTAACGTATTGCTATTGTTATTTTTATCTTTAATCGTCGCAAAATTCCCAGTCTCATCTTTAAACTTGAAGCAACCATCCGACGATTCGTGGTCAACGTAGCACAGTTTATATATTTTGCCATTATTTCTATCTTTTACTTTAATACCAGTATCTAATTCGGCATAACTAATTAAATTACCAAAATAATCTTTGCGAAATTCCTGTTTGATTTTTTTCCATTCGTGAGGTAAATGAATGATTTTTCCTTGTAAAATACATTCGCCTTTTTCCCCTTCTTCAATCATAGCACCATCCTGTTCCAATGTTTTTGTGTCAACATGATTTAAAATGACGTCTTCGCCGTTTATATAGCCAGCATTTCGATAAAATCCTTCTTGAATATGACCTAAACCGTAATCATAATGTTGGCCGTCTATTGTATTGTCCATAGGATAAATACAAAAATTATTAGATATACGAAATGTTTGGCCCGGCTGTAAATCTTTCAAAAGATTGTGCGGTATTTTAAATTTTTTATATCTTTGCATATATTCGTCTAACGATGCCCAATATGGCTCCAACGGTTTGTTTTTGTCACCTGCGGTATACCATCCTGGTTCCTGTTTCCCCTCATCATATTCTATGCTGATATGCCGAATGCCATCTTTATAGTCTAAATCTCCAGCACCGAAATTACCAGTTGAAAAAGGAAGAGCCAGAGTGTTTACCAATTTGGTGATATCTTTTGGCGGTTCAACGATGTATCCTGTTTTTGGATAAACAACATATCTTTTTATTTGTCGCTCTTCTTCATTAAATGTTAAAAACACCTGATGGCCGTCTAAATCTATATTTTTAAAAAGTAATTGTTCTTCTTCTCCTTCGTCATTTTTCCACTTCTCCGGTAGTGACTCATCTTGTATTTTTTCCATAAGTTTAATATTATTTATAACCCAATCAGTGTAACGTGCTTTAAGCGTAGGATGTTTGGTTTCACTATTATCAAAAAGATCTTCACCAGCGATACCATTGATTTGATTAAATAGAACTGGTTTGTTTTTATCCCGCACATCGTAAATGGAGAGTTTTGCCTTGTTAAATTTATTGTCTTTTTTTCCTCCTGAAACATCTGCCTTAAAACAGACTTTCGCTATTTCTTGTCCATTTTTTTCATATAAGAAACCATGTTCAAAAGGATCACTTACAAACAACATATCAATGTCAGCGCCTAAGCGGTAATTCTTTATTGCGTTTATATCGTTGTATACGCATGTTGGTACAAAATATTGTTCGCCACCAGGTTTAATTAGAACAATATGAATTTTGTCATTTTTGCGAATGTCTAAATTCGGATGTTCTTCTAAATTCATACAAATGATTGTATATCTTTTTTTTTTTTTTGTATATTTTTTCAATCCTCAACTAAATTTAATTCTTACAATCATCTTTCTTCACAACAAACCCACCGGAACAAGAAAAAGAATTACCGCAATTACAGGTTGCTTTAGCATTAGGATTTTCAATACTAAAACCAGAGAATTCAAGGCTTTCTGCGTAATTCAACTTGCCATTTTTTACAAATTCAAGAGAAGCTTCGTCGATTACGACGTAAGGACTATTTTTATTTTTATATCTCTTCCTCAAAATATAATCAGTCTCGCCAATATAGTCATCCATTAAAATATGATATTGATGCCCAGCGCATCCGCCGGAAGTTATCATTATACGAATAAAAATCTCCTGATTATCTTGTTTTAACTCGTTAATTCTTTCAATCGCTTCCTTTGAAATTGAAAAGTTTTTCAAAAGCTTAACTTTTTGCTTTGGCATACCTCATGACAATTAAAAAGAAATATTAAGCAAGCGGAAGTCATAAATTGACTTTTATTATTTGCTATTTTCATTATTTGACGTGATAATTGGAGAGGAAAAGAGTTGGAAAAAAAAGCTGTTGGAAAAAATCTCGCCAATGAAGTTTTTTAAACTCTCTTTGAGTGTGCAAATTTTGATAAGCATTTTTTTTGGTATAATTTTTGGTGGCATATTACGTGAATATCCTAATTTTCTTTCGTGTCTTGGAATATCTGCCAATAGCTTTTACAACTTTGGGAACCTATTCATCAAAATGGTCAAAATGGTTGCAATGCCTTTAATCTTTGCTTGTATTCTGCAATCTGTAATCTCTCTATGTCGCAAAGCCTCAACCGGCAAAACTACGATTTTAACAATATTTGTTTTTATCGCTATGACAATAACTTGCATATCTTTCGGGGTTTTGTTTGCCTATTTTTTTAAACCGGAGGCAAATGCAACGTTTGATAAAAGCGGAATCTTAGAACAATACGCTGGAAACCAAGCCGTTTTAGCACAAGCAAGCAATAATAATCAACTAAGTGTTGTAGAATTTTTGTTTAACATCATTCCAAGTAATATTTTCGTCTCGTTTAACCAAATGAACTTTTTGCAAATCATATTCTTCGCAATCATATTTGCTATTGGAATTGCAAAAATTGATAAAAAAGGAAATATTTACCACGGCATAAAAACACTTGCGAACATATGTATGGAAGTTGTGCAGATAGTTATGAAGTTTGCACCTTTTGGAACGTTTGGAATGGCAACTTGGTTAATAGCAACACAAGATACAGAACTTTTAAAATCACTTGGCAAACTCGTTTGCGTTGATTGGTTGGCAACAGCTTTTGTTATTTATGTAGTCTATTCTTTAATTTGTATTTTTGTTTTACGTTTAAACCCTATTCATCTTTGGAGAAAATTGTTGCCTACACAAGTTATTGCGTTTTTAACCGCGAGTTCATCAGCGACACTGCCACTCGGTATGAAAGTCGCGACGGAAAAACTTGGGGTAAGTGAAGAAAAAACAAACTTTGTCGCTCCGTTTAGTGCGGCAATAAATTCCAGTGGTGGAGGAATGTATTTTGCCATGATGACTATTTTTATGGCTCAATTGTTTGACATTGAATTAACATCTCACCAATATATTACCCTCTTTATTATGTGTGCTTTGTGCGATTTGGGCGTTGCCCCTGTACCAAGTGGCTCGCTCGTAATGCTTGGAAATGTCTTTATTGCCGTCGATATCCCTCTGGAAGCATTGGGAATTGCTTTTGCCGTTGACAGAATTCTTGATATGGCAAGAACATTGATGAATTATACTGGTGATATATTTTCAGCAGTAATAGTTGACAGGCTCTCCGGCACTATGGATGCAAAAATGTATAGTCGTGAGAAAAAGAGATTTATTTTCTTTTAACATTTGCTTGCGAAAAAAGATACTTTTGATTTCAAGTTTGTTAAACAAAAATTTTCGCCTGTTTAATAAATTCTTCTACTCTTACACTAACATTCTTATTCTCCCCAAACTTTCTAACCGACAAAGTGCCGTCTTCAATTTCTTTTTTTCCAATCGTAATGATATAAGGTATTTTCATCTCACTATGCTTTCTAACTTTATAAGACACCGTTTCTCCGCACACATCAATGTTTCAGAAAGTTTTTCACATTGATATTGATTTTTTAGCAAAAATTCATAAGTTTGACACTCAATTTTATTTTTACATTTTATTCTCTTTTCTATAATTGTATCTCTATTAATATAACACATATCAATCAATGTTTTTTTGCCAGCCATAACTAGGCAATATTGATATCCTATTAAACATACAATAACTACAGAACATATTATAAATATGGTTAAGAAGAGTACAGCATTTTTTTTCACAAAAGAGATTAAAGGCTCTAATGAAAAATGACTTTCTTTTTTTCCAACAACATCTATTACCATAAAACTACTTTTGCAATTTCACCCGCTCATCAACTCTTCTTGCAAACTCGTCAAATTCAACACTAACATTTTTATTCTCCCCAAACTTCCTGACCGATAATGTGCCATCCTCTATTTCTTTTTTTCCAATAGTGATGATATACGGAATTTTCATCTCACTATGCTTTCTAACTTTATAAGACACCGTTTCTCCGCTTACATCGCACTCGCAACGAATACCTGCCTCTTGCAACTTTTTTGTCGTTTCCTCAACTTGCTTGTCAAACTCGTTTGAAACACCAATGACAACCGCCTGAACTGGTGCAAGCCATAATGGCAATGCTCCTGCGTGGTTTTCAATAAGTATAGCAATAAACCTCTCAAAAGACCCAAAAACAGCACGATGCAACATTACTGGTGCTTTTTTTGTGCCATCCTCGTCCGTATATTCTGCTCCCAATCGTTGTCCCAAGTTGAAATCAACTTGAAAAGTTCCGCATTGCCATTCACGCCCTATTGCATCGCGAAGTGTAAATTCCAGTTTTGGGCCATAAAATGCACCTTCTCCTTTGTTTAATTCCATTTCAATACCCATTTCTTCCATTGGCTCGCGAAGTGCTTTTTCCGCTTTGTCCCACAATTCATCGCTTCCAACTCTCATTTCTGGGCGATCGCTGAATTTAACTTTAATATCCGTAAAGCCAAAATCATCATAAACCTCTTTTAATAAATCGTAAAATGCCTTGCATTCACTTGATATTTGGTCTTCGCTACAAAAAATATGTGCATCGTCTTGGACGAACCCGCGAACACGCATCAATCCGTGCAACGAACCGCTTGGTTCGTATCTATGACATTTGCCGAACTCCGCCATACGAATTGGCAAATCACGATAACTCCTAATTTTATTTTTGAAAATCTCCACGTGGCAAGGACAATTCATTGGTTTTATCGCAAAATCCATATCTTCATCGTCAATTCGGGTGATAAACATATGCTCGCGGTATTTCGCCCAATGTCCCGACTTTTCCCACAAAGTTTTTGACACAATCTGCGGAGTTTTAACCTCAATATATCCGTGTTTTTGCAACTTTTTTCGCATATAATTTTGAATAATCGTGTATAAAGTCCAGCCTCTTGGATGCCAAAAACAACAACCTGGTGCTTCCTCTTGCAAGTGGAAAAAATCCAGTTTTTGTCCCAACTTGCGGTGATCTCTTTTTTCTGCCTCTTCAAGCATTGTTAAATAATCATCCAACTCTTTTTGCGAAGTCCAACAAGTCCCATAAACTCTTTGCAACATTACATTTTTGCTATCTCCTCGCCAATATGCTCCGGCGACTTTCATCAACTTAAAATACTTCAAAAACCCAGTGCTTGGCACGTGAGGGCCACGGCATAGGTCGGTGAAAGAGCCTTGGGTGTAGGTGGTGATTTGTTGATCAGTGATATAACTTTGAAATATTTTTCTTTTTTCTTGATTATATGTTATTACAAAATAATCCAGTATAAAATCTCTATAAATTACTTCTGATGATATTGTTTTTTTGAACGTTTCAAATTCACTTTTTGTTTCAGATCTTTTATTACAAAGATAATTATAAATTTTTTCATAAGTTTTGTTTAAATAATTATAAAAATCTTTTTTATCATTTGATCTGATTTTTTCATAAATATATTTACAAAAGTTGTTATCATTTTTAATTATATAATCAGGAACAACAAATTGTGTTTTGTCTTTAATATTTTTTATTACACTTTTATCAAAAGCATTAAGGTTGTCTTCATTTGCATCATCAAATGCGTTTTTTAAAAACTTGACAAACTTATCATCCAACTTCTCACCCAACAACTCCACCTTATATTTCTCCCCTTGCTTATCAAAAAACTCAATCGCTTCTTCTTTTGTTGTTTCTTTTCTACTAACCTCAAAATCCTTCTCTGCTAACTCGTGCATTTTTTTCTCAATTTTTTGGAAATCTTCAGTGGTGATTTTTGTGCCGTCAGTCAATTCAAAGTCATAATAAAACCCGTTTTCAACTTCGGGGCCAAAACCAAAATGCACCTTATCGCCGTATAATTCTCTCATTGCTTGGGCGAACAAGTGAGCACAAGAATGTCTCATTGTATCAAGCAAAAGTTGTTTGTCTTTTGTGTCTTTCGTATCAAGAGTTATAATCTTCAAACTACAATCCTCCGTCAATTTCCTTGACAAGTCAACCACTTTGTCATCAACCACGGCAATGACTGCTTTTTTCGCCAAAAAAGGGAGATGTTTTTTAACTATTTCCAAAATCGTTTCCTTGTCCTCAAAATTTAAAATCTTACCATCAGGCAAAACGACTTTTTTTTCCATTTTCGCTTCAGCGAAGATTTTTTTTTCAAACCAAAAAGTCAAATTAAAAAATTTGGATAAAAAAAAAAAAACTGTAACATTATGTAAAAGTTTATGTCAGCAAACCCAAACCAAAAAAAAGTATTATTCGAACGTGAACTTGAGAATGCCATTATAAAATTTGACTTCAACGGAAAAACAGAGAAGATCAAACTCATACGCGACGGCGAAAAATTACTTTTGGTAGCAAGTAACAATTCTGGTGACGTTGCGTTACGACTAGAGGAATTTTTTCAAGAAAACGACAAACAGGCACTAAAACCAGCAAACGAACAAGACGAACATGTGGAAATCAAACTTTCGTCACTACAATATCAACGTATCGTCGATGCGTTAAAAAAAGATTTTGGTATAGAAACAACGACAAACATTAACTTCAATCTTGATAGCCCGGTAGACTTCAAAAATCTTAAGTTTAAGGCTACAAAAACAATAACTGTACCAACATCAATGTTGACAATGACAATAAACGATAAAAGCTATTATCTTATAGCATACAAACCTTTTTACAATAAAAATAAAAACAATAATGATGAAATATCTTTCATAAAATATGATGTTATAGAAAAAGAGACTGGAGAACGTTACATCTACGAATATAGCCCTAAGAAACCAAATGTACATACTAACGTGGAGCATCTTGCTGACGACATGTATAAAATGACGCTCTCTGAAAACGAAAACTTTTTTTTAAAAGAAATTAGCAAAAATGACAAAGATTTTATTAAGCTCCACAATGTTGGCCTAATAAAAAACTTTGATGGACATAATATTAACGCTTACACAACACGAATACTCGATTTCAAAAATATCCAGCTATCTAATCCTAAAAAAAATTATGTTTATAAAAATACAATCAGTTTAAATAAAGCGAGAGATACAGAAGAGACATTGATATTTCAAAATGAAGGAAATCAGCAACAAAAGGTTAATTACACTTCTATAGTAGAATCATCCATTACAAAACAAGCTCTTATCTTCGTTCCAAGTAAAGGTATTTATTTATTGAATAAGACAACAAAAAAAGCGACACAAATTATTGACGCAACCAAAATTAAAGGGCCAATTGATCTGGAAGATGAGCGTATTATTGTGCTTGACAGCGGTGACCAAATATCTAATATGCAAATAGACGATATAAATAAACGGCTTTTGGACGGGCAAAGCAATATTACTTTGAAGGCCAACAACAAAGGAATCTCAGAAGCAACGTTCGTTTGCAAGAAGTTTTCATGTACACCAATAGACAACGACCGATGGTTTATACCAGATTTCTGTGCAACATGCAGCAAACTTTCTGACAAAGAATACGTAATAACTGGCCATAATGGTCAAGTTTTATGCATAATCGACCGAGGTCCGGACGAAAACAATTTCATTATGGTTCCGGCACACATTGCAAACACTCTTACAAAGACTGACGATGCGACGAAAGAAAGATTTTATCTCGCATCAACATTGAGCGATTATCAAGCAAACGGTCTTATAGACGATAATGACGGCGAAATAACATTAATGAATAAATACACACTGAAGTTAACGCACAATAACGAATATGTAAGTAGCAAAGAGATAGATAAATTAAACGAAGCATTAAAAGCAGAAAACCAAAGACTAATATACAATGACGGTGCATTTAAATTAAAACACACATTAAAACAGATAGACGAAAACAGCATCACCAATAATTATGTACTTTTAAAGAACGACAAATGTTTCATCGTTCAAGGCAATGAAGGCGACGAGTTTATAAGAATAGCACAACCATATGATAACGTTCTCTACACGGCGATGAAAACAGGTGGAGGCGAATATAAAATAATTGGCCAACAGACCGTTAAAGGAAGCCAAGTAGTGATGTTTGATGATGAGTATTATCCTTCTTTCGAAGGAGAATTGCAAGAAATTACACCTAAAAATTTTCAATCTGTAAACAATGTAGATCCTTTTATTTCAAGTCTTTTAAAACAAGTTACATATAACTTTGTTAACATCGGCAACATCTTAAAGGAACAACCCATAGATCAAAAAGATCAAATAATCAAAGTTGACAACCAAAGATATTCCACACTTTTGTACCTTAAAAAAGATAAGACAGAATCATTGGTCGTCGATCATTCTGGACAAGTTTATTATTATAATAGTACCACAGAAACAATAGACGAAGTTGACGAACTTTACTATGACTTCGAAAGTCAAAAGTTATACTCTCAAAAAGAGAAAGTAGAAATAGAAGACGGCTGTCAATTGATTTTTAATGGAGACGGAACAGCCAGACTTAATATATTGCTTAGTAAAAATATCATGGATAGTGGTGATAATCGCGACACAGTTGCAAAGAGTGGCTTTGCATTTAAGAATCCAACACAAGCAGACCTAGATCATTACCATGTTTTCACCGAAATCGACGAAGGTTTTACAAACAGATTGTTTTTGCTTAAAGACATGATTGCAAAAATGGAAAACAAACCATCTGCTGTCAACAATGTTAACAATAACAAAGAAGTAGAAGAAGATGCTCCTGAGGAGAAGGATTATTGGTATATAAAACAAGACTCAATTAAACCACCTTTTTATATTCACACCATAAAATACATGAAAAACGGCAAACTCGACGAAGTAAGCGCACTATTTTATAACGACAAATTTGTTAGCTTGGCATATAATATTGACGAAGAATTGCAAGAAAAATATATAGAAATAAAAGAAAATAACTTTATTGAAGCTGACAAAAAAGGAAATATTCAGCCCAAGTGGTATAGCGCATACACACTACCACATGACGCCACAATCGGTGGCAAAAATATTGACGATGTATTTGCTAAATACAAATACAATCCCAATTTTACCTTTTCTGAAAAAGAAATAGTGAAGGCACCTGGCAAAAAATATAAGCAGATTAAGATTGAAGCCATAGACACGCGAGAATTACGAAACTGCTTACAACGAGACAACATCAAATTGGAAAAACTTTACGACAAAAACAATAAATATGTCGGTGAAGTTCCCTATGACGGATCGTCTTTTGTTTCTTTGAAGAGTAAACAAGTTCGTGATGATATCGGTAACATTAAATGGTACTATGACGACGACAAAATGTATATAGGTTACACCAACGGTTTAGGCGAAGACAGACAATTAGGAGAGTTTTCAATTGACGAATATTCTGACAGAGAGTATTTAACTTTAGACACTCATCTAATTAAACGTGATAAATATCAAGATTTTTGTCAAGCATGCAAAAACAAACTAAACGCTGAACGACAAAGAGAAAACAATATAACAAATAACCTTAGTCAGTTAGATGAAGATATATGGAATGGCATCAACGATCTTTCATTAGAACTATTTGATGATAACTTAAAAGTAAAACTTCAACATTGTGGCACCCAACAACAAATAGCAGATGCCATCAATCAATGGATATACAATCGCGTTACAGACATAGCGTCTCAATTCGCAACACAACACGAAGGCGATGATTTTAATTACATGAATGAGTTCAATTCTTGGTTAGATAACCAAAACGATGGTATACATAAAAACATAACAAATAAAAGAAATATACTTACTCAGCGATATCTGCAATCGCTACAAGAACAACAAAATCAAGAACATGACAATCAAAATCAACAACATCAAGAAAATCAAGATCTACAAAATCAACAAAATCAAGAAAATCAAGAAGGCCAAAATGCACAAGATATGAATAACATTTTAAACAATATCAATGGAGGACAAAACGAAGATGATCAGAACGAAATAGACGACAACGAACATGGACAAGATGGAGAAAACCAATCTGGACAAAATTACATAAACAACACTCAACGAGGTGGTCCAAATGAAAACATACAAAGTCGAGGGCCTCAAAATTCCATAAGACGAGGTTTCGGTACAGGTGATACGGGTATAGGTAGTCGAAGACCAAACAGCGACAATCGAAGAAAGCCATTCTATCAAACACCTGGTTATACTCCAAACATGCCTAAACAGACATCTATTTCTAAAACGACAGCAAGCCCTGCTTACTATTCTTCGACATCATTATCATCAAACAGTGGCATATACAGCAACAACAGAACGGGCACGCAAAATTCACAACAAAATGCGATAAATATAAACACAACGGGAAACAATAGCAATAACAATGAAGGCTCGCAAGAAGAACAGAACACGAACGAACAAGAGGCCCCAACTTGGACACCAACAATCGTATCAGGTACACTTGCTACATTGGGAGCCGGGGCAACAATAGCAATGAAATTTGTACTTGATACAAAAATCGGAACAATAATAGGTGCAGTTTTCACTGGTGCCTTCGGTATTACAGCGGTAATAACAGGTATTTATACATATAACAAAAAGAGCGAAATAAACAACAACGAAAGTCAAACCTCTCTTGACGAAAACAATCAAGAGGCCGCTCCTACAGTTGGTAACTAAGAAAAACACGAAAAAAACAATTCTTCGTTATTTACAGCCTACACGTTTTAAGTCGCACTCCATTTGCAGATCTTTTCTTGCCAAAAGAAAATAAAAAAAAAAAAAATGACACAAAAAAAAAAAAACTTTATAATAAAGCAACTAACTATGAGTGCAATGAACCCAGGAGCAGAAGAAGCAGGAGCAGGAGCAGGAGCAGGAATGGGTGGACCACACGTAGGACCAGTGCCACCCGTAGGATTAGGAGCAAACGGACCAGTACCACAGCCACTGAAAAAGCCACTCAAAAAAATCACAGCAGCTGAAGATGTAGGTAAAATAAATGTAGCAAAAATTAATAACATAATTGGTGGTGGTGAAGATCAACTTGAAGTTAATGTATCAGATTGTCCTGCCGCAGACGTAGAAAATGACAATATAAAATTGATTAAAAAATGTGGCGAATATGCCCTTATCTATGTTAAAAAAGGAGAACAAATACAGGATAAAAATAAGCCAGCAAAGACAATAAATGAAAATGGTTTGTATTGGGTTAAATTAAATGAAAGTGGAGAAATTAAATCCCATGTCGCTAATAACGGCAACGGTCTGGAACATCATCAAAACTTCACATTTAAAACAACAAAAAGTACTTATTGGAGGTACTTGCAAAGCGGAAACAAAGGCCCACAAATTAGTTTTAAGTTCGCCAATGGAAACCCAACAATCTCAACATCATCATCGTTGCCTTTAGTGATCACAAAAAACAATTACCCGAAAGAGAACGGCGATGACATAAAAAATCTTGCATTACAAAATTTTTTCAAACCTATAAACAGCACGTATAAATTACTTTATACAAACAATGATGTTATAATATACGCACAAAACGACACAGACGAACTGTCAGTTGCAACAATCAATATCCAAGGAAAAGTCGTTCATGCTAAAGCTCCAAATTTATCAGCACAACATTTCAACGGAGGCAAAGCCGACGAAGAAAGATTTTTCGCCTGTCCATTAGAAAACGACGGCAAGCTTGCCTTAGATATAGTCAACGAAGCTTTGTTAAACGCTCAATCCTACGATAATAATATTCCAGCCGCCAATCCGCAAAACAAATTCCCAGTCATCATTGGGAAAGACATGAAACCTAAAATTTGTTGTCATGCGGAACAGCAGAAAATTGCAAATAACGGCCATTATATTAGAAAAATGTCTTCTAACAACTACAACACCAGACTAAGGAGCCCAACTAGTTATATTGATAATAGTAATGGCGTTTTAACATTTCGAATAAACATGGATCTTACAAGCGACACATATCAAACTGACTCAAACAACATGATTTCCTTCCCCATAACATATGATCCAAAAATAAAACATCACGTTTTCGACGACGGCTTCAACACAATTAAAACAAACTTGGCAGCCAAAGGATTTTGCTTCGATAAAAATTTTGTTATTCACAAAGGTTTTAAAATGCCGGACCCATCGCAAACAATAACCTCAAACCAAGGACAAGCAACAATTGCTTACAAAATTACAAAAGACTTATTAATAGCTAAGGATAACGTCAGCGGACAACTTTTTCTATACGAGAAGGTTTCAGGCCAGCCCACACCATATCAGCGACAAGAAAACCTTCAGGGAACGCTTTCCGTCGATGGAGAACATTTTTGGCTATCAAATAACCCAGCTGACAACTATCTGAATGCAGTAAATGCAAACGGACTTCACGACATCCAAAAAATTAATTACAGATTAAACCAAATGATGATAGCCAATGGTGGAAGCGAGCCCTTTGAAATTGACCAAGACCTCAAAATCACAATAAAAAAATCAGGCATCAATGTCATTGATAGTAATCCAGAGTTCTTCATTAACGAATCGCCAAGCTTGCCGACTCAATATAGTTATTACCTCCCAACAGATAATGTTACTCAGCTATTAAAAACAATCAACGTAGTAAAAATGGCTTCAATAAATAACGCATTTGATATTGTTTTTGATGCAGACAACCCAGATAATGTATTCTTAGAAGAAAAACGACATAATTCCTTGCCGAATAGTTGCATAAAACACAATATCCATTTTTTAACTAAAGTCGACGGAGTAAAAGTAAAAAAAATTACATTACCAAACAACAAAACAGTATTTGTATTAGTTGATAACGACGGACACAGCCGATTGAATGTTTGGAACAACATAAAACTAGCATCGAAGGATTTTGCTTGTGAACTCCAAGTAGATGCAACCACTCATAAAATATCGGCCTCCAAGCAGCAAAACACTGACAAAAAAATTTTTATATCGCCAAAGCAAAAAAATGTCACTTCGTTTTCCGTAGGAGAAGGTGACAAAGAACAAAAACTTTTCTTGCAAACACCACCAAAGAGTCCACATGAAAAGATCGAGCTTCACTACCAAGATGGCAGTCAGCCAAAACAAAAACTACAAAATATACACTACCAAAACGGTGCTATAATATCCAGTAATGCAAACACGATTAATAATATTTTAGGCATCAATGGTGCTCATTTTCGGATAGGCCAGGATGGAAAGATTGGGTATCTCGTGGAGATTGGCAATAATTGTACTCTTGATGGACGGATAGTAAAATCAGACCTCAATAGCAATAAATTAAAAATCGGAACAGACGAATATACGTTGCCTGCAGACACAAAGCATGATACGTTAAATAAAACAATTACAATTCCTTTTGGCGCAGATGGAAAATTGCCAGTAATAAAGATCGGACAACACCATTTTTGCCCTGAATTAGACAATCCGTTTACAACAAAAATTAATATCCATCAAAATATATTAAACGACAATGAACTTAGTGCTATCGCTACGCAGCTTAAAGTGGACAAGAATCAGTTGCAGCCAATACAAGTAGTAAATACAACTGCAAACAACAACGGGGATACGTTTAAGAATATCCTCGTATACAACACCTTTGATCAACAATTGCACATTGTCAATATGGAAAAACCGCATGACTCCGAACAATATACAACTTGCACAGTCCGGGCAACATTGAACGTTTGTTGTGAACAGAAAAACGGTAGTTCAGGCCAACATATCTTCGTTTCACCTAATATGTTTGCCAATCAAGAAAACATAGACAATTTTAATAAGATATTGACAGACGACAATGTAATATTAGAAAATGGAGAATTTTTTGATGTAATCGAAACGGGCAAGAATACTTTTACGATCAGCGGCCCTGCAACTGCTGTAAACTCAGAAATAAAGGAATTACATTTTACCGACAAAAGCTCAAACGGTCTAGACATAACATTTTCGCGAGGTTTAGACAATAAGTGGTATATTGAACGGCAAGAAAACAGCATAATTACCCGCAAAGCTCTCGGATTAAACACTTCAGAATTAAAATTTGTAAATTCGGGAGAGGGCAAAGTTAAAATTAAAACCAAAAACAAGCACCAACTACAACAACTACTAAAAAACCAACACTTAGGTTTTAACATCACTACCGGTAAGCTTTCAAGACTAAACGCGGAATTAAAACTACAAAATCAACTATTAAATATAGCGCAACCGAACTCGCCACAGAAAGCCTATTACGAAGCTAAAATTAACAATCAATTTTCATTAGTACAAGCCGAAGGCGAAACAAAGGCATACTTATGTGCTAACAGGGAATTAGTAAAAAAAATAAATTTCGGGTGCACATTATTGTCACATGATAAAAAAAACTTCATTTTGGACAAAACAACTTTAAATACCTTGAATAAGGAGTTAAAGAACGCAGGTCTCGAACAACAGATACAAGAAAATGGCAAAATAATAACGATAGAGAAACAATGCGACAACGATAGCAATATGTTCAAAATAAAACAAACAGTTAAACAAAACAACAACACTTATATTATACACGAAGATATCGACCCGAAAAACAAAATAACAATTACAGATAAGGATCTATATATTGGCGAAGAAAAATATGAGATTAAGCATTTTGATTATAAAAACAAGATTATATCTTTCAAAGATATAGAAACAAACAAAAGATTCCGAGATCGTCTTAATCAAAAAGGTCTCAAATATGATTCAGGAAAGATCTGCACAGTTTTAAAAAAAAACAATCTGCAAGTAGGTACAACAAAGTTAGACGACATAGGTGATGCCAACGATAAGAACAAACAGAAAGCAAAAATGCTTGAATTCAGTGTAGAAGGTGATAAACTGACCGTTATTAAAAATAACGACAAGAACACAAAGAAAATACTCAAAATTCAAGCAAAGATGGATCCAAATAACGCTGATAACGTCATTATAACAGAGCCAAACGAGGAACTCGTTATCCAAGAGTTAGAAAACAATCATATAACCATTATTGATGGTATTCCATACAATGCTTTACCGGTAAAACCAATTAAACCATACAATGCTGCACTATATCAGTTGCAAAATGCAAACGGAAGTGCATATGCTTACCTAACTCTTTGGAAGAGCAAGTTTGAACTTTTGATAAACGATAATAATTGCAATGGCGATAATTTTACAACAATATCACAGGACCAAACAATTATTGATTATGGACTTTCAGACAAAGCAAATAAACTGATCTTGACTAAAACAATATCGAATGATCAAGAAATAGATCTTGTAACGAGTAATAAGCCAGGCTTAGATAGTTTAAAATATAGTCCAAGCCAAAAGAAAATCATAATAAAAGCACAAATTGTTCCAGAAACAATAGATCATGATAAAGCACTAAGATTGAATGTAAAACGATACGTTAACAACACAAGCGCAATACTTCTTTACGGGACAGATATCAATAATGGCCTCGTTATCACGAAAAACGACAAGAAAGACAAAATGCTTATTACCGAATTCTCAAACGGTATAGAACTGCCAAACTCTCAATATCTTATTGACGCAAGCGTTAATTATAGTGACGGACTAGAAAAAGAAATAACTGTACAATTTCAAGACAAAGCACAGAGAGACGCTTTTGCAGCACAATACGGTCTTGAGGCCGATTGGAATAAAGTTCAACAAATCACCAAGTCCAAGTCTATAGAAGAAAATAAGTTTATTACCACACAGGAAGAACTATCCTTTTCGGATATCGTACCGTATCAACTAAGCATCATCGAAAAAGACGGAAAAGCTCGAATGATACAATATGTAGATTCAAATATGCATAAACAATACGACGTACTCGAACTGCCAAAACACATCACTTTTGCTAAGGACAAAGCAACCAATACTATCATATTAACGTTTAAAGACGAAAAAGAAAAACAAACATTTGTAAACAACCTCAACGAACTGAAAGAGGAAATAAAAATATTACAAAAACACTACGACCAACTGTTTCAAGATAAGTATTTTGAATATTGTAATACGGAAGCAGCAAAAATATTGCAAGCAATATCCCAAGAAGTAACACAAATTACAAAAAAAAACGCACCTAAAAATTACTACGAGATGGAACCAGTAATGAAAAACGCCATTGAGGATATTAAAAATAAATATACCGACGATTTCATAGAATCACTGCAAAAAAGTAATTTAGACAATACGCCTTTTGTAAAAGACGGAAAAGATAGCGAAGGTCATAAGACTTTTATACCAAAAGGAACGCAATCTATAAACATATTATTAGCGGATATATACGCATTCAAACTCATGGCCGAAATTAACAATATAAACAATAAATGGAATTTTAACAAATTGATTAACAGCAAAGGCGACTTTGTGTCGATGAAAGATAAATTGGACAGTGCAGTTCCACAAACAAAAACTCTCAGTGTACATAAAGACTTCATTACTTTATTACAAAGCCATCTAAATGACCACGAGATATTTTCTCTCTTCGGCAATGGTTATATTCGGCGATCTATGCCCAAAAAAAACACATTTATAATCGACACGCCATCCATCATCCTAACATTTGACGACGCACACAACAAAATTACCCTATCCGGAGCTAAAAAATCATTAGACATTTTTCTTTCAACACATTTTGCAGATCATGGCGGAACGTTAAGATTGAAATTTCAACCACAAAACTGGGACACAGCAGAAAACCAGCCACTTCTTAATCAAGGTTTGTTATACGTGGACCATATTTTCGATAGTAACAACGACAAACGTTTAAACCTCGTTTATAACACAAACTTAAAGAAATTTCAAACAGTGTACGATAGTGGTGCAGCAGGCAATTATGCACCAATAATGGGAACACTGCAAGATGTAAACTTCAAAACTCTTCCATGTTTCCAAAAAGTGGAAAAGAACAAAAGTGGAGCAATAACCGATTTTCAAGTATTCTTTAATCTAACAAACGATGTAGCAAAATACAAAGACCGGTTGCAACAAATCTTGACAGATAGAAGACAGAAAGACGAACAAGAAGAAGCAGAAAAACAAAAGAAACTGGAAGCAGAAAGAAAGAAAAAACTCGAAGAAATCCATGAAGATGAAACAACAGTGCTCGAAAACAACGAAAACGACATGGAACAACCAGAACCGCAACATCACGAAGAAAGAAACGACCAAAAAAATAACATAGAAGATATACAAGAAGAGCATGAAGTGCCAAGCCAAATCAATAAATATACAAATTCCAACGGATATGGTGGCGCTATTGACGCTTCTGGTTACGGCAACTCAAATAACGGAAATATAAGTAATGACAATAACAGAGAAACAAATTTAAAACTAAACAACAAGTACCAAAATAGTAATGAAAGGAGCAATAATTTTGCTAACAATTTGAATAGAAACGATAACACTAGTAAGTACATCGCGACAAAAATGACAACCACAAGTAATGGTAAAAACTTATCAACAAATAGTTACAGTCTATCGCCTTCACTATCAGGAAGTAGCGGTTATGACGGAGGAGGCCAAGGCGAAGGAAACTCAAGCGGTGGAAATACTCCACAGGTATTAAATACAACTACTAATGATGGTGATAAAAACACCAATGATCAAAATAACAAAAACGATCAAAAACAAAACAATAAAAGAAAGTCGTACGCTGCAACTGGAGGATTAGTAGTTCTTACACTTGGAAGTGGAGCAGTTGCAATAATTCTTATGAATGAGAAAGTTGCCGTTATAGTTGGAGCCTGTGGTGTTGTTGTCTGTGGTATTGGAGCATTAGCAACAGGCATAAGTACTTATTCTCATAATAAAAAGATAGACACCGGCCAACCAAATACAGACCTTAAAAACTCACAACAAAAACAAGGACGAGATAGGCAATAAAAATACCATTGCTTGAAAATTATGAAAAACGAAAAGTTCTCTTATAGCTTCTTATGAGGAGAGCTTTTCTCACAACGATAACTTGTTTTATTTTATCTTGTGTTGTTGTAATGAATATTTGTCATACAAACAAAATATTATCAATGCCACGTATCGTTAAAACGAAAAACCAAGCAATTATAGCAAAAGCTACTGACACAACCACCGTTCTCCCTCTGGCAATGTCATTTGCAGTTTCTCTTATTGAAAAAAACCCTTATTTTTATTTTATCAACACAACTTCAGTAGTAGCTACAACATTAACTTGCAAAATATTGAAACATATAATTCAAGAACCTCGTCCAGACGATAAAAACGATAAAAAATCATTTCCTTCGGGACACTCAACCCTCGCCTTTGCAGGAACAACTTTGCTTTTTGTTTTACGGAAAAAATATAAAATGAACGCAAAAACGAAAAACGCATTTTGCACAACTGGGCTTTTACTGGCATTATTCACAGCAATCGGCAGAGTTTTAGCTAATCGTCATTGGCCTATTGATGTCGTTTGCGGTAGCCTTATTGGCATTATCGGCGTGTTCATCAGCTATGCAATCACGGAAAAAATGATAAATAAAATTAAAAAAGCCACAAAAACAGAACAATAAAGCAATATTAAACATTAAATAACAAAAAAAGCTCCACAACGACGCAAAGCACGTTGAATGGCACCTTTTAATTAGTTCCAGTAGAGCCAAATCTCCCGGCTCCTCTTTCTGTCTCGTCAAGTTCTTCAACAATTTCAAGATTACATTTTGAAATTTTACAAATTATCATTTGCGAAATTCTTTCTCCGCGTTTAATCTCAAAGGGCTCATTTGATAAATTCACTAAAATCGTGCCAATCTCACCTCTATAATCGCTGTCTATTGTCCCCGGTGTATTTACGATACTAATCCCGTGCTTAAAAGCCAATCCGGAACGCGGGCGAACTTGAATTTCATATTCATCCGTTAAACCACACATTGCAATCCCGCTTTGCACACAAACCCTTTCAAGCGGTTGCAAAACATAGCTTTCAATATCTTTCCCAAGCACAAAAGTCTCTTTTGTCTTTGGCAAAAAAACATCCGTTGCTCTCAAATCCATTCCGCTACTTCCTTTTGTTTGATAATTCAAAAGCTCGCCGTTGTTATAAACTTCCTTTGCATTTTCAGACAAAAATTTTATTCTCAAAGTTTCCACAAAGCAACGAACAATTGACGAAGTTTTATTTTATTTTGCAAGACAACATTACACTCCACTTTTAAAAGTTAGTTTTAAACTTTTCCACAAACTATAATTATTTTTTGAAAGATATTTTACCCTTGCAATGCCACAGTTCTGCAACGAGTTCACGACATCGTCCTTAAATTGCCTATTTAAACGACTTTCCTCACTTTCTGAAAGCAATTTTATACTCTGCAAATTTGTATTATCGTCCCAGCTAATCAAAAAAGATGCTTCAAGGTTTTGCCCTCTGTATTCTTTTGCATATCCATACCAACAATTTTCAAGTGTATATTCCAAATAAGCCAACATCTGCAAATCCTGTGAATTGCTGTTTTTACCCGTTGACACCCCTTCAAACCGATTATATTTATCCATTTCCTGCAAACTCCCATCAATTACAAAACTAAAAACATTATTGCTATCGCTTTTGATTTCATTTTTTAAAAAATTAACCCCCTCTTTTTGCACATCATTGGTCTTGACAAGTTCTTCATTTTGAACCTGCTGTTTTTGTTCTTCTTCGTCTTCAAATTCAACTTCCAAAATTTCATAGTCATCTTTTGCTTTCTTCTGTTTTTCTTTTTTCTCTTTCTGCTTTTTAGATTTTTTTGCTTGTGTGGCATCTTTAATTCTATTCCCATATTGGTCATATCTACTATCAATTATTTGATACTTATCATCGCTTTTAATATGTAAAATCGCTCGCCAAATACGGCCAAGGCTGTCAAAAATACTATCATCCTTTCTAATATTTTGTCCTCCAAGTTTGCCAACAATTGTTTTATCCTCTTCTCTTTTTACACTTATTTTTTGCTTTTTTCGCGACAATTTTACATCCAAAACTCTATTAGTCGCACAATTTTTACATTCTCTTACAACAAAATATTGTCGCTTTTCTTTCACTCTTTTTGAAGGTGGTAAAACACTTTTTTTTACTCCACTTATTTCTTCAAGTTTTGACCTACTATCAACAATTTCATACTCAACATCATCTTTTTTTTTCTTTTTTTTCTTCCCGGTTTTTCCGTCTTCTGTTTCAAATCTTGTATTTTCCATTCCTATGCCATTTGCATCACTACTTATAAAACCATCAAAATTTCCGCTTGAAACATTCATTTTTTTCAACGTTTCTTCGTCAATTTCGTCATTTGTATTTTTCTTTTTCGTATTGTTCGCAAGCCAACTATTTATTGATTTAATCAACTCATTTTTTTTATACTCAAAAGTCCCCTGCTTCGCTTTATTTTCTTCTTCATTTTTCTCTTCTTCAATTCTTTCCGTTGATGATTTCCAGTTTCGTCTATCAATCATTTTTAAATAATCCTCATAAGTTATTAAATCAACTCTTATGTAATTCAAAGGTTTTGCATTTAATCGCTCAATTCTCGCATTTCTATCACTCAAATAATTTGAATAAGAATTTACAATTGTCGTCCCTATTGTCCCAACGACCATAGTCAACGCCATTGTATATTCTGCTCTGCTGATATATTTAAAAAAATGTTGTCTAAAAACTAAAAGCTTTTTTCCCATACTTCATAAACTAATATTTCTTTTCACCTGAATATTTTCCAACAAGAGAAACATCTTTTACACCTATATCATTCAGTTTTTCCAATACTTTCATAATTGCATTGTAGCTCGTTTGAACGTCCGCACGAATGAAAATTTTTACATCTTCAAGTTTTTGATTTTTGTTTATTTCCTTCACTAGCTCACCAACACTATCTATTTTTGAAGGATAGTTATTTACAACAACTTCATCGTCGTCTACAACTTGAATTGTGTTATAAACAAAATCATCATAAATCTCAATTGGCTCGGTATTTAAGCTTGGCAACTCAACATTTACTCCGCTAATTACCGGAGGCATAAAAGCAACTACAACTCCAAGCATCAAAGTCATAACAATAACCAAAGGCAAACAACTTGGAGAAGGAATACTCCTTGATTTTCTTCTAAAAAAGTGCTGACTATAAATAATCATACTGCTCAAAATTAAACATCATCATCGTCATCCATCATGACTTGTTTTGCTTGTCTTGGAGCTTCTTTTACCGGTTGTTGTTGAACGAATTGACTTCCAGAACTTGCCTGACTTGGAACTACACCATTTACCGCAGTGCCATCCAAAGCTCGCCCTAATATATGCAACAAATCAACAATATAACCATCAATTCTATCGCTAATTTCTTGAATTTTCATATTAAAATACCAATAAATCGGCATTGAGATGATTACAACCAACAAAGCAAAAACCAAACAAACCAAAGCACCGCCTATTCCAATGCCAGAAGACACAATTGTAATTCCGTTTTCTATGTCTATATTGTAAAATATGTCAATCATCCCGATTACTGTTCCCATCAAACCCAAAAAAGGAGCAACCTTAATAAACATCGCTAAGGCATCCATATAATTCTCGCAAGTTCTCATAATTTTAACCTTTTGCACGTGTGCTGTGTTTAACATCCTTTCTTTTATATCAGGCTTTGCCCCTGCAGACGTCTGCAGCGAAGAGCTTGCAAGCCATTCTTCCCATATTGCCTTAAAAATCATTCCAAGCGGATGGCTTAAATTCTCTTTATTTGATTCGTAAAAATTAGATAAATCAATCCCGGACCAAAATTGCTCTTCAAAACTTTGAATATATGCTTGAATATATTTTAACTTTTTCAACCTTGAAAGTCCCATTGCAACAATCATTGCAAGCATTACGACAAGACCAATTACAATAACCTTGATGTAAAAACTTGAATAAAATAGATACTTCAACGTGTACATACAAACGTTGCTAAATTATGCTTTTTTTTGCACTTTTTTCAAGTTTTGAGTTTAAAACTCCCGTATTATTTTAATCTCGCAAGCCCTTCAAGGCCGAGCTCAAAAGCTTTATCAAATTTTGAAATAAATCCCCTATTATGACTGACCATCAAAAGAGCTATTTTATCATTTTTTACCATATTCAGCATTTCATCAACAACGAGTTCCGACATATCATTATCAAGATTTCCTGTCGGCTCATCAGCCAATATCAAAATGGGTTTTTTAACAATAGCTCTTGCTATCGCAACTCTCTGTTTTTCACCACCAGAAAGTTCGTCCGGCATTGCATCTTTTCGGTGTATTATTTTCATCTTCTCCAAAATCTCCGAAGCATTTTTTTCTGCCTTTTTTTTGCCTACACCATTAACCATTTGAGGAATTACTAAGTTTTCCATTACCGAAAAATCGCTAAACAAATAGTGAAATTGATAAATAAACCCAACCTTACTGCTTAGTATCTTATTTTTTTTCCTATCTTTCATTTTTCTTATATCGCAACATTCGCCGTCAATAAAAACTTCGCCATCACAGCCTTGAAGCAATCCGGCGATTTGCAATAAAGTGCTCTTACCACAACCAGAGTTTCCCAACAAAAGCACACTTTCCCCTTTGTTGATTTCTAAATTTAGATTCTCAAAAATAATCCTCTCTTTTCCTGCATCGGCATACGATTTTGAAATATTCTTTAAAGCCAATACAGACGACAAGAAAAAGCAAGCCAGAAAAATAAAAGTTTTGTAAAAATCAATTAAAATTCCCACTTCAAATTGAATAAAAACAACACAAGAACAAGCTTGACAAATATTTTGAATAAAATCTTATACGACGAGTTTATTTTGTGTTGAGTGCTACCCAAAAAAATAGTATTTTAAACTCTTATTCAAATGTTCTTTGCGATATTTTAAATAAAAACTTTGATAAAATTGAGGACATTTTGTCTTCCTTTGAAAAAATAAACGATAATGCATTTTTTGAAAAACTCGCTACGACTCCAATGAATTTGGCAGAATATAAAAAAGTAATCAGCGATTGCAACAAACAACTCGGCAAATGCGACGAATTAGAAAGCTTTTTTATGCAAGTTTTAAATAGAAAATACGGCTATCTTTTGCGAGATATTATTTTGCTTGCAGAAAAAAAAATTAGAAAATTCAGCAATAAAAAAATTATTGTGATAAAAAGTTGCGATATTCTTGACGAAGAAATAAAGGAAGAAGTGAAAAAAGCATTAAAAAGTCAAGGAATTGAAGCTGAACTGCAATTTAAAAAAAACGATTTTGTTGAAAAAGGTGCTATTGAATTTATTGCTGGTTCAAAAATTTGTGTGTTAAAACTTCAAGACCTATTGAATAAAGTATTGTCTGCGAATTGTTGTTAATTTTTTCTATGGCAGTTGTTTTTCTAAATGGTGAATTTATTGAAGAAAGTGAAGCGAAAGTTTCAATTAACGACACCGGTTATTACTTTGGAGACGGAATTTATGAAGTAATTTTACTTTACAAAGGCAAACTAATTGATAAGGAAAGACATTTAAACAGATTGCAAGATTGTTTTAAAAAAGTTTATTTCAACAATTATCCTTCAAGCGAAGAAGTCTTAAAAAACATTGAAAAACTCCTTGAATTAAACAAAGATACAGAAACCGCATCAATTTATATGCAATTTACTCGCGGGACTACAATAAGAGACCATCGTTTTTCACATTTAAATTTAAAACCAAATTGCCTAATAAAACTGATACCTTGCAAAATTTCCGAAACAATTCATCAAACTTGGAATTGCCGACTTATTGACGACCCAAGAAGATTTAGATGTGACATAAAAATGATAAGCCTTTTACCAATGGTTTTAGCAAAATACGAATGTGAAAAAGCCGGCTTTGATGATGTGTTTTTTTACAACAAAAGAATAAATTCAATCTCCGAAGGAAGTAGCTTCAACGTCTTTATTGTATCAAAAGACAACAAACTCATTACCTGTCCGCTTGGTGAGCAAATTTTACCAGGAACAATGAGAGCGAAAATAATTGAACTTGCAAGACAGAACGGAATTGAAGTTGAAGAAAGGTTTTATTCAAAAGAGGAGCTATTTGATGCAAAAGAAGCTTTTGCAACAGGTTCAATAAAAATTATCATTCCAATTACAAAAGTAGATAACAAACAAATCGGCAACGGACAAATTGGTAAAATTACAACAAAAATGTATAACGAGTATTTTAAATTTATAAATCAAAATGGCTAACAAAATAGATGGTGGCAAAATCGCAAGTCTTGCTGTAAAAGGTTTTAAAAGGGCAATGTCCTCCACCGTTGGCGAGGAAGTTTATGTTGCCAAGAGAATAAAAGCAAGAAGCTACGATTTATATGCAAATTTTCGCGATTTTGGCTTTATAATCTGGACGACTATACAAATTATTTTTTATGCAATTATTGGCTTTTTTAGAATTATAAAAGATTTTCCTCGTGCATTTCGTAGGGCATCACAAAACAATTTTAGACTTGGACTTATTGACCTGAAAGCTGGCAACTTAATTGATGCGAGAATTAGGTTTTTACTTTCAAATATGTTCTACGGCAAATCTTCAACAACAAAATACTACATTGCATATGTCTACTATCTACAAGGCAATTACACAAAAAGCCTGAAATATCTAAAACAATCAATAAGTATTGACGCAACAGACGAAAGAGCTAATGCCCTGTTATTAAAAATAGAAGAAGCTTTGAAAAATGAAGCAAGTTAAACGAATTTGATAAATAATTAAATAAAAATTTTATGGCTTACAATAAAGTTGAACCACTAAAAAACATAATTGTTTTTGACATTGAAACAATACCAGATACATCCCTCGCGGGCGAACTTTGCGACATAAGCGAAGAAGAATTGAAAAACAAAACGCAAGAAGAATTGCGAACTGCAATGGCCAACTACCATATAGACAACCACAACGGCAACGATTTTTTACGGCAACCATTTCATAGAATTGCTTGCATAAGTTTTCTTGAAGCTGGCATTTCATACGAAAATGAATATGCCGACGATATGACATACACCGGAAAAGAAAGCTATACTTTTAAACAACTAACAAGTTATAGTTCTTTTAATTGCTCCGAGGAAGAGGTTGTGCGAAAATTCTGGAACACTCTCAAAGACGCAAAGCCTCGTATAATTTCCTTTAATGGACGAGATTTTGACATAAATGTGCTGAAGTGCAAAGCGTTAAAATACGGAATTGATTGCAGTTGGTATTTTGACTACGGCGGAAAATTTGACAACTATGAGTATCCTTATTCAGACAGCCATTTTGATTTACTATACAGATACGGCAGATATACATTACACGAGATTTGCATTTTACTGAACATTCCTTGCAAGTTGGGCGTTGACGGCTCCCGTGTTGCTGAATATTTTGATGATAAAAAATATAACGACATAAGAGAATATTGTGAAACTGATGTCCTTGCAACCTACCTTGTTTATCTTCGTATGGCATTAGTTGAAGGATATATTGAAAAAAACACTTATAACAAATGCATTGAAGACGTTGAAAATCATTTAATCTCACAGCAAGATAAAAAAAAGGGGCTAAAAGAGTTCCTTGAAGTTTGGCATAAAATGAACCCTAATGGGATGAAGATTTAATAGACACACATAGGTGTCAAGCACAAAAAAACAATCGCTTTAAATCTTAGAAGTCTGCATTCTTAGTCTACATTCCTAAAGATTTTTTCCTTGTAAAATTAAAAACCACTCAAAATCGTGCCAATTCCGTTTTTTGTAAAAATCTCTAACAACATTGCGTGCTTTACATTTCCGTTAATTATATGAACGTTTTTAATGCCAACTTCTAAGGCTTCACGACAGCTTTTCATCTTAGGTATCATTCCGCCGGATATAGTTCCGTTTTTAATCATTTCGTCAATATCGCTCACAGAAATCGCGGAAATGACAGAAGATTTATCATTTCTATCTCTATAAACTCCGTCAACATCAGATAAAAATATCATTTTTTCACTTTTAAGAGCTTTTGCAATGGCAAAAGCAACGTTGTCAGCATTAACATTTAATTCCAGACCATCTCTATTGCAACAAACAGGTGATATTACTGGAATTATATTTTTATCTAAAAACATCGTTATCATTTCATTGCTAACTTTTTCGATTTCGCCGACACGACCAAATTTTTCCAACATTTTCGCTTTGATAAAAAAAACCATCTTTCCCAGAAATACCGACACAATGAACACCTTTTTTATTTATCAATCTTACAATTTCCTTATTTATTTTTCCAGACAAAACCATTTCCACAACCTCCATTGTTTTGTCGTCTGTAAATCTAATTCCATCTACAAATTTTGGCTCTATGTTATGTATTTTCAACTCTTCGTTTATGTCCTTTCCTCCGCCGTGAATTACAACAACTTTTATTCCAATTTTTGTTAAAAATACAATGTCTTCAATGACAGATTTTATATTTTCCGCATTCTGCAAAATTGAACCACCAACTTTAATCACAAAAACTTTTCCCTGAAACTTACTGATATAAGGCAAGGCTTCAAGCAAAATCTCCGTCTTTTTTTCATTTTCTATTTTTATGTTCTCCGTCTTCATATATCGTTCTATAAACAAAATCAACTTCTATAACTTGCGTTTATTTTCACATAATCATACGTCAAATCGCATCCCCAGCCGATTGCTTCGCTTTTTCCAATACCGAGCGAAACTAATATAGTGATTTCCTGCTCCGTCATTATTTTTACTGCTTCATCTTCGTTAAAAACTATTGGTTTTCCGTCAAAAACACAAATTTTTCCCGCATTGCTAATAAATTCAATCTTTACTTTGTTTTCGTCAAAATCTACTCCCGATTGCCCTATTGCTGAAATTATCCTCCCAAAATTAGCATCTTTCCCAAAAAAAGCAGACTTCACCAAACTTGAACTCAATATCTGTTTTACACACTTTTTCGCCTGCTCCTCTGTGTTTGCTTCAACAACTTTACATTCCAACAAATGGCTTGCTCCTTCGCCGTCTTTTGCTATATCTTTTGCCAATTTTTGCATCACAAACATCAATGCATTTTGAAACTTTTTCAGTTCTTCATTTTCGCAATCCATAATGTCGTTTTTTGCCTCTCCATTTGCCAAAATAACAGCCATATCATTTGTGCTTTGGTCTCCATCAACGGAAATCATATTAAAACTATCTCCAACGCATTTTTTGAAAACCAAATCCAACATTTCTTGACTAATATTTGCATCTGTTGTAATAAAATTCAGCATTGTCGCCATATTTGGATGTATCATCCCTGAGCCTTTGGCAATTCCTGCGATTTTAACATCAACCCCAGCAATTTTTACATTTACACATACACTTTTAATAAATGTATCCGTAGTCATTATACCAAGAGCACATTTCTCTGCATTTTCGTTTGAATTATCAAGCATTGGTGTTAATTTATCTATACCAGCAATTACTTTCTCCATTGGGAGGAATACACCAATAACTCCTGTTGAAGTTGAAAGAACTGAATTTGACGAAACATTAAGATTTTTTGCCACTTGCTCCGCCATATCGCAAGCATCTTTGTATCCCTGTTCGCCGGTGCAAGAATTGGCATTTCCGCTCGTGATGACTATTGCCTGAATTTTGTTTTTCTTGCCTGTAATCCCCTCACATCTTACCAAAGGCGGTGCTTTCATTTTGTTTGTCGTATAAACAGCCGAGCATACAGCAGGAACTTTTGAAAAAATTATAGATAAATCGTTCCTTTTTCTTTTAATTCCGCAATGCAAACCACCACAAACAAAACCTTTTGGTGTTGCTATGTGTCCATTTTCAATTATTTCAAAAATTTTCATAAATTAAACTAACTCTACAATTGTCTTTTCAATTATCTTTATAGCTTCGTTAATATGCTTTTTTGTTATAATTAGCGGAGGTAAAAACCTAATCTGATTTTTTCCTGCCGTTCCACAAGATAAGCCATTTTTCAATAAATTTTTAGCAATATCTTTTGCTTTATGATTTTTCGAAATAGATAAACCTAACATCAAGCCAATCCCACTCCATCCCAATAATATCTTTGGATACTTATTACATATTTTTTTCAACTCACTTTGAAAATATTCTCCTATTTTATTAACATTTTTTAAAAAGCTCTCTTTCGTTAATTCTTCAACACAAGCATTTCCAACGTGGCAACAGAAAGCATTTCCACCAAACGTTGACCCGTGTGAACCTTTTTGCATATATTTCCCAATTTCATCTTTTACAATACAGGCGCCAATAGGCAATCCGCCAGAAAGCCCTTTTGCTATTGTCAAGATGTCAGGCAACACTCCATAATGTTGATAAGCGAAATATTTCCCAGTTCTTCCATTTCCACATTGTATTTCATCCAAAATCAACAATATGTTTTTCTCATTACAAAGCTTTCTTAAATCTTTTAAAAATTGCTTTTCGCAAGGTAAAACTCCGCCTTCTCCTTGAATTGTCTCCAACATTACTGCACAAGTATGCTCATTTATCTGTTCTTTTATACTTTCAATATTGTTAAATTCGGCAATTTTAAAACCCGGTGTTAAAGGTTCAAAACCATCTACTAAATCGTGTCTCAATGTCGCACTTATTGTTGTCGTTGTTCTTCCGTGAAATGCATTTGACATACAAATTATCTCACAATATTTTGAATTATGTACCGAATTAAACCATTTTCTCGCTATCTTTACGGCACACTCGTCGGCTTCAGCCCCAGAATTTTGAAAAAATACTTTTCCACTTTTAATACCAGAAATTTCACAAAGCTTATTTGCAAACTCTTCCGTCTCATCATTATAATAATAATTTGATTGATGATATAACCCTTTTTTTAACTGCTCTTTTATTGCTTTTTCAAGAACTTTATTTTTATACCCAAGAACATTGACGGCAATACCGGCAAGAAAATCTAAAACTTTCCTTCCGTTTTTATCATAAAGATAAACTCCTTTTGCTTTCAAAGGAATGAAATCATACCTATTATAAACATCTAAAATTGAACTACTCATAAATAAAAAAATAAAACTAACAAACTAAAACCAATGCGGTTTTTTCATCAAAACCAAACATAATATTCATATTTTGTACTGCTTGCCCGCTTGCACCTTTTATCAAATTATCAATAGCACCGACGGCAACAATATTTCCAGTTCTTTCATCTATCGTAAAATTTATATCAATAAAGTTAGTATCTTTCACATATTTTGTCTCTGGAAAAATGCCATCATCAAGCAATCTAACAAAAAACTTATCAGCATATTGCTCCAAATAAGCATTTTTTACATCTTTTTCTGTAATTCCAGTTTTTAATTTTGCATAGCAAGTCGCCAAAATCCCTTTATTCATCGGCACGAGATGAGGCGTAAATTGCACTTTTATATCGCAACTTCCAGCAACCGACAACTCTTGCTCTATTTCCGGAGTATGCCTATGTTCCGCGATTTTATACGCTTTCACATTTTCGTTAGCATCGCAAAACATTGAGCCAAAATTCACGCTTCGTCCTGCACCAGAAACACCGCTTTTTGCATCAATTATTATTGAATTAACATCAATCAAACCATTCTTCACAAGCGGATAGAGTGTTAAAATAGAGCAAGTAGTATAACATCCGGCATTTGCAACCAATTTTGCAGTTTTTATATCATTTCTATGAATTTCCGCCAAGCCATAAACAGCATTTTTCAACAAATCAGGAGCATTATGCTTGCAATACCATTTTTCATAAACATCCAAATCTTTCAGCCGAAAATCAGCACTCAAATCAATTATTTTTGTTTTATCCAAAATATCTTTATCTATTTTAGACGACGAAACTCCGTGCGGAAGAGCTAAAAATACCGCATCAACATCATTTGCTATTTTTTCAATATCATCTTCAATGCAAGAAATATCGGGCAAAACACCCTTTAATTGCGGATAGATATTTGTATATTTTTCCCCAGCATTGCTTCGCGAAGACAAATACTTTATATCCACTTCTGGATGCCGAGCCAATATTTTAACCAACTCGTATCCAGTATAACCGGTTGAACCGACTATTGCTACATTGATTTTTGCCATATTATTAACCATTTTTACATTGTCTTTACTCAAACTCCAAAACTTCGCCTGTGCTTTTCATTTCAACACCTGTTGGCACATTGTCAGCTGTAATTTTTTGATTTGAGAAAATTGGTTTTTTTATCGCTTTCTTGATGTTGAATTTTGGAACAACAACTTTCTTTCCAAGCACCGCCTGAATTGCCAAATCTACCAAATCAACATCGCAAACTTTGTTGATTGTCGGGATTGTTCTTGAAGACCTCAAATTTGCTTCAATGACATAAACATCGTCTCCTTGAACGACAAATTGTATATTCATCAAACCAATAACTTTTAACTTTTTTGCCACCAAAGTTGCATATTTAATCATTTTTTCTTGTTGCAGTTTTGTTAAATTCCGTTGTGGATAAAGCACATTACTATCCCCAGAATGCACGCCCGCCTCTTCAATATGCTCTGCGACAAGCGGAATAAATACATTGCCGAACTTGTCCGCCACCAAATCAATTTCTGCTTCCTTGCCTTTAATAAACTCGTCAATGTAGATTTTATCCCTATATTTCAAAGGTTGTAGATAACTTTGCAATTCAGCATAATTATGACAAACTTTCATTCTACTCCCACCGATAACATAAGAAGGTCTTACAATTACTGGAAAATGTAAAAGTTTTATCTTTTTACTCACATCTTTAACCTTGCAATACACACTTTTTGGCTGTGGAATATGCATTTTTTTGGTAAATTTATAAAACTTTTTTCTGTCCTCGCTGACATCAATGAATTTCAAACTTGTGCCAAAAATTTTGATATGCATTTTTTTCAACTCTTTTGCAATATTCAACGCAGTTTGTCCGCCAAATTGAATAACAACACCCTTTGCCTTTTCAAACTTACAGATTTGTTTGATAATTTTTGCATTTATCGGTTCAAAATAAAGCCTGTCCGCCAAGTCATAATCTGTTGAAATAGTTTCAGGATTGTTGTTTATAATAACAACCCTATATCCTTCTTTTTTTAGCGACTTCACCGCGTGGACACTAGCATAATCAAACTCAATACCTTGCCCTATTTTAATAGCAGAAGACCCAATAACGATAATGGTTTTCTTATATTTCTCGTGTTTTTCGTTATATTTCATCGTCTTTTTCAAAGGTTTTAAGTTGTTTTTAATATGATATTTCCAACCAGAATAGTTTGTTGAATAAACATATTTTGTGTTTTGTATTTGCTCTTTTCCGCTTCCGTCTATTGCCCTAAAACAGGTTTTTTTCCAAGTTTAATAACAATTTTTCTCTTGCCGTTTGATTTGGTCTTTACCTTGTAAAACATATTTTTCAGTTGATATAAAAACCATTTGTTTATCTTGGTTTTTTCATCAATCAACTCTGGGCTTATACCTCTCAAAAGCAATTCAAAAATTTCGTAAAACCTAACATCTGTTGCGGTTTCAACATTTTTTAGCAACATTTCCGTGCTTTTTGTCTGCTGTTTTTCAATGTTTTCAATCAACTTTTTGACATCATAACATTTTAAAAAAGCCTCTTCAAAAGTATGACCGATACCCATATACTCGCCCGTTGCTTTCATTTGCGTGCCAAGTTGATGAGATGCATTTTTAAACTTATCAAATGAAAAGGACGGAACCTTGCAAACTACATATTTTACAACAGGTTCATTGATTGCCGTTAAACCAGACAGATGATTTACAATCTCCGGCAATGTTTTACCAACTGCAATTTTTGATGTAATCCTTGCAATAGGATATGCGGTTGCTTTTGATGCTAATGCCGAACTTCTGCTCGCCCTTGGGTTGACCTCAATAATCACAAACTCGTCCGTCGTTGGATGCAAGCCGAATTGAACGTTGCAAGCACCTTGTATTTCCAGTGCTTTTACAACTTTTTTTGCATTTGCCTTCAACATATCTTTTTGATGTTGCGTTAAAGTTTTCGTAGGTGCCACAACAACGCTGTCTCCTGTGTGAATACCAACGGGATCAACGTTTTCCATATCACAAACACAGATGCAATTATCATCTTTGTCTCTTATGATTTCGTATTCAATCTCTTTCCATCCGTAAATTGATTGCTCTATCAAAACTTCGTGAACTGGGCTCAATTTCAAACCATTTTCAATAAAATAATATAACTCTTTTTCATTGTGTGCTGTTCCACCGCCAGTGCCACCAAGTGTGAATGAAGGTCTAATAATAACTGGAAAACTACATTTTTTGGCAAACTTAGTTGCCTCTTCAACACATCTTTTAACATCTTTATCATTGACCTCTTGGCAATTTACAATAATACTATCGCAAACAGGAATGCCGATTTCCAGCATCTTTTGCTTAAATAGCATCCTGTCCTCACTGTATTTCAAAGTTTTAAGATTTACACCAAGTAATTTTACTCCATATTTATCAAGAATACATTTATCGCACAACTCCAATGCAAGGTTTAATGCCGTTTGTCCTCCACAAGTTGCCAAAATTGCATCAATTTTGTCGCTAACAATAATCTTTTCCACCTCTTCGCAAGTAATTGGAACAATATGCACTTTGTCTGCAACACCAGCATCCGTCATTATTGTAGCAGGGTTATTATTTATCAACGACACATTATAACCTTCCTCCTTTAATGCCAAAATTGCTTGTGTTCCAGAATAGTCAAACTCTGCCGCTTGTCCTATAACTATCGCACCAGATCCAATAACCAAAATGTTTTTAATACTTTTTTCTTTTGTCATAAAACTAAAAAATAAACCAATAAATAAACTAAATTAACCCAAAACAATACATCAAAATCGCCTTTTGTGCGTGAAGCCGATTTCCTGCTTCTTGAAATACAACTTTTGAATAAACAGGATTATCTATAACCTCGCTGGCAACCTCGTATCCTCTATATGCAGGCAAACAATGCAAGAAAATACCCCCATCGTTAGCATTTTGCATTACTTTCATATCAACCAAAAAGTCGCCCTCCAAAAACATTTTTGCTTTTTCCTTGTCCTCTCCCATGGAAACCCAAGTGTCCGTCGTAATAATATCGCAACCCTTTGACGCTTCTATTTTATCTTTTACAAACTGGCAATTTTTGCTTGCTGGAATTTTATTTTTAATACTTTCCGGACAGCAAACATTTATTTCAAAATCAAGTTTTTCACTCGCCTCAATCCAAGAGACAAGCATATTATTTACATCGCCAAACCAAGCAACTTTTTTGCCTTGAATTGAGGTTTTTTTGACTTCCATAAATGTCATAATATCCGCCATAATTTGACAAGGATGACTTTGGTCGGTAAGTGCATTTATTACACAGCCATTCGTAAAGTTCTTCGCAAGTTTTAGCAGTCTGTCGTGTCCAAAAGTTCTAATCACTACACAATCTGCCATTTCGTTGAAAACTTTTGCAGTATCTTCAATACTTTCGCCTCTTGAAAGTTGAGTATTTGACGAGTTCAAAACGCAACAATGTCCGCCTAACTCTTTCATTCCAAGTTCAAAAGAAACTCTTGTTCTTGTGGAGTTTTTCTCCAACAACAAAATCATCTTTTTATGTGCTAATGCATTATAATAATTCTCTGGATTTGCCTTGATTTTCAAAGCCAAATCAAGAATTTTATTCAAATCATCCGCCGAAATGTCTTTAATGTCTAAAAAATGTTTATACATAAAAAAATAAATAAAATATAAAGTATAATTTTGATTTTCTTTTTTTGAGAGCAGGTGTAAATTAGACACCTTATAAAATACTAAAAAAGATAAAAGTACGTAGAAAAAAACGATGCTGTGCTTACGCACGACGGAGTTCGGAAATGCTTCTTGATAATGCTTTTGGGCAAGAAACACAGAACATAAACAATACCTTCATACAAGAAGATACCATTAATTTTATAAGTCAAGAAAAAATTTCTATCAGGTTTATATAGAACCAAAATAAAAAAAGAACCTTATCCAACGATAGTGGGTGTTATAGGACTCGAACCTACGACCTATTGCGTGTAAAGCAATTGCTCTAACCAACTGAGCTAAACACCCGACGGATACATATGAAAACGCAAGATATAAAATTCAACAATTTAAATTATAAATAAATAAGTTCAAAGTTGCTCCTTGACATTTAAAATTAAAATTGACCTCTTGAGCTGTTTTGTATCTTTATGGTTGAGAGTAAGGCTTTCGGAAAGATTCGCTCTTTCTTATTCCCAATTTATAATCATGAGTTCAAAAAGTTCTTTGCTTTCGCGGGAATTATGTTCTGTATGATTATGAATTATACGTTGCTTCGTAATATGAAGGACGTTTTAGTTGTTAATGCAGCTGGTGCTGGCATTATTACGTTCTTAAAAACGTATTGCGTAACTCCTGCGGCGATTTTGTTTTTTATGCTCTTCGTGAAGTTGAGTAATAAGTTTAGCAGAGAAAATCTCTTCTATGTTATTATTATTCCTTTCTTGGCATATTTCTTAATTTTTGGTTTTGTTATAAATCCAAATTTTGATTTCTTTCACCCAAGCAGAGAAACAATAGCACAATTGCATGCAAATCATCCACACTCACAAGGTTTTGTTGACTTAGGTATTTATTGGTCTTACTCATTATTTTACATCTTAGCAGAATTGTGGGGTTCAGTCGGAATTCAAATTCTCTTCTGGCAATTCGTAAATCAGGTTGTTTCAATGGAACAATCAAAAAGGTTTTTTGCATTATTCGTTGTCATTTCAAATGTTTCTTTAATTATCGTTGGTGGAATTGCAAAAGCTTTACAAGCTGCTTTTCCAGGCGAGGCCAATTGGAACTCATTGATAAAAGCAGAGATGGTAATTGTTGGATTAGTTGGTGTCTTTGCAATGTTCTGCAATTGGTATGTTAATCGTAAGGTTTTGCCATTAGAAGAACCACTTGATGCTTCTCAAAAAAAAGCAAAGAAGAAAAAACCAGGTCTGATGGAAAGCTTTAAAATTATTTTCACATCCAAACATCTTGGTTTTATTGCATTGCTTGTTATATGTTATGGTATTTCAATCAACTTGTTGGAAGTTCAATGGAAAAACCAATTGAAAATCCACTTTGCTGGCAATAAAGCAGGTATGAATGCATTTATGGGTACATATTCCGCCGCAACTGGTGCTATGACGATTTTGTTTAGCTGGTTCTTGGCGAGCCAAATTTTAAGGAGACTTGGTTGGTTCTTCGGAGCTGCTTTGACACCTCTTGTTATGGTTTGTTTCGGTATATTCTTCTTTGCTTTGATTTTAGCTGGAAATACTTTGACAAGTATCATTACAAATCCTGTATATGTTGCAATAATGGTCGGTGCCGGTGTTATTATTATGACAAAAGCGGCAAAATATTCATTATTCGACACAACGAAGGAACAGGCGTATATTCCTCTTGACGTTGAACTCAAGACAAAAGGTAAAGCTGCTGTTGAAGTCGCTGGTGGACGTTTAGGAAAAGGTTCCGGAGCTATGGTTCAGTCCATTCTTTGTATTATAATTGGAACAACTAATGTTATAACTATTGCACCAATATCATTTGTTATCTTCGTTGTAATTGGTTTATTATGGCTTGTTGCTGTAAAAGGTTTAAATAGTAGCATTAAAAGCTTGACGAAAACAAATGCTGAATAGTTGATAGTTTTTTTAAAAAAAAGAAAAAAATTTCTGCCCCTCTACCTTGTGATGTGGAGGGGGTTTTTTTTATTTATTTATTTCATACCCTTTAAAAGAGTTTAGGTTAATATCAGGGTAATCACTTTTGATATTATCTAATGCATCCGATATTGCATCCTGAATATTATCTGGAAATTCGTAAAAAACATCTTTATCGGTATAACCGTAGTTGTTGTTTCCATTTTTAATAATATTATCTTTTGAGTAAGTGGATATCAAATTTCCATCTTTCGTATAAAGTTCAACATTTAATGCTCCGTTGTCTTTATCTATCTGGACTACACTATTAGTCCCTTCGAAAGAAACACTTCCGCTTGGCTCACGAGTATAACTACACATCAAGTCAATGGTTTTTTTATCAACATCCGCACCGTTGCAAGTAAAAGACTTTATTTTATCAACATCCCAAGTAATCTCGCTTTTCGAACGGATGTCGTAAAAAGTAATAGTCTGTTTCCCATTAACATAACTTGCTTGCGGATTTATAACTTGCCTGCCATTAATGGCATAACTATAATTTGGATTATTCTCAATATCAACGGCCATTTTTGCTTTGTCAGAAAACACACCGTCTTTATAAGTCGTTTCTTCTGCAAGTTTGATGACTTCACCATCGGCATTTTTAAAAGTTTCTGTCTCACTAGGCTTATATTCTCCTGTACCCTCCCGTTTTCCAGTATCCACAGGAACTCCATTGTCTAATTCATTCTCGGCATCATTTTCTTGTTGCTCTAGTTTTCTCTTTTCTTCTTTATCTTTCTTATTCTTCAAAACTAAAAACAATGTTATCAATCCTATAAGGGTGACAGCAACTAAAATTAAAATAATTGGCAACCAATTCGTCTCCTTCTTTTTTGGATCGTCTTTCTTCTTTTTTTCTTCAACTTCATCAACATCTAAACGATAATATAAATTACCATCGTCTTTTTTTCCAATAATAAACAATCCTTCCTGTCCATTGCCAATTTTCATCGTCAATGTATTATTGCTATTTTTTGACAATCTTATATTTTTACCAGCCAACACTCCGGATAGCTTATTAAAAGCAACGTTGTTAGTGTCAAACAACATGTCTAAATCTGCAAAACCTTCATCGTTCTTTATGCCTAATACGAGTGCTTTATTTTGAATAGCATTAAATAAAGATTCAGCTATCGCCTTCTTTTTATCTTCTTTTTGATTTTCAGGAGTATTTTTTAATTTATCAAATTCAGCATTTACATTATACCAATCATCTTCGAAAGCGTCAAGAACCATTGGTTGTTGTTGAATTTCTTGTCCGCCGTTATCCTGCCGTTGCTCTAATTGAACTACGTTATTATTGTTATTGTTTGTATTAGACATCAAATAACAATAAGATTGTATTAAAAATTAAATCAATGTCAATTTTAAAACAAAATCACCTTGCAAATAATTATTACAATAATCGCATATAGTTGGTGTGGTGGACTTCGTCTGCGAATTTGGTCAGGACTATTGTAGCATCCATAAGCTGATGTTTGGGTTATCACGCCAATTACGATTTAATTTATGTTAGAAAGTTTCGTCAGCATAATAAAAGCAGTTTGTAATGCGATTAAAAACGTGTTTCTCGCAATCAGAAATGCCGTTGCCTGTGCGGGCGGGTTTTTTGTTGGTATTTTCGTCTTCATTAAAAACCTCATAGATATAGTCTATCGTATCTTATTTATTGCCTTCTTCTGTGTGCTTGCTTATGTTGGCTACAAAGTTTATAGCAGTGCTGGCTCAATAAATAAAAAATTAAATGAAATACAAAATACCGTTTCGTATATTAGTAAATTGACAGAAGATTTTTCCAAAAGTGCAGATAAAATATCAAAAGTAAGTGGAGAAATGACAAAAGCAACAGAAAAGGCGAGTGGGCTTACAAAGAAAATTAAAAATTTTTTCTAATTAAACAATGACAACGGCAGATGGAAACAATGAACTTAAAAAAGTCATAATATACACAGATGGGGCTTGCAGTGGAAATCCCGGACCGGGCGGATACGGAGCAATCTTATTGTGCGAAACTCAAACAAACGGCAAAAGTTCAACATTTAAAAAAGTGCTCTCCGGCGGTGAAAAAGAAACAACAAATAATAAAATGGAGCTTACTGCTGTAATAGTTGCACTTTTAAAGCTCAAAACAAAATGCAATGTAGATCTTTTTACCGATAGCAAATACGTTATGGAAGGGGCTACAAAATGGCTTGAAGGTTGGATAAAGAATAACTGGAAAAATAGTTCAAAAAAACCTGTTGCCAATCAAGATTTATGGCAAAAGCTCATCCCATTGTTAAAAACACATAATATAAATTGGCATTGGGTCAAGGGACACGATACGGATTTACTAAATAACGAAGTTGATGAGATAGCACGGAACGAAATCAAAAAGCTGTCGTAAAATAAAAACATTATATTGACGCATTAAGCAAAACGGCGTTAAAATCTTCTGATTTTTGGCTTATCACACACGACACGGCGTTGCGAATTAAACCAATTTATAAACTGCGATATACTATCAACTTGATCATCATGTTTGCCGGCTGGAAAAGATAAAAGCTCAATTTCAAGCTCATTGCACCAAATTTGATTTTTTGCAATCAACAAATTACCAGACTCCAATGTTGTCAAAATACTATTTACACGAAACTCTTTTGATTTTGTTGGCTTTATAGCAATAACATTATTATATTTTGTATTTAAGTCTTGTATTAAAGAAGCTCCGTTGGATTTATCTTCTATTAAAACAGCAATAGGCTGATATTTTTGTAAAACATCCTCAACTTTATTTTTTAAATCTGGATATGCAATTTTTAATCTATACAAATCACACAAATAAAACTTCAGGTCTTGAACTATAAAAACAGAAATCGCAGTAAAATCATTCTCTGTTCCAATGCCAGAAGCACAATCAAGACTTACATAATAAACATTCTGCTTTTTATAAAGATTGTTTAAGTCGTTTAAATCAAAATACTTTATCCAGCTCTTTTTTATAAGATTTCCGTCCAATGCAACTGGATTTTGCTGATATTGAGCCTCAAAATTATATTCTCCTAAATCTCGCCGAAGACCATCCAAAACACTCTTGGGCTCCATTTCTGGAAATAAAACATCTCCGTCTTTTCTTATCTTATAAAGTTTTTCATATAAAAAATATTTATTTACTCCGTCTGCTATTGCTGGCAAACAAACACAAAACCACTCGTTTTTATTATGTTTCAATAAAAATTCCCCATCCTTTTGTAAGATATATCCGCTTAAATCCTCCGTATGTAGCCGTTGCATCACAACAATAATTGCACCGGTTTTTTTATCATTTAAACGAGAAGAAAATACGCCACTAAACCAATTTTTCGTCTTCTTACGATTTGATTTATTAAAAACATTTACAGGATTATGCGGGTCATCAACTATTAAAATATCTCCACCCTCACCTGTCAATGTTCCGTTTACGGACGTTGCAAATCTAAAACCATTTCTCGTTGTGCAAAATTTATTCTTCTCGTTCATTCCGTTTGCAATTATCGTCTTTGGAAACAGCTTTTTATACCAATTCGCCATTACAACTTGACGGGTATCCGTTGAATGTTTTGTTGCCAATATTTTTGAATAGCTCGCAACAATAATTCTTTTTGAAGGATCCCGCCCCAACACCCAAGCCGGAAAGCAAACACTACAAATTACAGATTTTAAATATCTTGGCGGAATATTTATCAACAATCTCTTAATTCTGCCTTTATAAACCTCCTCCAAAACATCACATAAATAATCCAAATGCCAATTCCAACAAAGTTTTTTTGTCGGATTTAAAGTTGCAAAAGCCCGTCTTAAAAAAAACTTCATACTTGTTTGAGCTAAAGTTGCTATTTTATTTTTTACCTCCTGCTGAATGCCGTTTGATTTAAAAGACTTTTTCTTGCTTTTACCTCGCTCATTATCTTCATTGAAAATTTTATCGTCAAATTCAATTCCTTCGTCCACACACGGCAAAAACCAAAATATTCAATCAATGGAAGACAAAAAAGAATTTTTTAAAAAGCACAAAACCCAATTAAAAAAAATCGTTTTTTAGAATATCATCACAAAACAATCAGCATCTAAAAAATTTTTAAACCGACCACTTAACCTTTTACTACGAGTATTGTCGTTAAACGAGCTTGAAAAAAACAGCAAACAAAAAAAAATCACGCCTCAACGCAATGCTCTGTTTTTTGATTTTTTACAAAACATCCCAAAGGCCAAACAATAAAAAACAATATAACAATATAACGCAACACTTACTTCAACGAAGCAAGAACCTCATTCAGCATCAAGCAGGCACTTTTATCGTCATCAAAAACGTCCGCATTTACTTTTTTTAAACCAAACTTATATTGTTTACTTTTGTCTTTTGTTTTATTTTTTGCAAAAGACGCTTTTCTTTCTCTGTCTGAGCCATTCGTTTTTTTACTAATTATCTCACCAAAACCGGACGAATAAACCGCTTTTGTTGAAAATCTCTCGTCAAAAAATAGAATCGGAAAGTCTCCTCTTTGTTTTTTCTTATAAAAACTCGCAATCTTCTCTGCAATATACAAAACATTTATGCAATTATCCCTTATTCCGCCTTCCATTGTCAACGGATAACCAAAAATCAAAGCGTTTATTTTAAACTCCTCAACTTTTTTTATTAAAACATCAACACAACCATCAAGATTGTTCCAATTACCAACTAAAACTCCCTTTGGAAAAGCTATTTTTGTTTCTATATCAGCAACTGCTAAGCCAATCTTCCTTGTCCCAAAATCAACAGACAAAACAGAGCCGACACAACCTACACAACTGCCAAAACCATCAGAACTACCAAAGCCACCAAAACAACAGGAAACAAATTCGTTTGCTCTGAAAAAAAACACAAACCAAAAAACTAACGCTTTGAGAATTGCTCTTTCTTTCTTGCTTTTCTCAATCCTGCTTTCTTTGGTTCCACTTTTCTGGAATCCCTTGTCAAAAAGCTGTTTTTTCTCAAAATTGCATTAAACTCCTCGGACAACAAAGACAAACAGCGAGAAATGCCAAGCTTTAAAGCGTCAGCCTGCCCACTTTTTCCACCACCAAAAACCTCAGCACGAACAATATAACCAGTATTCACACCAATTAAAGCAAAAGGCGCGTAGACCGCTTTCTGATTTAACGAATTCGTAAAATAAGCTTTATAATCCAACTCATTAACCAATATATTGACAGGTTTGTTGCCTTTAAATTGACAGATAACTTTTGCAATAGCTCTCTTTCTATGACCTGTCGCTCTCGCTGTATCGCCATTGACCTCTCCAATTTTTCCAACTGATTTTCCAGCAATACTTTTTAGTTCATTTACAACTCTAACCGCCTTGCCTATTGCACTTTTTGAAACTTTTACCCCACTTTCTTTTTTATCTTCCTTCTTTTCACTTGTATGCTTCTCGCTTTTATTAACTTCATCTTTTCTTTCTTTCTTTCCTTTTTCGCTTGAAGCCTCAACTTTTTCCTTCACTTCTTTAACGCTCTCTTTAAGTTTTTTAGAAGCACGTTTTGTTGCAACAGATGCAGTCTTCTTCGTTCCGGAAACTTTCTTGCTGGATCTCCAGCTCTCTTTTTCAACAGAAGCATCAGCCTTCTCACTTTTAACTTCTTTTTTTTCTTTTTCCAAAACACCTTCGTCTTTCTTTTTAGCAACCATATTAAACCACTATTTTACAACATTTTTACAATTCAAACCAGCGAAATTTACCAAAACCGGCTTTTGTTGTTCTTGCTTATGCACTTCCCCTGCATACAAATACAGATTTTTTGAAAGCAATTTATAATTCAATCTGCATCTCCCTAACATTCTTTTAACAGTCGTTCTCAATAAATCCGTAGGCCTTTTTCCTTCTCTGACCTCTTTGGCTGTTCTTGTGCGAACATTACCAACATAATCGCTATGATCGCGGTAAAGCTTCTGTTCTTCCTTGTTGCCGGTAAACTTAATTTTATCACAATTCACGACAACAATTTTATCTCCATCATCAGTATTTGGAGTATATGAAGCAAGATGTTTGCCTTTCAAATGATTTACAATATAAGCACCAAGACGACCACAAACCACGTTCGTTGCATCAACAACAATCCACTTTTTACTTGTTTTTTTGTGAGACGTAAACAAAGTTTTATTGTTCGTTATTCTGCATTTTACAACACCGAGCTTCTTGCTCTTCGTTGCCTTCAATTTACCATTCTCTTTCCTTTTTTCAATCTTATCAACCTTCGCAACCATAAACTCAAAATACTACTTTCTTCTAATAGACAAAGCCTCTGTAATCTTAATATAATCACTCTCACTTTTCCTCTTCAAATATTTCAATAACTTATTTCTTTTTGCAACCAAAACCAACAAAGCATACCTCGCTGAATTGTCATTACGATTTTCTTTTACATGTTCTGTTAAATATGCTATTCTTTGTGTCAAAAGTGCAATTTGAACATTCGCAGAACCAGTATCAACAGCATTGATCGCAAACTGCTTGATGACACTCTGTTTTAAATCATTAAATTCTTCAACGGAATTGCAAGTACTATCCAACTGAGCCAACATACTCCCAGACATAAATCAAAAAAATAATAGTCAAATAACTTTTTTTTGATTTATTACTTTTTTCGTGTAAAATACTCGTGATTATTTATGGAAAAAAATCTTGGTGGCGGTTTCTTGGTTTGGCACCTGGTAGCGATAGTCGGAGCAGTCCTGTTGTTATCGATAATCGGAATAGTCCTTTACAATGTTTCGTCAAAAGAAGAACCAAAACAAAATAATAATCCACAGCCAGCACAACCGCAACAAACACCAGAAAAAAGGTTTAAAAAAAACTATGTTCAAATAACCGATAAAACAACAGGTGCTGTATATCAAAAAGATCCAGAAGAAGATGGAGGATTAGACTTGGATGACTTTGTTCAGGCATTTAAACCAGACCATAAATATGAAGTTATTTTCGAGGAACAAAATGATATTGCCTCAGGTGTTGGTAAAAGAGCAACACATGCTGGAAGTTTTTTGGGAAATTTATATAAAAATGGAGACGATTTTATAGAAGCCAATGGGTATTACACGTTCCAAAATGGTGAAAGAAAGTATAATGATTTTGATAGAAAACTTTCACAGCAACAATTACAATACAAACAAAATGATTTCTTTTCAAAAATAGCTTCCATAACCTTGAACGGTCAGCCATACTACAGAAACGCTAAAAATAAAAATGAGAAGGCAACTTTCCATAATCTTCTGACACGGTTGCAAACTGGACATGGCGATGGCTTACAAATCGACTTTTATCAAGGTCCAAAATATTGTTTTACAGATAATAACAAACCAGATCTTTATGTAAAAAGTTTTCAAGGAGAATATACAGAATTTGGTTTTCCAAAAACTGGAACAATTAAATATTCGGATGGTTCTGTTGTAAAACTCGCACCAGATATGGACGTTTTGAGAGAACAAAACTTGGAGAAGTTGAAACAGAATGTTGAATGTATTAGAATATTAACATCGATATCACAAGAAGGACGGCAAGCTAACTTCGAATATTACACACCAAACGGTGGAGAAGTTATAAACGGGCACAAAGCGAAAAGTTTCGACTCCTTACCACCCTTAAAAAAAGGGCAGTATTGTGATGTAAGATACAATCTTACGACCGATAACCCATTCGCACAAAACGATTTTCAACCAATCAAAACATATACAGAATATTTTGATATTATTGACACAAAAGACTACCCAAATATTACCTACGCAGAAAATTTTCAATTAGCACTTGCACCCAAGGGGTTTTATAATCAAATCACAGCCAGGTACAACTCATTTAGTCCAAACAACATCAAAAAAATTACCGTTTCACATAGCGGGGAAGTACTATTTGACGGTACAGACGCAAACAACAGCGATTTCAATGCCGCTCTGTACAATTTAGACACAACCTGTAAATACCTAATAGAGTATGAAAACCCTATCGATTTAGGTGATGGGCAAGCCACATGCTACCGTGGATATGTCACAAACACATTCTTACCATATGAAGGGCGATTATTCGATAAAACAACAGCGGGAAAGAATCTACAAGTACCGATAGCAACAAATATAACGGATTTATGGACGAACAGAACACTGCAAACACAGAAAGTATACAATAACGAACAGTTGCATGACCTTAGGACAGCATTGGTGCGTGTTCCAACCCAAGGTGCATAAGTGTTATTACGATCTCTATTAAAAAAAAAATGCCAAACTTGCAACAAATGCATTATTTGCTTTTAATTTTCTATGTTTTTCTGTATCTGTATGGATCTTCCACAAGACTACATCGGTCGTAGAATTGACAGATTTCTCCGCGAGACTTTTGGCATTTTACAAAGCAAAATTTGTATACTTTCAAAACAAAAAAAACTATTGATAAATGGAGAAAGTGTAAAATTTGATTATCGTTTGAAAAAAGGAGATAAAATTGAAGTTTTAGATAATGACATCAAAGAAATGGCAAAAAACAGCAAATCAAAAAACAACACACGAAAAGAAAAAGACGAAAAAAGAAAAAAAACAGAATTACCAACAGAGATGGTTTACAAATTAAAAAATGCAATAATATACGAGGACGATGATGTTCTTGCGATAAACAAACCATACGGATTGAGTGTCCAAGGCGGAACAGGTGTAAAACATTGTTTAGAGGATTTTTTTCATATTTTGTGCGATAAAAAATTGCGAATAGTTCACAGAATAGATAAAGATACAAGCGGAATTTTACTTTTGGCAAAAAACCTTGAAACAGCAACAAAATTGACAGAAATGTTCAAATTGAGAGAAGTTCATAAAAAATATCTTGCCGTGCTTGATGGAATACCTGTGAAAAAACGCGGAACAATAAAAACTTATATTTTTCAATCTAACGAAGATAATATTGCTTATAATGCTCGTTCAATGGAGGAAAGACTTGCTGGCAAACAGGCAATTACAAAATACAATGTTATAAGAGAAAACAAAAAAGAAAAAATCTCACTCGTTGAATTTTTTCCTCTTACAGGACGAAAGCATCAAATCCGTTTGCACGCACAAAAAATAAAGTGTCCTATCGTTGGAGATGAAAAATACGGCTTTGGAAATCAAAAAAATAAAAAACTCCAACTTTTTGCCATTGAAATTGACGCCTCACCTATAATTAAACTAAAACTTGAAGAAAAAGACTTCCCAACAATGATTAAAGTATAAAACTTTTTTCACTTGACATCAAAAAAAAAAAAAAAAAGAGAGATTAGATGGATAAAATAAAATACATATTGTCCGACATGGATGGTGTGCTAATTGATGCAAGAGATTGGCACTATGACGCACTAAACGAGGCGTTAGTTGAATGTGGATATGAACCGATAGAGAGAGAAGATCATTTGAAAAATTTTGATGGTCTTTCTACAAAACAGAAACTCAAAAAACTTGTTGAAAGCGGAAGAATAAAATTAGAAGATTGTGAAAAAATCGAAACAATAAAACAAGAAAAAACTGCGAAAATTGGTGGTGAAAGAATTTCGCCTATCATTACACATCTTGAAGCATTTAAAAAATTACGTGATGATGGATATAAAATATGTTGTTGCTCAAATTCAATTCGTGCAACCGTTGAATTGTTTTTGAAACAGGCACAAATATTGCCATTATTGGATTTCTTTTTATCTAATCAGGATTGCCGACGCAAAAAACCAGCACCAGATATTTATGTCGAAGCGATGAAACGTTTTGGTGCAAAACCGGAAGAATGTTTAATTCTTGAAGATCAAGAAAATGGACTTCGTGCGGCAAAAGCAAGCGGTGGATATATCTTGAAAATTGACGATATACTTGATGTAAATTATGAAAACATCAAAAATAAAATAAACCAAATTGAAGAAAAACAAACAATCAATATTGTAATTCCAGCAGCGGGTGCAGGAAGTCGTTTCGCAAAAGAAGGCTATAAAGATCCAAAACCATTTATTGACGTCAATGGTAAGCCGATGATTGAAAATGTTTTGGAAAACTTAAAATATCCAAACGCGAGATATATTGTAATTACACAACAAAAATATCTGGAAAATTACATTAGTGCGGTGTGCGACATAAAGAAAAAATATAATGTAGAATTTGTTTGCGTAGATGGTTTGACAGAAGGAACGGTATGTTCGGTTTTACAAGCAAGAAGTTTAATAAACAATAATGTTCCGCTTGTCATTGCAAATTCAGACCAAATAGTAGATATAGACTTTCAAAAATTTATTGATGATTGCCTTGAAAGACAACTTGACGGATCAATTTTAACCTTTTTAGACGAAGAACAAAACCCAAAATGGTCTTTTGCAAAAGTTGATGATAAAGGTTATATCACAGAAGTTAAAGAAAAACAAGTTATTTCAAATCGTGCAACCGTCGGTATTTATATGTGGAGTAAAGGTAAAGATTTTGTCAATAGTTCTATTGATATGATTGCTCGCAATGAAAGAGTAAATAATGAATTTTACACCTGTCCAACATATAACTATCTAATACAAGAAGGTAAAAAAATTGGTTTTTACGATATATCTTTTGAACAAATGCACGGAATTGGAACGCCAAATGATTTGAAGAAATATCTTGAATTGACAGCCGAGAAGTAAAATAAAAAAACTTTTTATGAAAAAAGAAAGAATTGAAAATTTTACTCGTGGGTGGTTTATTGGCAATTTTGAGCCAAGTTTGTATAAAACAAATGATTTTGAAGTTGCGGTAAAAGAATATAAAAAAGGAGACAAAGAAGCCAGACACTTGCATAAAATCGCTACGGAATATACCCTAATTATAAGCGGAAAAGTCAAAATGAATAGCGTTGAATATATTGCTGGTGATATTGTAATTGTTGAACCAAACGAAAGTTGTGATTTTGAATGCCTTGAAGATGGAACAAAAAATGTTGTAGTAAAAATACCGGGTGCAAACAATGATAAATATTTAGTATAAATTTTGACAGCAAATATCTATTGTTTTGTCTTCCCTTGACAAAAAATTTAATCGTAATGTTTAATCAGCGATGCCAAAATATAACGATAACATATTAAATTACTACAATGATGACAGCCGCATTGGCTCTTTTGATGCCAAAGATAAAAATGTCGGCACAGGTCTGGTTGGCTCCCCATCTTGTGGAGATGTAATGAAACTGCAAATAAAGGTTAAAGAAAAAAATAGCAAAAAAATTATAGAAGATGCGAAAATTTTGGTTTTTGGTTGTGGCTCTGCAAAGGCATCAAGCAGTTATGTTGCTGAACAACTTGTTGGAAAAACACTTGAAGAAGCATTAAAAATTAAAAACACAGATATAGCAAACTACCTTGAATTGCCAAAATTAAAACTGCATTGCTCCGTCCTTGCAGAAGGTGCAATAAAACAAGCAGTAGAAGACTATAATAACAAACAAGCAGGGAAAACTACAAAACAAACACAAAAAAATATTGAAACTGGTTGCAATTTTGATAAAGAGAATTTCAAATTAGAAATTTCCAAAGAGGCAATTTTATTCGTAAAAAATACTCTTGAAAAAATTTCAAAAGAAAAAAATGAAAAAAATACAAAAGAGATTATAAAAGGCATCCGTCTAAATCTTGAAGAAGGGCATTGCGGTTTGATGTATAAAGTGCGTTATATCAAAGAAACAGAAGATACAAAACAAGACATTGATTTTATTGCAAAAGCCGATAATTATGAACTTCATATTTTTATCAAAAAAGCAGAAGCCGATATTTTAAACGGCACAAAAATTGAGTATAAAGAAGAAAACCTAAAACGCGGGCTTGTTTTTCAAAATCCAAGAGAAACTGGACGTTGCAACTGTGGAATGAATTTTTTTACGGAAAAAAGTAAGAAAGGAAATTGTTAGTAAAAAACCAAAACTATATCGCACTTTTCACCGTTATAAGGGGTTTATAGTTCTAAATTACAGATAAAGTGAAAATTTTTCCCCGCCCCGCTCGCTTTGCTCGCTCCCACCCCAAACGCTCGCTGTCGCTCGCGTCCCCCACCCACCCACCCGCCCGCCCCGCAGGGGCGGGCGGGTGGGTGGGTGGGAAGAATTTTGCACTTTACACAAATTCTCATTATTAAACACAAACGTCAAGTTATAAAAAGTTGAAAGTTATATCTAATTTTTCACATTGAAATGTGCGATATAACGAACTTTTACAACTCGCGGAAACAAAACTCATAGAAAAAGGTATAGACAAAAAAACAGCAAAAAAAGACGCAGAAGATATATTCATAAGCATATTTCATTGCAAAAAAAGTGATTTAATTACGCACAAAAACCAAGAAGCGGGCGAGATAAACGCAAAAATTTTTTTACAAGCAATAGACCAACGAACAAATGGCAAACCGGTAGCATATATTACACATAATACAAACTTTTTTAACTATGATTTTTTTGTAAATGAAAGTTGTTTAATTCCGCGAGTTGATAGCGAAATTATAGTTGAAAATGCTTTGAATTATGCAGTTTCTTTGCTAAAACGACAAAACCAAAAAACACTAAAAATTCTTGATGCTTGTTGCGGAAGTGGCTGTCTCGGCATCTCACTCGCGAAAAGTTTAATAGATAAAAAACTTATTTCACCGAATAATATAGAACTAACTTTGCTTGATAAATCCAGCCCAGCAATTCAGGTGGCAAAAATAAATCTACAAAAACACACGATAAAAGCAAAACTTATGGTTGCAGATATTTTAACAACTGGACTTGGAAACGATAAATATGATATAATTTTATGTAATCCGCCATATATTGAAACCGAAACAATAAAAACACTTGATAAAGAAGTAAGAGATTTTGAGCCACATATGGCACTTGATGGAGGGGCGGATGGGCTGATTTTCTACAAATCAATTTCAAACCACCTTGCAAAAAATCTAACTGAAGACAGCAAAGCATTTTTTGAAATTGGCTACAATCAAGGTAAAACCGCAAAAGAGATTTTTGAAAAAGTCGGTTTTCTTGTTGAAGTAGCAAAAGATTACGGCAAGCAAGATAGGTGTTTAATTGTAAAAATTAAACATTAGATAGTCAAACAACTTATAAAGAACAAACTTATTGAATATAAAATTCGTCCAATATAATACTCATCAATATGAAAACACTTTTAATTTTTCCGGGTCAAGGAAGTCAATATGTTGGAATGGGAAAAGATATTTATGATAATTATGAATATACAAAAAAGGCTTTTCAACAAGTAAATGAGGCACTTGGTGAAGATTTTACAAACCTTATTTTCAACGGCAATGAAGAGGATTTGAAAAAAAGTTATAATACTCAACCAGCATTGATGGCGGTCTCTGTTGCGATATATTTAGCGTTAAAGCAAGAATATGGCACAAAACTTGATGAATTAAACATTCAAGGAGTTGCGGGACACTCATTGGGCGAATATTCGGCCTTGTGCGTCGCTGGCGGGCTTTCAATTCAAGATACGGCAAAAATTTTGCGTCAACGCGGACAAGCAATGTTTAATTGCGTAAGCAATGACACGAGGATGTTGGCGGTTATAGGTAGCGATAAAAACACAATACAAAATGCTATTGACGCGGTCTCTCCAAAATGTTTAGTAATCGCCAATAGCAACAGCATAGGGCAAATCGTCGTCAGCGGTTATCTTGAAGATATTGAGAAATTCAAAACGGAGATGAACGGCAAGGCAAAAAAACTAATTCCATTGCCTGTCAGTGGGGCTTTTCATTCTCCTTTAATGCAAAAAGCACAAAATGAAATTGAAAGCGAAATTGAAAAATTGCAAATTCAAGCACCAAAATACAAAATTCTTCAAAACTTTTCAGGGAAATTTGAAAGCGAACCTTCCGTGATTAAAAAAAATCTTCAAAAGCAAATTACTGCTCCGGTTTTGTGGTGCGAAAATATGCAAATGGCAATAGAACAGGGATTTGACACTTTTATTGAAATCGGGGCAAAAAATGTGCTTACCGGCTTGCTAAAACGTATTATCCCAGAAGACAAAAAAGAGCGGATTAAACTTATAAATGTTGAAAAAGTTGAGGATGTTAAAAACTTATTCAACAACTTAAACTCCTAAAACAACGAGCAACATTTATTTTGGTCATTATATTTTTCTTTATCAAAAGACATTTCTTTATTTATTTCTTTCCAGCTTTCAACATCAATTATTTCAGGTTTTCCACTATTCTTCCACTTTACGCTTTTTGTTTTTTTTACACCTTTATTTTTATTTGTTCCACTATCAACAGAACTGAAATTCTTACTATTTACATTCTTCATTCCACTATCTGAACTTATTGAAGGCTTAAAATTACTTCCAAACTCATATTCCTTTTCAAACAACACTTGCTTACAACTCTTACTGCCTTTAAAGTCGCTGCTATCCATAAAAATTTACTGATTTTATCATTTTTTTTTATAAAAAAAATTTAAAAACTAACCAGTTTTGAGACTAAAATCTAAACCTCTTTTCAACGAAATGTGCAAAAACTTCCAATGTTGCTGTCATTACATAATATGTTGCACCAGCGACAAGCAAAGGAACAAAATAAGAATAATATTGGGCTATAACTATATTTGTCATTTTCATAATTTCAAAACCACCGATAACAGAAATCATTGAACTTTCCTTGATTAAAGCGATGAACTCATTTATTAAAGATGGCAAAATATTCCTCAAAACTTGTGGTGCATAAATATCTTTAATTGCTTGAAATTTTGATAGATTTAAACTTTTACACGCCTCAAATTGTCCTTTATCAAGCGATTTTACGCCACTTCTTATAATTTCCGCGACATATGCCGATGAATTGAAAGACAATGCGATTACGCCAGAAGCAAAGACAGAGAGATTTATATTCAGTAAATGTGGCAAACCAAAATAAATGATACTCAACTGCAAAAGCAACGGCGTCCCGCGAATGATAGAAATATAAGCACGAGCCAAGAAATGTAGGACTTTTATTCCCGAATAATTCATTAAAGTTAGCAATAAGGCTAAAAACATTCCACAGAAAATAGAAGCAAATGAGTATTGTATTGTGTAAATCGCACACTTAAAAATACTAAATAATGCACTACGATACTGTGTTTTTTTTTCGCTTTTAACTACCTGCGAGATATATTTATCTTCCCATTTTTTGATAATTTTATCAATCGTCCCGTTATGTTTTAACTCCTTTATTGCTTTATTTATATCCTTCGTGTAAGGTGAGTTTTTTTGCAGAGCAATTGCATATCCTCCGTGATTACTTTTTATCTTTTGCACCACCAAATTTGAATGTAATTTGCTAAAAATCTTACCCTGCATTTCTTCTGTAAATAGTGCTTCTGCTTTGTCTGCCATTAGCGTTTCCAAGCCCATTTGTGAACCTTCAAATGTTAAAAGTTCTATTTTTTCACTATCTTGTAAGTGCGAATTATACTCAACTAAGAAATTTTGCATCGTTGTAGCCAGTTGAACGGCAACCTTTTTTCCCTTCAATTCCTTCAATGAACTAAAACTTTTGGTATTTTTTGAAATTAAAGCAAAATCAGCATTGAAGTAAATATCGCTAAAATCTACACTTTTTCTTCTCTCCTCGGTAATCCCAATTCCAGCAATCGCAAAGTCGTATTTCTTTGTTTGAATACCAGCTATTATTGACCCAAATGGAATATTTTCAATTTCATATTTAAACCCCGCCCTCTTGGCAATTTCTACGATAATATCCATATCTATGCCAATAATCTTGCCGTTTTCTACAAATTCAAAAGGCGGAAAGCCAGCTTCTGTTGCTATTTTTAAAACTTTTCCATCAAACCAACCTTCTTTCACAATCGCTTCACCGGCAAAAACAGCACCAAAAAATTGAGCTACAACGACAAAAAAACAAGATGTTGATATGAATAAAAACTTTTTCACGATAAAAACAAAAAACGAGGCCAGAATGGGATTTGAACCCATGATCAAGGATTTGCAATCCTCTGCATTAGACCACTTTGCTATCCGGCCGGTGATTACTTATCTTCATAGGTTTTTAATAATCAACTATTAAATAGATGTTGCAAAACCGCAACCAAGAACGCAAAGTAAAAGCAACAAAAAAATACAGCACACGAGAAGAAAACGGATAAGGCAACACTGGTGGACGATACAGGACTCAAACCTGTGACCCTCTCCACGTCAAGGAGATGCTCTATCAACTGAGCTAATCGTCCAGAGCGGAATGATTGGATTTATACTTTTATAATATTCAAGTGTTTTGTTTTTGAAAAAAAATCAAAAAAATGTCTCGACTTATAAAAAACCAATTTCAACGATGCTTACGATTGTGGTTTTCTGTGCCATTTTAAATACTCGATTGTGCTTGCGAAATAAAAAAGGTTAGGCTTTTTTATTTTGTATTTTTCCATATCCTTTCAATTTTTCAGGTTTGTTAAATTGTTTTCATAAGAAAAATCAAAAATCATTTTTATTTTTTTATTATATTTTTTATGAAGACAGATAAGATAATTATATTTGATACAACGCTACGTGATGGGGAACAAAGTCCGGGCGTTTCAATGAGTGTTGATGATAAGGTCAAAATTGCAATTCAACTTGAAAAAATGGGCTATAAATTCACAGACGAGCAAATAAATCAAATTTTCACCAAGTTCAAAGAAATAGCCGGCAGGAAAAAGTTTATTGTTGATGAAGACATTGAAAAGATAATTAAAGAATGCGGTTTTTAAGGTTTTTTATGAGCGGTAAAACATTATACGACAAAATTTTTGACGCACACATCGTTGATTTTGATAAGGAGACCGCTGAGTATTTGGTCTACATTGATAGGCATTTAATTCACGAAGTGACCAGCCCGCAAGCATTTGATGGATTGAGAATTCGTGGCATTGGCGTGCGTTGTCTGGATAAGGTTTTGGCTGTTGCAGACCATAATACTCCAACAAAAAAACAAGAGAGTATTGACAAAATTGAGGATGAAATTTCAAAAAACCAACTGCAAACATTAGATAAAAATGTAAAAGAATTTGGTATTAAAAACTATCATCCAATGTGCGAGAAAAATAATGGAATTATTCATATTGTAGCACCAGAAATTGGTTTTTCACAACCAGCAACAACGATAGTTTGCGGGGATAGCCATACATCAACTCACGGAGCTTTTGGTGCTTTGGCTTTTGGTATTGGAACATCGCAAGTGGAGCAAGTTTTTGCTACTCAAACTTTGAAAATCAAAAAGAACAAAAACATGAGAATTACCATTAACGGCAAGCTAAAACCAAATGTTTTTGCAAAAGATGTGATTTTATATGTTATTTCAAAAATTGGAACAAGCGGTGGAACTGGCTATACCATTGAGTTCGCTGGTGATGTTATAAAAAATCTTTCAGTTGAAGGAAGAATGACGATTTGTAATATGGCTATTGAAGCGGGAGCAAGAAGTGGAATTATTGCACCGGACGAAAAAGTTTTTGAATATTTTAGAAACAAAAAATACTGCAACATTTCCGTAAAAGATTACAACAAATCCGTTGATTTTGAAAAAAATGATGAGTTTTTTAATCAAAAAGTAGAATATTGGAAGCAGTTTTATGCTGACGAAGACGCTGTTTTTGACAAAGAGTTTACATTCAACGGAGATGACATAGAGCCTCAAATCACTTGGGGAACATCGCCGGAAGATAGTATTTCAATTTATGATAAAGTGCCAAAAGCAACAAGTGAAAGCAAACAAAAAGCACTTGAATATATCGGTATTTCTGCTGGAACAAATATAGCGGATGTTGAGTTTTCAAATGTATTTATTGGTTCTTGCACCAACGGCAGAATTGAAGACTTACGAGAAGTTGCAAAATGTCTTGATGAAATTGAAAAATACACAGGACAGCCTGCAAAAATAAGCAACAACATTAAACAAGTGCTTGTCGTTTCTGGTTCAAATGTTGTAAAAATGCAAGCAGAACGAGAAGGAATTGCTGATAAGTTCATAAAAGCAGGTTTTGAATGGAGAAATCCTGGTTGCTCTATGTGCCTTGGGATGAACGAGGATAGATTGCCACCGTATGCCCGTTGTGCCTCAACTTCAAATCGTAATTTTGAAGGCAGACAAGGTTATTTATCACGAACGCATTTGTGCAGCCCGCGAACTGCGACAATAATCGCAGTTTTTGGCAAGATTGATTTAGGTTTTATAGATTGGTGTAAAGAAAATGAGTTTTAGTTTTTTATTTAGTTTATGACAGAAAAAAATAGTATTTTTAAGCAAGATTTTTCAAGTATATTTGCAGTAATAGACATTGACAACATTGATACGGATATGCTAATTCCAAAGCAGTTTTTGAAAACTACAACAAGAATTGGACTTGGAAAGTATTTGTTTTATGAGAGAAGATATGATAAAGATGGCAACGAAAAAGACGATTTTGTGTTAAATAAACCTCCATATGATAAAGCAGAAATCTTGGTTAGTGGCAAAAATTTCGGTTGCGGTTCTTCTCGCGAACATGCACCTTGGGCGTTGAAAGATTTTGGAATTAAAGTTGTAATTGCTGAAAGTTTTGCTGATATTTTCTACAATAATAGTTTTGAAAATCTAATTTTGCTAATAACCTTAGAAAAAGAAGAAATTGACTACATTAAGAAAGTTTTTAATTGTAATAATTGCGAGGACAACGAGGAAGGCAATATAGTTGATATGTTTTGTAAATCACTAAAAGGAAGTAGTTTTGATACAGATAAAATCACTATAAACCTTGAAAAACAGGAGGTTAAATGCGGAGAGAAAACTTTTAATTTTGAGATAGATGATGCAAAAAAGTATAAAATTATCAATCAAATTGACACGATTGGTGAGATTTTAAAAAAGAAAAAATTGATTGAAGAATTTGAGAAATCACACGAGATTTAGCATTTTTTTCAACAATTTTTTCTTCAACAAATTTTGTTTGTTGTAAATTTTTAGTTGTTTTTGTTATTGTTGTTATTATTGTTTTTTTTATGACTTATAAAGTTTTAGTTTTAGCAGGCGACGGCATTGGAGAGGAAATAATGTCTTCAACCATTGATGTATTAAAAGCACTTGAAAAGAAAGTTGAAAAGCAACTTTTTGAGTTTGATTATGACCTCATTGGTGGCTGCGCTTATGAAAAATATGAAGTTCCGCTTGCAGACGAAACGCTTGAAAAGGCGATGAACGCAGATGCTGTATTGCTTGGTGCCGTTGGTGGTTATCAGTGGGATAATTTGCCTATGGAAAAACGTCCTGAAAAAGGTTTGTTAAAAATTCGCAAAGGAATGGGACTTTATGCAAATCTTCGTCCTGTGAAAATTTTTGATGATTTAATTGAAAAATCACCATTGAAACGCGAAATTGTTGCCGGAACCGATATTGTTATAGTCCGCGAATTGATTGGAGGTTTGTATTTTGGCGAACCAAGAGGAATTACAGAAAAAAACGGCGAACCTTATGGTTTTAATACAATGTGCTATGCAAAAAGCGAGATTGAAAGAATTGGAAAAGTTGCTTTTGAAATAGCACAAAAACGAAGAAAAAAAGTAATATCCGTAGATAAATCTAACGTTCTTGAAGCAATGAGATTGTGGAGAAATACAATTACTGAAATGTCAAAAGATTACCCAGATGTTGAATTGTCGCATAACTACATTGATGCTATGGCTATGGATATGGTGCGGAGACCAAAAGACTTTGATGTTATAGTTTGCGAAAATACTTTTGGCGATATTTTAAGCGATTTAGCGTCATCCTGCTCGGGTTCTATTGGGCTTTTACCTTCTGCTTCTCTTGGAGACATAAACCAAAAAACAGGCAAAAGATTTGCACTTTATGAACCAATACACGGCTCCGCGCCAGATATTGCAGGACAAAATAAAGCAAATCCGATTGGGACAATTCTGTCTGCGTCTATGATGTTGCGTTATTCGTTTGATATGCAAAAAGAGGCGGATATGATTGATAACGCCGTTGAGAAAATGTTGAAAAAATACAGAACTATCGACATCTGGCAAGAAGGATTTGAAAAAATTGGAACAAGTGAAGTTGCAGAAAAAATAGAGTATTATTTCTGATGCCTCTTTCGAGATAAATATTTCTCAAAACAATTGCAAATAAAAAAAACACAAGGAAAATCCTACGGGTTTTGTCTTTTGTTTAAACCGAAAATTACAAAAATTCCAGTAAAAACTCTTTTCAAGAAAGCATTAAAGGACTTTCAAACGGATATAATTGGTATAGACCTTGGCACCTGCAATACTTTAATTTGTAATAAAGATGGCATTTTGTTAAATGAAAACTCAAACCTTGCTTATATCTCCGAAACAATGGATAAAAGCGAAGTTTATGCTTTTGGCACAAAGGCAAACGATTTAATAGGAAGGACGCCATTTAAAATAGATGTAAAAAATCCAATTTGCGATGGTGTGGTGAATAATATTAGCCAAACGGAAGAGTTGTTGAATATCTTTTTAACAAAAACTTTTAAAAAAAAGATCGCTCAACCAATCATTATTGTCGGTGTTCCGTTTAATGCAACGAACGTAGAACAAGTTGCTCTTTCAGATATTCTTGAAAGATGTAATGCTAAAAAAGTATTTTTTATTTATGAAAGTTTGGCATCCGCCATCGGAGCCGGTGCTCGTGTTAAAGAAGCAATTGGAAATATCGTTATAGACATAGGCGGGGGCACAACTGAAATTTCAGTAATCTCACTTGGAGGAATAATAAAAAACCAATCTTTCCGATGTGGCGGACAACACATAGATAAAATGATACAAGAATATGTTCAACATAAATATAACATCGCTTTAAGTTTAGTGAGCGCGGAAGAGATAAAGAAGAATATTGGCTGTGCTTTTGTTGTAAATGAAAAAAACAATGGAAAATTCAAAATCAGCGGAAGAGATTTATCAACAAATAAACCAAAAAATATAGAAATTACAGCAAAAGACACGAGCGTTGCAATGGCAGAATTTACCAACCTCCTCGTTGATAATTTAAAAGCCGTCTTGAGTGCAACACCACCAGAGCTAATTGAAGACATAACAAACAATGGTATTTTCCTTTGCGGAGGAGGAGCAAGAATTAAAAACCTTGATTATGTCATTGAACAAACGACAAATCTAAAATCAACAATTTGCGAACAGCCTGAACTTTGTTTAATCAAAGGACTTCAAAAAATAATTCAAAATTTCAAAGATTACCAGCAAGACGTTTTATTTCAAATCAAATACTAATTTTATGTTTGCATTGGAGCTGAAAAATCTTAACAAAAGTTTTTCAAAACAAGTCGGTTTATTTAAACGCAAAAAAGTAGAAAAACACGTCTTAAATAATTGCTCGCTTAAAATTGAAGAAGGCAAAATTTTTGGTCTCGTAGGACTAAATGGCACAGGCAAAACAACGATGATAAAAATAATATTAGATTTATTAAATGCCGACGATGGCGAAGTTAAAATTTTCGGCAAATCCAATTTATCACCCACAGCAAGAACACGAATAAATTACTTACCAGAAAAATTTTGCCCCTCTCCATACCTGACAGGCCACGAGTTTTTAAAAATCTCAATGTCATTTTTCAAAAAAAAACTGAATTTACAAGAAGCCGACAAGGTCGCAAAAAGTTTAGACTTAGAGCCAAAAAATTTGAAAGATATAGTAAAAAAATACTCCAAAGGTATGGGACAAAAATTGGGACTTTTAGCGTGCATTTTAAGCGATGCAAAACTTTTAATCCTTGACGAGCCAATGAGTGGATTAGACCCAAAAGCAAGAACATTGTTAAAACAAATTCTTGTTGATTACGCAAAAAAAGGAAACACAATCTTTTTTAGCTCTCATATTTTAAGCGACGTTGAAGAAATTTGCGATAAAATGGCAGTTCTAAACAATGGGAAAATAACATTCTGCGGAACACCAAAAGATTTTCGTAAAACCTACCCAGCAGAGACGGCGGAAAAATCTTTTTTAAAAGCATTAGAACAGGCCGATGATGATAAAGACGAAAAAACAAAAACCAGAATCGCAACAAAAAAGAAAGAAAATAAAAACAACAAAAACAAAATTAAAAAAACGAGCACGACAAAACTAAAACCAGAAAATAAAAAATCACTAAAAGCAAAAAAATAACAAAACTGCGAACTAAACAACGGAAGCAAATTTTAAACTTTTAACTTACCTGATAATTAAAAATAAAAAGACCAAGCAATTTTTTACTTCACATTTTCCCTATCTTTTTCAGAAACGACATCGCCCTTTTTATTTTCTTCATTTTTACTTTTATCTTTTTTATTGTCTTCTTTTCCTTCTTTTTCATTCTTAATATCGCCCTTTGTATCAATTTTGTCAGCTTTATCTCCTTCTTTTTTCTCAACCTTTCCATCCACTTTTCCTTCTACTTTTTCCTCTGTTTTTTCATCTACTTTCACACCATCTTTTTTCTCATCTTGCGTCCCTTCTTGTACTTTTTTCTCATCTTTCTTTTCACCTTTTTGATCTTCTATTTTTTCTGTCTTTTTTTCTTCCTTATCTTTCTTTTCTTCTTTGTCTTTGTTAACTTCTTTTGCCGTATCATCAACTTTTTTCTCACCATCTTTTACCTCTTGCTTTATTTTTCCTTTTTCTTTCTGCTTTGCTTCGTTTGTTTTTTTATCCTCCTCTTTTTTGTTTTTTTCATCTTTTTCTGCCTCCTTATCGCCTTTTCTATTACCCTTTACAGATTTTACATCTTTCTTGACTAAGCTATTCATATATTTTTCCGTGCTTGTTGGAGCTGATGCAATAACTTTTCCATCTTCAATTTTATACGGCAAAACCTTATAATCTCCGTTAATTCTTGCTTCGTGAATAAATAAATTCTTTCCATCCTCATTAGGATTTTTTACACTATACCCAAGCAACTTTGCCACAAATTTGCTAATATCGTAATGTGTTGTCAATTTTGTATTCCTAATTTCATCCATTAGAACTTTACTGCTTGCTTTCGTGTAAACAAAATAAGGAACTTGCACAACGCCCAAATCAAGAATATTATGCCCAACACCAAAGCCGTGCCAACCGCCCTCGTCGCTAATATACTCCCCGTGATCCGATGTCATTATAAAATAATCCGCATCTTTTCTTATCGCAATACTTAAAAGCTCATTCAGCAACCAATCAAGGTACAAAATACTATTATGATAAGCACTCATTTCTTGTGCCATCTTGGTTTTGTTGTCCCTAAACTTTTTAAATTCCTTTTTATGATGCTCGTAATTTTTATAAAATGGTATATGTGCGGTTTTTGGATTTATAACAACAAGATGTTTGCCAGTTGATAAATCCATTTTTTTAAATGCATCAATCAGATGATCGTCGCCCTTTATTTTATATTGCACGGCATTACTTTCTTGTGTCTGCATATCATCGGCAAAGACAGAAGAATAATCGGAGTTTATAATACTTTGCATTGAAAGCCAATGAGTTTTATAACCATTTTCTTTTGCCATTTTAAATAAATTGTGTTCCATTTTTTTCAAACAACGGATATTACCTGGCTCCCTAATCATATTGAAAAACAAGGCGTGAGATGCCATAGTTCCCACAGCACCGCTTATTGCTGTTGTATAAGCGAAATGTTCCTCATTCCCTTCTGCAAATTTCTTCAACAATGGCGTCGTGTCCCTTAAATCTTTATTTATCAAACTCATATCTCTTGCATTTGTGCTTTCTCCCATAAAGAATACTATAACCCTTGGAGTTTTGTTTGAAACCTTCTTGACTTCGTACTTTTTATAAGCCTTTTCCATCAATTTTTCATCAAGCCCATTTATTGATTTAATATGTGTCAAAAAGAAAGCATAACTTGAAATAGAGTTTCTTATTGTCTGTCTCGTTGGCGAAACAAAAAACCTATCCAGTGCTTTATTGTATCCATCATAAAAAAGCCAAGAAACTCCACCAATAATGGAAATAAATGCAAAAGGTGAAAAATAAAAAAACTTTCTTTTTCTTATACTAAACACCAAAAACAAAACAAATAAAGCAAAATAAATCAAATCAATGTGCCAAACCGCTGATACATTATCAAGCAAATCATCGGAACTATCTTGAAAGATTTTTGCAATCAAAAGTGGCTCTATTGCAAAACCCGTTACAAATGCGTAATTTAATTGCGTAAATTGAGCGATAAAAATAAACAAACCAAACAACAATTTTACAACAATTCCGGAAAACGAAAGAAAAAAACAAACCAATACAACTATTGCAGTAATAACAATATGAATATTTAAATTACATTTTCCAGACACAACCAATATAATATCCGGAGCAAACACCAAAAGCAAAGACAAAAACGTTGAAATAATATGATTTTTAAACCTTACATCCTCTTTTGGAATAATAAAAAGTTTAGTAAAAAAGTTAAACATACAGAGTAATATAAAAACCTTTAAATTAAAAGCAATCTGCTATATCAATCAGCATTCTACTTTGTCAAAAAATATAAAATTCATTAGCAATCTTGTATTGATTTTAATTTTTTAAAATCACAAACTTTATCGACATATTTTTATGGGCGACGAGGTTGTGGTTAAAGATAAAATCAGCGGTTTTGAAAAAAAAATGTCTGGAATTGTTGAACATACAATAAGAAATTTTTCAACTCTTCGCGTTGGTTTTGCTCGTCCTGATTTTCTTGAAGGAATAAAAGTTGAAGCATACGGGCAACTTATGCCAATCAATCAAGTTGCGACTATTGGAATACTTGACAACTTTTCGCTTTCCGTTGCACCATTTGATAAGTCTAACAACAAAAACATAACCAAAGCGATACAGGAAGCAAATCTTGGCGTTGGAATTATTAACGAAGCAACGCATATTCGTGTTACAATGCCAAAAATCACCGAAGAAAGAAGAAAAGAATATGTAAAAATTTTGAAAAAATACACGGAAGACGGAAAAATTGCAATCCGCGGAGTGCGAAGAGATGCAAATGATGCGGTAAAAAATGCCAAAAAAAACAATGAAATCTCCGAAGATGAAGCGAAAAGATTTGAAAATGATGTCCAAAAAATGACTGATAAATTTGTTGACGAAATAGACAAAAAAGCAGAGGTTAAGGAAAAAGAAATAATGAGTATTTAAATTTTAAAACTCACTATTCACATTTCACAACCAAACAATCAAACATTAAAACCTTGTGCCGTTTTTTATTTTTGACCTCCAATTCTAAATCCTTGATTTTTAATATATTATTTCAAAACACATAAGCGGGGGATCATAGTTCAGTTGGCTAGAACGCTACTATGGCATAGTAGAGGTCTCGGGTTCGAGTCCCGATGGTTCCACGTGTTTTTTTTTATTTATTAAACATCAAACAACGTCGTATTTCGGCCAAATGCATTAAGTATTTGCTAACTTAAAAAATAGCAACGTGCATCCAATAGGATTTGAACCTACAACCTTTGCCTCCGGAGGGCAACGCTCTATCCAGTTGAGCTATGGATGCCTACAATAAAAAGATAAAAATAAAATCTATTATTTTCAATAAAAACAATAATACAACTAATCAATATCGCGATTGTACTTATTTCTTATTTCTCTTTCTGGCTATACCTGCACGAACCTTTGAATAATTCTTACACGTGCAAGGATAATCAACGGGCAAATTCCACTTGGCTTTATACTCGCTAAAAGTCATACCATAATGCACACGCAGGTGCCTTTTTAGCATCTTCATTTTCTTTCCATCTTCAAGACAAATAATATAGTCATCAAAAACCGTTTGCTCTGGAATATTCCTTTTCGTCTTTGATAAATCTTTAAATTTACCATACATCTCAACAAACTTTTTTACAAATTCGTCGGAATTTTCATCATCACCATTCTGTTTCAAATATTCCATTGCTACTTTTGCAAAAACCATATTATCGTCTTTTGCATCAAATTCAGATTTGTTTCGTGTATTCAAAAATTTGATGATTTTATCATCTTTTTTAAAAAAATCATTCTCTTCTCTTTTTTGAAACATAAAACAACAATCAATAATAAAGATTGATATAGAAAAATCAAGAAAAAATTAAACCAATAGTTTAAAAAAGTAATTTCAAAAAAACTGAATTGAATTGAAAATTATTTTTTAATCAATCAGAATTCATTGGATTTAACATAATTTTACATTTTTATCACGAAAAAAACTTATGAAAATATCGGTTGAGGAAAATCGCAGAACACAAAACAATATTATTATAATTCCAAAAAGATGCGTAAAACTCGCTTGCCATAGGAACAAAATCAGGCGACAAATCAAGACAATTTTACAGGCAACAGAAACCAAAAAAAAAGTCGTAAAATATTTTGATAAAGAGCAAAAACCTCTGTTTAAGGAAGTGAATAAAGAACTTTTAAAAGTATTGAGCTTTAAATGCTAAAAATAGTAAATTGGTCACAAAATGTGACCAGTTGGAAATAACGACATCGGGCAGAAAATAAAATTTTACAAGGGATTAAAAAAGCATAATTTGCTAATTATATTTAATTTTTCATTTAAGAGCATATGCCCGCCAACGAATTCAACTTCCGCAATCAACAGATGCAAGAATGGGGTTTCAACAACCAAGAATGGCATAATAATGGTATAGTTTCTGGCAATGACATTGATGTTGCAATAAAAATTCAAAATAATCTTTTTTCAAAAGACGAAGACCCTTATTGCGTTTGGTTAGAGACAAAAGATGGTAATTATTGTTCTATTTATGAGATGTTGGCACAGGCAATTTATACCACAATCAAAATCAAGAAGAAAATAAACAACGATTTGTTTGCTGGAAAATATGTTATCTTGCCACAATATTTGGGTTGTTTTGATAATGAAAAATGTGCTTTGATTGGTAAGGATATTGTTGAGTATGTTGAGGAGTTATCAAGTTTTGACCAGTTAAAATATACTCCAAGCAATTTGCCACAGGAGGTTATTGATAATGTTAAAACTATCATTGAAACTTTCAGTAAAGAAGCAGAGTTGGAGTTATACAACACCAATGACGGCAAGAAAAACCTTGAAGATTTTGGAAGAAGATTAAAACAAATTCAAAGCAAGTTAAACAAGCAAACAAAACTTGAAATCAACAGCAAAAACAATGTTGAAATTTACAACAACTATTGGAAAAAAGAGGTTGCACCATTGATAAAATATGACTGCTTTGATGCAAACTTTCCAACCATTGAGGACATCTTGCCATATTGTTATCTTGCTGATTTGATGTTTGATGATAACATTAAAAAACCGCTAACCATCAGTGAAAAACTTGATGTTGTGTTGCAATATGACAAAAATGACAACAACTATAAATACAAAGATGTTATAAAAAAAATGAAGTCATTGACGGACTTGACGGCTAACATTGAAATCACCGACCAAGCAAAATATCAAAGTTTTTGGAATAAATACAAAAGACCACCAGAGGAGGAATATAGAAAAAAGATAATTGACCGAGTTGATTTGCTGGTAAGCCAAGATTTGAGGGAGCGAGATGGCGACTTTTTTACTCCAAAAATGTGGGCGGACAGAGGCATTGAATATCTAAACAAGGCGATTGGCGCAGACCAAAACGACCAGCAAAGTTGGTTAAAAGATTACTATGTTTGGGATTGTTGTTGCGGAACTGGAAACTTGTTGCAAGATTTTAGGCCAGAGTTTCAACATAAATGCTTTTTATCAAGTTTAAAAAGATGTCATTTGAGATTGATAAAATCACTTGGAAGATTGCCAAACACACCAGACAGCCAGATTTTTCAATTTGATTTTTTGAACGATGATTGGAAGCCACAAGCCGAAGGTGGAAAAATTCCAGATGCCCTTTGGAAAATCATTAAAGAAACTCCTGAAAAATTGGTTATGTTTATAAATCCGCCGTATGCGGAAAGTGGAAATAAAAGAGTTGTAAGTTCTGGCGGAAAAGAGAAAAATAAAATAGGAATGTCAAACAAAGATTTATTTATTCAGTTTTACGAAAAAATTTATGACAATATTTGCGGTTGTTATGTTGGTTGTTTTTCAAAATTAAAACATTTGAATGCCAGCAAACTAACTGATTTTAGAAGCAAGATGAAAATTAAATTTATTGATGGTTTTTGCTGTCCTGCTGATACTTTTGATAATGTCACGGGACAATTTCCAATAGCATTCCAAGTTTGGCATTATGATGGAAAAACAGAATTTGGAGATAGATTTGAATTTGATGTTTTGAATAAAAAGAACGAACATAGTGGCAAAAAAACATTTTTGAAATTTAGTAAAGGCGATTTTATTGTTGATTGGTTAAAGAGTTATAGTATAAATAATAAGAATAGCGGG
>DGUL01000001.1:122236-192414 GCA_002394665.1 Rickettsiales bacterium UBA4311
GGGGGGGGGGGGACGACACTCGGTGTCATCTATCATGCAAGAAACGACTTCCAGAACAGCAACTACATTCAAATTCAATGCAGTCATCTACAACCTGCGGAGCGATATTCAACACAAGAATTACTTACAAATACAAAATCGGGACAATCCAATATGTCGGGCAGGACTTCCAGCATGCGAGTCAAATCCACATAAGTCAAAATTATGAATTATCTATGAAACGAAGTGATACTATTGAAATTACTGAAAACAATTTTAGGCAAGCATTTATAACCGTTGCTTCCATTACAGCCATCCCCGCCACTTGGCTCAACGACCGCGACCAATTCACAGCACCATTTGAAAAACCACAAGACAATTTCAAAATGGGACAAGAAAAACATTATCTATACGAAGACGACCAAGATTTTATAAATAATTGTATTGTTTATGCGATTTTCACCAAGAATTATACCGACTGGAACTTGTTTGACAATGGCGAATTGAACTTGCAAAATGCAAACCGCGACCTTGAAGTTTGGTGGTTATTGAAGGCGGAGTTGAATAAAGGTTTGACCCAGCAGGCACAGGATGTTTATAATTCTGCATTGGCAATTTGTAGGTTTTATCATAAAAATAAATGTGGCAAGAATTACGAACACAACGGCAAAATCATTACAGATTATCAATACAAGATCAATGCAAGTTGGAATGACATTTTGAACGGGGTTAAAGGTGTAAAACTTGACAGAAACGGCAAAGCCAAACGAAACAATGGCTGTGAAGCGTATACAGAAGCTGAGGTTTTATTCACAAAACTTCGTGAAGATTTGAAACTCCTTGCCAAAGAAGTTGAAAAAGGAGTTTATAAATATGGGTTTTTGAGGGGCTAGATAATTGGAAGATAATTATAAATTAGACACATAATTACCAACTTTTGAAACAAACGACCGATAAAATAACAAAAAAGAAAACATAAAAATAAAGCCACCAAATAAGCAAACAGGAAAACCTGCCTGCCTACAATGTGTCTAAAACAAATCGGCTCAACTACCTGACAATTACGCCAAAATTGCAACCAAACTCCTCCTCTGTTTCAGACGTATAATAAGCATTTGAAACATTGTTCTGCAATTCACTATAACAAATCCTCTTTTGATCCGTTGTTGTTAAACCTTCTGATTTTACATAACCATTTTTCAAAGCAATAACATTTCCACTACCCGGTCTCCCGTCGTCAATTTTAACATCAATCTTATTCATAATATCAGCCGAAACAATTCCAGTTGCACGGCTTCCATTCCCATACAAAGTATCTGCTTCCGCCGGTGTATTTCTATAAAAGAACAATACATTATTGCCATTCAGAAGCTTTGCAAAATTATTATCTTTCATTTCACTCTGTCCAGAACCATTGTAATCATTTGAACCTCTGAGGAAATTCAGTTTATAGCTATCAGTTTTTAAACTATCGGCTCTTATTCCTGCGATACTAACAGCACCACTATCATCAAAACTTGTATATCCCTGTGTCCTTTTCACATTTTCGTATGAAATGCAATTCTGACATTGCACATCGTTTGGTCCTCTATCTAATAAAGTGCTTTCAATATTTACAACACTTTCTGCATCCTCAACCGAAGAACCGACCTCATTTATAATTTTTCCTTGTTTCATTTGTCGCATTGTTTCCAAGAAAATAGACCATTTATCAGACGTTCCAATGACAGACGAATTTACATACCCTTCTGTCATCCTTGATTTTTGATTTGCACCACGATCTGAATTACAATAAGCTCCGACATCCTCGTTGTTATCAACATTGATTAAAGAAAACTCACTATATTTCATACAGGTTTCCTTGTCCATATTTCCTGGCAAAACGTCAAAAGTGTCACGAAACAAAGATAAAGACTTTTTATAGTAATCTATTTCAAAAATAATTCTTTGCATTTTTGCTCTATCAACAATTTTTCTCCCAACCAGCAATGTTCCAAGCAACATTGACAAAATCAGTAAAACAATTGACAACTCAACCAATGTAAAAGATTTTTTCGCTTTCTTCTTCAAACAAAACATAAACAGCACAAAAAAATACTATCAAAACAACAAAAAAAGTCAAAGAAAATCAAACTCTTTCAAAAAACTTTAATTACTTCACTTCAACCAATTTATAATTACGAGAACCAAGCCCGATTTCATTTCCATATGCTAACTGATGTAGGCCTTCGCGACTTTCAATACGTTCTTTAATATCTTTTAATTCTTCCTTTGGTGCTTTATAAACTAAATCAATAGATGCCTGATCTATCGCGACAATATCTCTTGACGCCAATATTCCAATGTCCCTAATTTTTGGCTCTTCCGCAGTTGTACCAGCACAATCACAATCAACGGACATACGACGTAGAACATTCAAGAACGTTATGTTTTTACCAAAATGGTCAACCGTCGCTTTCGCACTTTCAACCATATTTTCCATAAACGGCTTTCCCATTAGCCACTTGCTATAATCATCGTGATCCGTAGCAGCGTGAACCTGTGCTTTTCCAATTCTACCATCGGCACAACCTATAGCTATATTCTTAATTGAACCACCAAAACCACCCATTGCGTGCCCTTTGAAGTGTGTTAAAACAATCAAAGAATTATAATCCACTAAATGACTACCCATTGAAACTTCCTTAAAATGCTTTCCGCCTTTCACAGGAAGATTTACAACACCTTCTTCGTCTAAAATGTCAACTTTTGCAATCTTATCCCAGCCGTTTATCGCAATGGTTTTACGATGATCTTCCGTTGTATATCTCCCACCTTTATAAAGTGTATTAGTATCACCAAGCACACTATTAGGAACATAATCAACTAACGCTTTAACCATATCTCGTGGCAAAATATTTGGCCCATTTGGCTCGCCAGTATGCATCTTTATCAAAACCTTACCATCAATATTTTGATTAACCTTTTTATAAAGCTTTATCAACCCATCTGGACTTATATCACGAGTAAAATACACAACAGGAACATCTTTTTTACATTTCAAAAATTTTACATAAATAAAACCGCAAACGACAGAAACAACTAAAAAAATCGGCAAACCAATTAAAATTATTCTCTTCACAATGGTTCGACAAAGAAAAGAAATGAAATTTTAATTTACAAGCCTAAATAAACTATTGGTTTATTTTTCTCTTGCTCTTATTCCAGTTAACCACGCTAATTGCCTTATTGCCCTTATTTATTTTGTCGCCCTATTCATCCTCTTCATCCTTCGGTCCATGTATCATTAACATCGCGGGTGTAAATGTTAAAGTTAAAATCAAAGAGCAACATACTCCGCCGGCTATTGTTGTGGCAAGCTCTTCCCACCATTGTCCTGATGGAGCGTTATACAAAAACGATAAAGTTGCAAAGTCTATATTAAAATTAAACATCATTGGCAATAAACCGCTGATTGTTGTCGTTGTCGTTATCAACACAGGACGCAAACGAGACAAAGCAGTTTTTATAATCGCATCCCTTTGTGGCAATTTCTGTTTATTCAACAATTCTTGAAAGGTGTCAATCAAAACAATATTATTACTCACGACAATACCAGCAATAGATATTATACCAAGCCCAGCCATCGCAACACAGAAAGGTTTTCCTGTGATTACCAACAAAACAAGAACACCTGCGATTGATAAAACAACTGCACTCAATGTCAAACACGCGTAATAAATAGAATTATATTGAGCTACCAAAATCAAAAACTTTATACATATTGCAACAAAAAATGCCATTATCAAAAACGAGCCGGTTTCCTTTTGTTGTTCCGCATCACCTCCATAAACAAACTTGAAATCATTAGAACCTTTAAATTTTTCACTTGCCCACTTTTGAAACTCTAAAAGCTTATTATTTGCAACGACACCTTCACCAACATTAGCAGAAAGCGTCACAGAATAATACCCGTCTGTCCTCTTTATAAAAGAATTTTCACGATTTGGTTTAAACTTTGCAAAATTGCTTACTGCAATATTCTTACGAAGTTTTGGAGAATAAACACTTAAATTTTCCATTTCTTTCAAACTTTGCAACTCTCTTGGCATTACAATCTTTATATCCACCGCATCATCAACATCATCAGGGCGATAACTACCAACAATATAACCGGTCGTCAATGAAGCAAGAGGATAATAGAGATCGGAAACAGAAATATCATAAAGTGAACCAATGTTTTTATCAAACTCAACGACGATTTCCAACTTTCCGCTTGCTCTGCTATCATCTATATCTTTAAACTGCTTATCACTATTTAAATACTTTAATGCTTCATTTGCATATTTATTCAATACATCCAGCTTTTGCGATAAAACCCTTATCTCAACCGGTTTGCTTGAAGAAGGCCCCTGTCTATCTTTTGCAATTTCAATTTTTACACCAGCAATATCCTTTGTCGCTTTCTTTAAGTCCTCAATAATCTTATAACATCTCCGCCTTTCCTGCCAATGTATAAGCTCAATATCCAAAACTATAATAGTATCACTCGTAGCTCTCGTGTCGCTTTGTCTTGGATCTCCAATTTTTGAATACAAAACCGCAACCTCCCGTCCGACTTCTTTCATTGTAATATCTTCAAGTTGTTTTGCCAAAGCCACCTTTTGATGTAGCGACATATTGCCATTGCTTTTAACTGTTATGGATATATTTTTTGGCTCTATATCAGGAAAAAATGTTGTCCCGTGCCCCAAAAATTGATACATCACAAAACAACCTACTACGCCAAGACAAACCTTTTTTACATAACCTTTTGGGTTGTCTAAGATTTTATTCAACAACTTCTCATAAACCACTGACAGCTTTTCAAAAAAGTTGTTGTTACATTTTGTTGATAAATTTCTCAAAGGCGTTTTTTCAATACAGAAAGCAACAACAGGCACAACAAGCATTGCACAAACTATTGAATAAGACAAAACCAAAATAATAACAACTGGAATATAAAACATAAATTTGCCAATAGTTCCAGGCCAGAACAATAAAGGCATATAAACAACAATTATTCCAATCGTTGCGGACAAAACCGGCACGGCCATACGCCCTGCTGATTTGATATAGGCTTCTTTTACTTTCATTCCAGAGCTAACTAACTTATCGGCATTTTCAGTTACAATTGTAGACGCATCCACAATCATACCGACTGCTAAAATAAAGCCAAAAAGAACAACAATATTCAAGCTGTATCCCAGCATATAAACCGTTCCCATTCCCATTAAAAATGAGAAAGGAATGCTGATACCGATAATCAAACTTTGCTTTTTACCTATTGAAAATATTATAACCAGCACAACTAACAGCGACGCCAAAATAACATTATTTTGCAGGTCGGACAACGAATCTTTAACCGTGTCGGACGAATCTCTTGAATAAGCAATGTTTATATCTTGGTTTAGCTCGCCTTTTTTATCCATAACGGCTTTCTTAACAGCATCAATGGTATCAATCACATTCTCACCAGATCGCTTTGAAACTTCTAAAACCACCGCATCACCTTGATTTACTCTCGCAACTCTGTCCGGACGATCAAACTTCGCACTAACGTTCGCAATATCCTTTAAATATATCGTCCCTGTCCCAGTCCTGCGAACCGGCAAATTCTTCACGTGATCAACTTCTTTTACAAGTCCGGATAACTTTATATTGAATTCCGTCGTATTATTCTGCATTTTTCCCAGTGGTATCAAAATATTATTCTTCGCGACTGCACCTTTTATCTCATCCGCAGAAATTCCAAGCACCTTCATTTTTGCAACATCCGGCACTATCTCAATTATATCCTCGCTGTCTCCCGTGATGTTAACTTCTAATACTTGCTTTATTGTCTCAATTTCCTTTTTCAAAACTCTTGCACTACGAATTAAAGTTTTCTTTGAAACATTTCCAGAAAGCATTACATACAAAACCGGAAATTTACTTACATCAATCTCATTTATTGATGGCTCTTCAATGTCTTTTGGCAAATCAGGTTTTACCTCATCCACCTTGTCCTTCACTTTTCTCAAACAAGTTTCGCTATCCGCATCAGAACGAAATTCAACAATCGTCAAACCATATCCAAAACCAGATGTTGAAGTAATTTTTTTGACATTCTGCAAACCTTGCAACTTTCTTTCAATAGGTTTTGTTATCATTCTATCAACATCTTCCGCAGACGAACCTTTTAAAATTGTCATTACAGATACATAAGGAATTTTTACATCCGGATAGCTCTCCCTTGAAATCTGTAAATAGCCATAAATACTATAACCAATACACATTGCAAAAAAAAGCAACGTCGCCTTGTATCTATGGCAAAGCATCTCAATTATATTCTTCTTCCCCTCTCCTGACATATCAACCGACTAACCAACTGGCAAATGCCCGACACCCGTCATACTAATCAATTTATAATACGAAAGTGTCAAAGCCTTCAAAGCGTTTAAATAATTCAAATTTGCTTGCAAGTATTGATTTTCAATATCCATTTCATCAATAAATGTTGCCGTGCCTGTTGCCACTGATACCTTAACTTCTTTTAAACTATCAACACTTGCTTTTAATGCCTTTTCCGTTGCTTTTACAAGTTCCAACATCGCACCATATTGATCCCAAGAATAACCAGCGTCTTGTTCTATTTCCTTCAACGAAAGTGCATAATTCAAATCTGCCATTCTATAATTTTTATACTCTTTCCTTGCTCTATTCAATAAATTATTTGACCCGTTAATTGTCCAAGAAACACCAATACCCACAGAGTGATAATGATAACTCATATAGCTTCCCATCCTGCTATCCGTATAAGAATAGTTGAAAAAAGCATCTGGCAAAAGATTGAAACCGCTTGCTGTTAAATTCGCTTTTTGTGCCGACAATTCGGACTTCACTCTCAAAAGCTTGCTATTTTCAACCAAAACTTTGGCAACAAAATCATCTTTATCTTTTGCTGGTAAAACTGCATTTTTTACATCAGGAACCTCTAAATCAACAGGCAACTCACCAGTCATTATTTTATAATCCATTTTCGCTTTTTCCAACGCCGAATTGGTGGTAATTTCATTCGCTTTATTTTCATAAAGTTGTGCCTCTGCCATAACAACTTTATCCTTTTTTGCTGTCCCGTATTTATTCATAATACTCACTCTCCGCAATTTTTTATCCAATGTATCAGTCATTTGTTGAAAAACCTCTCTTGCTTTTGTATAATAAATCACATCCATATACTTTTGAATAAACAAAAGCCCAAAATTCTCTAAAAATTCATTATACTCAAAATCTTTTGCGGTCGCAGCTTTATGTGAAGCAACAATTGCAGGAGCTATTTTCCAGTATGAAAGTGGTAAAGTTGCACTCGCTGATAAAGTTCCTGTTCCAACACTGCTTGACATATTTCCGTTTCCACCTTGTGGCAATTTTAAATTGTTTTCACTTATAAAATCAGTGATTGATTGCGTCAAACCTGCACCATAACTATAACTTGGTTTTAATGCTTTTCCTACTTGATAACTCAAAGTTGTTTGCGGTAAAATACTCAACCAAGCCGTCGTTCTATCTATTTCTCCAAAATCTCGTTGCAAAGCTTTAATATTAACCGTTTCGCTATTCTTATAAGCTAATTCCAACGCTTCCTTTAATGTCGTGGCCGTTGCCATACCACCAAGACCAGAAAAAAATGAAAATATAGCTAAAAAGAAAAAGGAAAAATATTTCATAAAACCACTAAAATACATTAGAGATTGCATTTTTTATTCTTTCAAAATCGTTTGGTATTTCCTTTCTCAAAAAGCTCGCAAACTCAACGACTTTATTAGCAAAGCTTTTTACACTACCAACGCATTTTAAAATAAAACACTTGGTTTTTACTACTTTCTCGTAAATGGTTGTTTCTGTCTTTTCACCGACCTTCGCAAACTTAATGCCCTGCTCACCAACTTCAACAAACTCGTGTCCTCTTTCTACAACATAATCTCCGCTTGCAAGCCCAAATACATAGTCCGTCCCATCTTTTTCATCATAAATAACAATATTCTTTGAACTTATCTCGCCATTTTCAGGATTCAAAATCTTTACCATAAAGGCACCAGTTTCTGTTGTTTCAAGTGCTTCCGATAAAATTTCTGCTGTCTCCTTTTGAGATTTTGCTCTTATCTTCATCATTACGCTCATACCCGGCTTTACATTTTCCTCAAATCCTTCAATGCTTTCAATTTGATTTACCAAAATCGTCCTGCTTCCGGTATAAACATCAACACTGTCGCCAATCACTGAAATCTTACCGGTCGCAACATTTATGCCACCAATATAGACCTTTACTTTATCGCCAGTTTTAACCTCTCCAGTTGACAAGTTCTGAACATCGCATTTTACTTGCATCGTATCCGTTCTTTCCAATGTGAACAACGAAGTTCCCGGATTGATTTGAGCCCCTTCTTTATTTTTAATATTATCTATGTACCCATTAAATGGAGCGAGAATCACAAGCCCATTATAAGCCTTCTTTGCACTTTCAAAATTTGAATTTGCACTTTCCAAATCCGCCTCCATTGCCTTCAAGTTTCCTTTACTTTCAAGCCCATCCTCATAAAGCTTTTTAATTGCTTCATATTGAAACTTTTTACTCTCCAATATTGACTTTGCACTTATGTAAGAATTTTCTGTAAATTTACTATCAAGCGTCATTAAGAGTTGCCCCTCCTTAACATATTGCTTTTCTTGAACCAAAATTTTCTTTATATTCCCTCTTACCTCTGATACATACTGCAAATTGTTGTCACTTTCAAGATAACCATAACAATTCACCTCTTTTTCAACACTTCTTTGTTCTACTTCTCTAACGGAAACAACCATTTCGTTTTTATGACTACTAAAAAAATGCGACACCCAGCCAAAAAATGAGAAAACAAACTTATACAAAATATACAACAAAATAAAGTAAATGATTGCTCTTTTTTTGTCTTTTTTATAAAAATCCCTTACAAAAAAAGCAAACCTCTTAATGAAAAAAAACAACTTCTTTATAAACTCTTTCATTTTTTTCCACAAAAAAGAAGGCCTACCTGCAAAATGCTTGTTGTATGCCAACAATAGCCGATCTGTCGCAAACAAAATGCAACTATTCGCCTTTAAAATAACTTTCTTAATAAGCACAATCACATTATTTTTGTTTTTTTTAAAATTCACAACACATATGCTCTTCTCAATAAAAGAACAAAACCTATCTCTTATATGAACAAACCGATTTTTTTTTTTTTTAAAAAAAGGCAACATAGCAACGCTATAAAAACAACTTTTTTTAAAAATCAATTTTTATAAAATACTTGTATGGATAACGATACAAGAAAGTTTACAGAAATGTATAATAACGTGAACGACAAAAATATCGTAAATACCGCTCCACTCGTATCAAACATATCCCTTAACTCAGAACAACAAAAGAAACAAGAAGAACAAAAAAAAAAAGATAGTTCTATTTGGATATTTATAATAATTATAGCTATATTAGCTATAATAGCTACCATTGTTGCTATTGTTGCAATAAGAAATACGAAAGGAGAAAAAGGAGACACTGGAGCACAGGGTGTGCCAGGTCCCCAGGGAGATAAAGGAGACACGGGAGCACAGGGTGTGCCAGGTCCGAAAGGAGAAAAAGGAGACACGGGAGCACAGGGCGCGCCAGGTCCGAAAGGAGAAAAAGGAGACACTGGAGCACAGGGTGTGCCAGGTCCCCAGGGAGAACAGGGTGTACCAGGTCCGAAAGGAGATAATAAACTTGCAATAGCCGGCGCAACACTCGGAGCAGTGGCTACAATCGGATTAGGTTCATACATAGCTTACAGATACATTAAAAGCTAACAATTGTCTTCCCTAAACAAAAAAACACACAACACAAGAACAAAAAAATATGAACCACTTGGATATAGATTTTCCAGAAGATTTATCAAATTGCTTTTGCGGAGGACTTGAATTCTCAACGACAATCTCTACGACTACGGGAAAAAAAGAAATTAGAAACAGAAATTGGAATGAAGGACGATATAAATATAATCTTTTATACAAAAATTGTAATGAAAGCACTTACAAAAACTTACAAGCATTTTTTCTTTTATGCGGAGGAAGTCAAAAATCATTCAATTTTACAGATAAAAACGATAACAAAATTGAAACACAACTATTAACAAACGGCGACGGACACACAAAAAGCTTTAAAATATTCAAAACTTATACATACCACAACCTTTCAATAAAAAGGAACGTTTTTAAAGTAAAAAATGTAAAAATTTATTTCAATGCAAACGAAATTGATGGCTCAAAATACAGCATAACCAACAATATAATAACTTTTACAGACGACAACATTCCGCAAGAAAGCGATAACATATACATAGATTGTAATTTTTATGTAATCGTAAGATTTGCAACGGATTTTCTTCCAGTTGTCAGAAAAAGCAACAACCTAATTGAATTACCAGATATTACTTTAATTGAAGTTCAAAAATAATTTTATGGCTATAAACGAAACTTTTATTCAAGAAATAAAAAACGGCTTGCCGATCGTCTATTTAATAGAATTTAATTCTGCAAATTTCAGTTATTATTTCAATACCAGCGACAACGATTTTACATTTAACGAAAAAATATACTTCGCTGGAAATGATTTGATAAAAACGCAATTTGATAACTTAGAGAACAAAAGCAACTTATCAATCAATTTATTAAACATATACAACAATGACAAAATTGAAATTGAGGCACTTTTGCAATCATCTGTTATTATCAAAATCGCAACATTAAAAAATAACAATAACGGCAACAGCGAAATTTCAAGTACAAACACAATTTTTAATGGCTTTATTGACGAAATTCAAACAGAAAACGACCTTTTAAAAATCTCACTTTTACCAAACATCGCAAGACTTAATAAACCGACGACTTGCTTATTTTCTCCGCTTTGTCGCGAATGCTTTGGCAGTTCTAAATGCGGAATAGATATAAACAACCACAAAGCAAGCGGGCAAATTACTCAAATAACGGCACCAAACTCATTTATTGGAAACCACCGAGATAACAAAAAAACCACAGTGGGATACTATAAATACGGAATTATAAAAATAACAAGCGGAAAATTGCGAGGCTTTTCTTTACAAATTAAAGACGAAAAAGATGGCGAGATTTTTCTACTTCAAAATACCAAACTTTTAAACATTGGCGACACCTACGAAATCTTTGCCGGCTGTGATAAAACATTGAAGACCTGTAAAGAAAAATTTAACAATGTACTCAATTTTAGGGGCGAACCATTTATAAATGAAAGTTAAACAAGCAAAATAAAACACCTATTTTACTAATTCGTCAAACTTCTCATAGACAAACTCCAACTGATTTTTAAAACGAGCATCGTTGCTATCTATTACTTCTTTTATTTCTTGTTGATTTAAATATCTGACCTCCATAATTTCATTATCGTGTTTCTTTGTATCTTCAATTATATTACACTTAAATAAACGGAAATTTTCCTCCTCAAATTCAGCAAGATATCTTTCTAATACAACCCTCAAACCAGTTTCTTCCAAAGTTTCTCTGTATGCCGTTTGAAATGCTCTTTCACCGAACTCGTGCTTACCTGCTGGAAAACCTAACTTTTTGCTCAATTTATCCCTAACCAACAAAATTTTACCATCAACGGCAACCAAGCAACCGGCGTGAGTTTTAGCCGGTGAAAAACACTCCTGACATCTTGGATTTACCGCTAAGTCAAGACGTGCAATTCTTTCATATGACATAAAAGCATAAGCGACACAACCACAAGCAAGCAACAAAGTTGACCACTTAACAACTTTTTTTTTTCTCATATAAAAAAACTACATCAAAAAAGCGATTTAAAAATTTTATTTACAACTTTTTTTATTAAAAACCTCCTTTATAAAATCCTTCGTCAAAATTCTCAACTTAAAACACAAAGCCAAGTAAATAAAACCAGAAATGAAAAAAATCAAAAATATATTAGCCTTTAAACAAAGCACGGGAACAACAAAACAAGACAAAATAGATGCGACAAAAACCAAAAAAATATCATTAAAATCTTTCTTTTTTATAAAAAAATTGCCCCCACTTTTTAAAACAATAACAGCACACAAACAAGACAAAACTGACGATGCAGAAGTCGCTACAACAACACAATACATCCCAATAATTTTGAATAAAACCAAATTAGCAACAACATTAAACACTAACCCAAACCAACTAATTTTCATCGGTGTTTTTGTGTCTTTTTGTGAATAAAAACAAGCAAAAAAGATTTTCAGTAAAATATTCATTGGAACTGAAATTGCAAAAATCATTAACATATTAGCAACAACTTTTGTGTCCGTCGCTGTAAAAGCCCCACGTTCAAAAATCAAGCTAACTATTTTTTGCGACGACGATAAAAACAACAACATTGCTGGAATGGAAAAGAATAAAGCAACTTTCATTGATTTCACTTGCAAGCTCGCTACTTCGTCGATATTTTTCGCCTTAAACGCCACGCTCAACGAAGGCAAAATTGCAACGCTTAAACTATAACCAATTATACTCATTGGAAACTGCACCAATCTATCCGCATAATATAAATACGAAACAGCTCCAGCGAAAAAACTTGCAAATATACCATCTACAAAAATATTTATCTGCAAAATTCCGCTACTAACAACGGCTGGCAAAAACTTTTTTATAAAACTTCTCAAATCTTTTTTATTTTCTTCATTCAGTTCCAAAGACAATTTTTTACTATTATTTTTTGGAACGACTGCATTTTTAACACAAAACCACATCACAAAAAGAAGTTGAAAAATACCAGCAAAAATCAGCACCCAAGACAAACAAAAACCAACATTTGAAAAAAACGATTTTGTAACCAAAAGCCCGATAACTACGACAATATTTAAAATTACAGACACGAGCGAAAAAGGTGCAAACCGCCCTACACTTTGTAAAATAGAGCCAAAAAACGATGCCAAACTTATCAAAATAACGTACGGAAAACAAATTCTTGACAACTGCACCGCTAATAAAAATTTCTTCTCATCTTGCAAAAAACCGGGATTTATGGCACTAACAACAAACGGCATAAATATCTCAAAAAAAATTGTTAAAACCACAAGCGATGAAGCAAGAAAGCAAAAAACCTTAAAAGAAAAATTGTTAGCAAGTTCACAATTTTCCTTTACTTTTGAAGTAAAAAACGGCACAAAAGCGTTGGAAAACGCGCCTTCTGCAAATATTCTCCTGAATGTATTTGGCAGCCTAAAAGCAACATAAAACGCCTCCGCGATTGCTCCACTTCCAAGATACTTTGCAAAAAATATATCTCTAACCAATCCCGTAAATCGAGATAATAAAATACAAAAAGATACTATAAAGGCAGAATAAAAAGGTTTACTTGTTTTTTTACAACCATCATTCTTTTTCATATAATACTCTCAATACTATTCATAACTATGAACTTCTTCTTCAATTCTGTTTATAAAAGTCTTAGTTGTTTTAGACTTTAAAATATGCCCTAACGTTTCAGTATCCATGTTGCCGATATTCTTATCGACATTTTTAATCAACTCATCTATTGATTTGCTAGCATTATTTAATTCATCGGCTCCCTGTCGTTGAATATTGCTGATTTCATTATCAAGTAAGCTTTTTTGTTGTTGTTCATATTCGGCTTCTTGCCTTGCAATTCTATCTTTTGCATCATTGATCATGTTATCTTTTTGTTCTCGCGATAAATCTTCTCTGTTTTTTATTTGATCTTCAAAATTTTTCAGCATATCCGCATTTGCATTTTTACGCTCAGCCAACTGATTCTTATATTTTTCAAGCACTTCTTTTTGTCTTCCTTTGGTTTTACTATTTATCCCTTGCAATTGCTGTTGTTTATACTGCGAAAGCTTACTTAGCATCTCTTTAATTTTATCACCCCTGCCACCAATATTAAATTTTTCTTTGAAGAAATTACCGACTCTATCTGTTATTGCACTGATTGCTTCTCCAAGTCTTTTGCCATTTAGTATATCTTTCACTTTATTTATGTTATCAGCAGCGTCTTTATTTCCAAAAGCACCGGCCATTCTGGCAATCAATCCAACAACTTGATTAATAACACCCTGTGCAATATTTTTTACAGCTTTGAGCGTGTTTACAAACGTTTTAAAACCAAACTTCATTGCCTCTATTCCTGCCATTCCTCCTGATTTAATACTATCAGAAGCCGATTGTGTAAAACCACCACCGATGTTAGTATCCGGTTTTCCACCAGTAAGCTTATAAATTTCTCCTTCCATTTTATCAAGCATTAAAGTCATTATCACAATAACCACCGCCGCAAACAAAGCCCTATAAATCAAATATCCAGCCAACACCCAAGTATCCTTTTTAAAAATCGCAACCCAAGAAATCAAAAAATTCAAAATATTATCCCACATTTGAAACTTTTTCATCAAACGCACAGCTAAACACCCAACTGGCGCTTTACTTTCGTGACCATCATAACAATCAGGATTTATACCGCCAGTAACAGTAAACATATTCTCTTCCACATATTTGCTCGCATCGCCAAACAACACCCAATCTATTATAAATAAAAACATTGAAATCGTAATAAATGGAACACACGCTCCAATAACGTTAGCTTGCAAATCTTTTAGCCAACTATCTAACGCCTTCTTAGTCTGGTCAAACAGCCACAAAACAAACACAAACGGCGAAAGATATATTGTTAACACAAGATTGAAAACACAAACCACATATTGTTGTGCTGCTCTGGCTACAAGCATAAATAATGCTGCTCCAATTGCAAACATTAATGCAAAAACAAGTATACCAAAAGGGAAAACCATGAATACAAACTTAACGAACTGAAGAAAAGCTGTAATTGCGCCATCTATTGCTCCATCCACATTGCCGTCTTCGGCTGAACTTAAAGCAGACTCTACGTCCTCTTGAAAACCCTTATCGTTTCCAGTGAACGTTAAAAATTGTATAATTTTGCAATCCATTGAATCCCAAAAAGATATATGTTTATAGCTTCTTGTACCGCCATACCTTTTAATCACTGGATAATCTGCATTTTTATTCAATGCTTTTAGCTTGCTATCTAAGTATATCCTATATTGCGCTCGCAAACTGCCTTCTGCCGCCATTCCATCATCAATAAAATCATATTCTTCAACAACGCCGTTGCTATCTATTGTCGCAACTGCTGTTCTAATGACTTGATATTTAAGCTTATTTACCTTCTCCTGATCCGATAAATTGTCTTGGTCGTCATAAGATAACAATCCTTGAAAAACCAAAATATCTTTGTTTCCGCTACCGATAAACTTTAAATCAATTAAATCATTTATTCTATAACCATCATCTAAAACATATCCCTGTTGTTCTTTTTCCTCAGAACAAGTAAAAGCATAATCATTCAACGAAGATGAATATTTCGGATCTTCCGCTAAAGGATCATTTTGCGCATAAACTGGTGTCTTTTTTTTATCTTTAAGCACCTTATGACATCTTGGTTTAACGTAAACCCACTTATTTGTTTCAGTATTGTAATACTGAAAAACTTTATAAGGTCTTTCCCACGGAGGTCGTGGCATAAAAGTCGTCAAATCCTTATAACAAACGCCAGACAAACACTTGTCGCTCAAACTACCATCTGCCATTATTGCCTTTCTGCCACAAGTCAATGACATTCCCGTTTCGCATTGCAACTTTTTTGGTTGACATTTACTCTCTACACACTTAGTTTTATCGTCCGGATCGTAACCATTACAATAAAGCTCACTTGATTCATCCACGCAAGAATACTCATAATCATCAACTTGTATTAATTCATTCTCATCAGTAATCGGCTTTCTCAAAAGCATTGAAACAATTGTATTTTCTTCAGTAGAAGCTTTGTTTTTACACTCCTCTTCCGTCTCGTTGGCCAAACAGACTTTTTTATAACAATATCCACTATAACAATTATCATCACTACATTTTTTACCATCTTGAAACTCAAATGGACAACTTACGTCGGTAAAATTCCTTACACCATCAGAAGCGGAAACACTTTTATTTTTATCGAAACCATAACTAATGCAAAAATCCTTATAACCATTCTCTAATTTTCCCTTTTTAATAGTATAGATTGCTCCATAGCCTTCCAAACTTTTATAATAATCTTGAAAAGCAGTCAATAATGCATCGCTCTTTATTCCGGATACTTTTTCAATCGGCACGGCAGGAACAAAAAGAATGGATTTATTCACACTCATTTGTCCACCAGTGGTACTCGTTTCCATAGAAACACACTTGGCCATCACACAAACATTTCCAATTGTGCTCGATAAATAACTTGATTCATACTTCTCGCAACTACTATAAACATACCCAGTCGGACATTCTGGTCGCCAATATGCTGTAATAGTATGTCCTTCTTTCGTGTATCTACTACTAACTAATTGATGATTTTTATTTTGACAAGCATTGACCTTTGTAATTACTTTTATTGCATCAACAGGATCCCCGTCATTTACTCTTTTCGGTGTCTTGGAAGCAGAAGTTGTAAAATTACAAGCATTATTCCAAGAATTGTTCTCTTGACTACGGAATTCCGACATTATTCTATTTAACCCCATTCCAACGCCCTGTGCAGTCTGAATGGCCAAATTAAACACATAATTTTTAGCACTCTCGCTGAACACAATCATATAGCACAATGAGACACGCAAAACAAGCATTCCGAATTCCTTACCATCCATCTTGCCAAAATCGCCATTTATCATTTTCCACCCAAGCAAAAAAAACCAAAGCGTTAATGCTACAACAGCCAAAGCTTTGATTTTATTTCTAAAAACATCGAAAAGTGTCATTGAAAATGATGTTTCACCTGACATTTGAGCATTATTTGCTTTTATTGAACGTGTTTTCTGAATTTTTACTTGTTCTATCAAGTTGCTTAGTTTTGCCGTTTCGGTAAAAACCATTCTTGTAAAACTCTTTTTTTGATCTTCCGTAAAATTATCATATTCATCCGCCATTGTAAGCGAAGTAATTACATTTTCGTTAGCAGTTTTTTTTTCTTTGCCTTCTTGATCTTTTTCTACATTCCATCCAACAACATTATCTTGAAAACAAGTGTTATATAAAATTTTGTTATCCTCTTTACAACAATTCTCTGTAACAGCGGTTGAAGGAACTGAGTAGTATTTATCATAAAATGACATAGTTGTCCCCGAATAATGACCCTTACCATTTGCGTCGCAAGAATACTCAACCTTCATTGTCCCTTCGTCATTAAACCAAATATCTTTTAATTTCTTTAACGCATCCTTCTTTTGTTGCACGGACAAATCCGCTTCTTTTTTACTCAAAATGTTATCATACTTTCTATCCTGAATAATCGTCTGCATTAAATATCTATAAGCTTCCTCCAACAAAACTATATCCGCGGTATATTGTTGTGTTGCTTTTTGATTTGTAGTTGAAGTTTGTTTTATACTTAAAATTGGCTTTTCAAAAATATTCCTCGCTGTATTTTCAAAACATTGAACTATACCGGCCGTTATGGTTGCACCCCTCTTGGAATACCCACGCAAATCAAAACAAGCCTCATCAAATATTGAAGCTATATCATCTTGCTGTTCATATAAATCTTTATACCTAATAATCCTACAATGCTTTGCGTACCTATCTTCGTATTTTCGCTTTTCTTCATCGTTTATAAAAGCCAAATGGCCATTTTCGTCTAACTGAATAACGCCATTATCATCTCTCTTGTATTCCGGTTCAGTAAGTACTCCACGTCCGACATTATAAATACATGGGCAAGCACTAAAAACACTGGCACACATCACATAAGCGTATCCATCAGCGTGATGAACATAAATGTTATCGTGTATATCACCTTCCTTGTAAAAGGCATAATTTTTTGTTCCAACTTTATGAAGACACAGCTTATCATATTTATCCACAATATTAGAGACGGAAACTTTTTCATTTGATAAAACCAGAAGCCTTGCAATCTGTTTATCCGTGTACGGCAACGGACTTCCTTCGCCGTCGCCCGAATAGCAAACTTCATATTCAGAAGCTTTTTTAAAACCACTTTTTGCTTTTGCCGCTATTATCAAACATTCAATTGCATTACCAACAAGGTTTCCGAGAATATATCCAAGCATTGAAGCTCCGAAATAAGCCCCAATAGCTGTCCCAACACCACGCATAATATTTTTTACCATTGAATTTGCCGAACAAATGACTGTTTTCTTATTTGTAGAAAAGACACCTGCAACCTCATCTGTCAGACTTGGTTCTTCAAATTCATCGCACTGAGTGGAGACATTATTATAGGTCTTGCCGTGGAAAGTTTTTATGGCACTTTTTGTGCAAGGTTCCAATAGTCCGTCGCCAAAAGCAAATGTTGCAACCTTCTTAATTGCGCTCCAAGCATCCGCTTTTGCGTTGCTTTGCATTGCCGAAAACGACAAAAAAAACATCAATATAAAAACAAAACAACGCCTCACGAAACAACGTCAACACTTATAACATAAAAATCAAACATTGACAAAATTTAAAGTTAAAAGAAAAAGGCAAAAATTTCCAAAAAAACCCCGACAAAACTTAAAAACTAAATAAAGACATTGCAAGCTTCAGCGAACATTAAAATTAAATGCTAATATAGCTTTTCTTTCTGTAAATAAACTCAATAACCATTCTCGTTATATTTACAGAAGTAAAAATACTGCATAAAATACCAAAAATCAAAGTTATTGAAAAACCTTTTATAAAGCTCCCTCCAAACGAAAAAAGTGCTATACCTGCAATAATTGTTGTGATATTAGCGTCCAAAATTGTCCCAATTGCTTTTGAAAAACCATTTTTTATTACACTCTCCTTATATTTTATTCCTTTTCTTGCCACATCCTTCATTTTTTCATAAATCAAAATATTTGCATCCGTTGCCATTCCGAGCATTAAAATAAATCCGGCAATACCCGGTAACGTAAGGGTAAAACCAAAAATTGACATAATACCAAAAGTAAAAATAAAGTTCAAAATCAAAGAACAAATCGTGACCAAACCAATCAACCTATACCTCAAACACATAATAACAATCGAAATAGCAATCAAACACACAACGATATTACTTACACGAGACAAAATATTTTTATCAAAAATTGAGCCAAGTTGTTTTTCGTTCACTATTGACACACTTGCAGGTAAAGAACCCGATCTCAACAACACAGACAAATTTACAACCTCATCTGGTGTAAAATGCCCAGTTATAGACCCCGCACCATTTAAAATTGCGGTATTTATCATTGGAGCCATCAAAACCTTGTCATCCAAAACCACCGCCAACAAGCGACCACGATTATTTGTAGTTATCTCTCCAAACTTTTTTGTCCCTGTAGCATTCATTCTAAAATTTATTGCATTATTTATTCCATCAATATTCGGCTGAACACTTGCAATACTTTCGCCATTTAGAACTGGCTTTTCTTCCATTAAATAATAAACCCCATTCTCACTCTTATAAGACGGCAAAAGCTTATGCTTCTTTAAAATCTCTTTTGGCTTGTAATAAAAAATATGTTGTCTATCCATCAAGTTAAATTCTAATTTCGCAGTTGTATTGACAATATTTTTTACACCATTTACATCAACGCCGTTTGGAATTAAAATTACAATTTTATCCGCTCCATACCTCTGAATTGCTATTTCCTTTACCCCAACACCATCAATACGATTTTTCAAAATTGAAATAGCCTTGTCCGTTGTGTCTGCAATAATCTTTGCCATTGCGTCCTTGGAAATTAAAATCTCAATCTCCAATTCTGGAAAAACATTTTTTACAACTTTAATATTAAACTGGTTAAATACTCCTCTTAATTCTCCAATAACTTTTTTAATCTTATTGTCTTCCTGCCCTTTAAAATCAAATTTCGTCGCAATAAAATACCCTTCTTTATCCCTATTTCCACTACTAATTACACAATCGGCTCCTTTCTCCTTGCAAAAATTCTTAATAAATTCCTTTGAATTCTCAATGTTTTCATCAACAACTCCGCTTGTATCAACAGCGATTGTCAACTGATTTCCGCCGACGATATCAATACCAAAAGTTATTTTTGGAAAAACCAATATCTCTTGTTTGTTGTATTTAAAATAGCCAATATTCGCACCAAACAAAAGCACAAAATAGACAACAACAGCGAATAAAAATGAACCCTTGACAACATTTTGATTTCTATGAAAAAAAGACCTCATTTTTTCAAAAAAACTTTTTTGTGCCATTTAAAAAACTAATCAACAATTTTTAATCATTTTTTACTTTCAATATTGCCATCTTTCTTTTTTGTAATATTTATTTTTTTAATCCTCGTTTTTGTCGTTTCCAGTATTGTAAAAACATAGCCATCAATCTCAAATTTCGCTCCATTTTGCGGTATTTTATCTATTTCCCCTATCAAAAAACCACCAATGCTTGAAACATCATCGTTTTTAAAATTACTTCCAACTTTTTCATTTACCTCTTCCAAATCAGCATCGGCTTCTATGTCAAAACCACTTTCAACCTTCAAGATATCTTCGCCTTCAACTTCACTGCCAATATCGCCGACTATTTCTTCAAGCACGTCTTCCAATGTTAAAATCCCAAGTAAAACACCATATTCATCAACAACAAATGCCAATGCCTCGCTATTTCTTTTAAATTCCTTCAAATGACTTTCAACACTTGCATTTCCCGGCAAAAACCACGGCTTATGCAAAAGCTCACGAATATTGATTTTTGATAAATCATTCTTGCTATTATGTAATGCTTTCATTAAATCATTCGTATAAAGCACACCGATCATATTATCATCCGTCTTATCATAAAAAGGTATTTTTGTGAAGCCGGTATTCATTATTTTATCAATAACTACCTCTATTTTTTCGTTCACATCAATAGCGAACATTTCGTTTCTCCGCGTAATAATCTCTTGTAGCTCCGTCTCATCAAGTTGTAAAATCCCACTCAACATTTTTCGCTCTTCACTTTCAATCATCCCTTTTTTGTGATACATCTCCACCGTTCCAAGAATCGCCTCGTCAACATCTTCCGTTGCTTGCTCGTTGCGAATGTGTAAGATACTCACAATCTTTGATGTCATTAAATTTATAGACCAAATTATTGGATAAAGAATTTTCCAAAGTAATAACAGCAACGGCGATATTACCAAAGTAATTTTTGTTGGTTGTCGTAATGCTATCATCTTTGGAAAAACCTCACCAAAAACAAAAATCAAAATAGTCATCATTATTGTTGAAATTAAAATTCCAATTTCATCCCATTGGCCGAACAAACTACTAAAAAACACAGCGGATAGAGAAGACGCGGCGATATTCACCAAATTATCACAAAGCAATGCGATGCTTACAATTTTCTCCTTATTTGTAAGAACTTTCAAGGCATTTCGTGCTCCTTTTTTGCCTTCCTCGTTCATTTTAAAAATCTTCTCCTCCGGTGTTGAAACAACTGCGGTTTCTGATAATGAAAAGAAAGCTGATAAAAAAACTAATAAAAAGATAGAAAAAAATAAACCACTCGGGCCCATAAATAAGTAAAACCAAAATTATTAAAGCACTTGCTCTTCTTGTTTAAATTTAGACTTCAAAACCTTAACCAATGCACTCGTATGACGAGCAACGGATTGCTTACTAAAAGTATGTTTTTTTGTTGCAATCATTGCATTTTTTTCATAACAAACGACAGCTGTATAACCATCTTTGTATGTTTTTGCATCAGCAATAGCAAGCTTTGCTTTTTTCAACAATGTTCTAACTTTACTCTTCTGTGAGGCATTTGCGGAGGTTCTTTTGATTGTTCTTCTAATATCCTTTTTTGAAGATTTCAAGTTAGCCATACGATACTACAATATGACAGAGCGAATAATCGTTAAAATAAATGTCAAGATATAACAATAATTCATTTAAATAATAGAGTTCTTGCAAATAATAAAAGCTATAAAAACATTTGCTGTTGTATGGCAAAAGAAAGATCCTTAAAAGATAAGATACTATTTACAATTGGCGTTCTAATTATTTATCGCATTGGTTCATTTATTCCCGTTCCTGTCGTGGATGTGAATAAACTTTCCGCTTTTATGGAAATGGCCAACAAGGGCATATTCAGTATGTTCAACGTTTTTTCTGGTGGTGCAATTGGACGTTGTTCTGTTTTTGCTCTTGGAATTATGCCTTACATTACTGCATCAATTATTATTCAGCTCATTGTTGCGACGACTCCGAAATTGAAAGAAATGAAAAAAGAAGGGGGCGAAGCAGTTCACGAATTGTTTAATCAATACACAAAATACTTAACAATACTCGTTGGTTTCGGTCAAGCAATGGGAATTTCCGCTTTACTTGCTTCATCAGGAATTGCAGATGCAGAGGCTTTGGAATTCAAGATCACTTGTGCTTTAACAATGCTTTGTGGAACTTTTATTCTTATATGGTTTGGTAATAGAATTACAGCTCGCGGAATTGGCAACGGCGGTTCGCTTATAATATTTACTGGTATTGTTGCAGAAAGTCCAAGAAGCATAGGCCAACTTCTTACGATGGCAAAAAATGGCTCAATAAGCTCTCTCGTTGTGTTTATTATAATAGCAGTTTTTATTGCAACCCTTGTTGTTGTGGTTTTATTTGAAAAATCAAATCGTCTTGTTTATATCCAATATCCTCAACAAGTGCAACAATATATGAGAATGCAAAAGCAACAACTTCAAAATTTCTTACCTTTGAAAGTCAATCCTGCTGGGGTTATTCCTCCAATTTTCGCCAGTGCCGTTATACTTTTACCAAGCACGCTCGCAGGACTTTTTAGAGATAGTACAAGCCCAATAGCTCAGTTTATAATCGCAAACTTCGCCCACGGAACAATTTTTTACGTCTGCACTGAAATCCTTCTTATAGTTTTCTTTTCTTTCTTCTACAATAATGTTGTCTTTGATGCAAAAGAAGTTGCCGAGAATTTAAGAAAAAGCAACATATTTATACCAGGCACTCGTCCGGGCGAACAAACAGCTCAATTATTTAGAAAAATAATGAATAGGCTTTCTTTAATTGGAGCGATTTATTTATCAATCGTTTGCACTATACCAGAAATCGTTGCTTCAAAATATGGCTATTCGTTTATGATTGGTGGAACAAGTTTACTTATTGTCGTCAATGTCATTTGTGATACAATCGTCGCAATTCAAACCGCGATGTTGCCACAAAAATACAGCAAAAATATGAGGATGAATTATAAGTAAAGTTATAAATAATTTATAACATAAATGCTTTTTTCTTCTTCCGTTCCTTGTTTATAATACAATTTCAAGCACGGCTTTCAATATAGTCTTCTTATCAATTTGTAGTATTTCGTGGCATTTTTTTAATACCTCATCCGCATTGCTTTCACAAACCTTAATATTATTACACCTTGCAATATTTAAAACTTCCCGTTTTACACTTTCCAAATTTTCAGCATCACAATAATCATTAAACAAAAACCGATTGCTCTTAATCTTGTCTGCGACGCCACTTTCAGCCTCTTCTTGATGCTCCAGCAATTTTGCCTCGATCTCCGCAATATCTCCAAGCAAAGACAAAGAAAAGCTGTCAAAATTACCAACATCCTCCGCCAATCCATTGCTCAATAAATACTTGTTCCCGCCATTTTCACCATCAAAATCATATGTATAAACTTTTCTTCCCTGTTTTTTGGCAAAATTAGCACTTGACATAGTCCCACTTCTAATACTCCTTGACCGAGCAATAAAAGTTGCATACGACAGCCCTGTTATTATCCTATTTCTCTTAATAAAATTCACTTGTCTTGGCGGTTCATTTATCGCAAACTCGCTTACAACCACTCCACCTAAATCAACAATTTTCTCCACAAAAAAATCGTGTTCTTGCGGATAACAATTATTCAAACCACACGGCATCACCGCAATGGTTCCGCTTTTCATACTTTTAATATGAGCAACAATATCGCTACCTTTTGCCAAACCAGAAACGACAACCCCATCGATAGTTTGCACACCTTGAACGGCCTCCTCTATTATATCTTTATCATTTCTGTCTAATTCTCTGCTACCGACTATTGCAAAACAATCTCTAATAAAAATATTTTTATCCCCTCTTACCATCAAAACAATAGGAGCTTCTGCTGTTTGCTTCAAAAGTTGTGGATATCCATCGTCATAAAAACCAATAACCTCAAAAGTATTGCGATAAATTTCACTGATTTCTTTTTTCAAAACATCTTCATTGATAAGCCTATTTTTCTCATTCAAAATATCCAATATTTCCGCAATATTTTCACGATTACAAACTTCGCAAATGCTCTTTTTTAGCTTCTCGTTTATTTTACTTCTCGCGATGTTTAACTCACAAAATTTATCTAACATTTTTACAAAATTTTTTACTCCTTTTTCAAATTAAAATTATCATTCTTCGCTGTTTTTATCTTCCCTAACATCCGATCTTTTTGTTGTTTAAGAATTTCCAATTTTTTTTCTTCTTTTCTTTTCTCGGCAATTATTTCCTGAAATTTTTTATCATCCTGTGCATTTTCGAACTTTTTCTTATTCAATGCGTTAATTTGCTTCAATTTTGCCAAAATCTTTGCATCTATATCTTCAATGGTCGTATCAAGTGCTTTTACCTTCATTTGTGTTTTACTTATTATTTTTTCATTTTGTGCAATTTGCTCATCCTTTTGTTTTTGTTCTGTTTCTTCTTTAGCAACATCGCCACTATTGCCACCGGTCAGATCAGCGTTTACAAATGCATTGTCAGCACCATCTTGAACAAATGCATTGTCGGCACCATCTTGAACGAAACCCTCTTCAAAACTATCTTTTACAACAGCGTCTGCCATTCCGTCAACAATCATAGCTCCTGCATCAGTTTTATATTGCACATCCCAATCGTCTTTTGATTTATTTTTTTTCTTATGTACATGCACATTCTCTTCAATAATTTCTTCATCTTCTTCTAATTGTAATACCGTGTTTCTTAAATTTATCCCAAAATCATCCTTAGAATACATTTTCTTGTTACCGATACCGCCACCGAGAGAGTGATTAGGAAGTCCGCTTCCATCGCTTCCGCCACTACCTGGTGGATCATCGGGCTTTTTTAATTCTGGTTCCTGCGTGTTCTCATTTTCCTCTTCGTTCTCATTACCGGCTTCCTCACCTTCGTCGTCAAGGGACTCTTCTCCTCCATCTTGCTCTTCGTTCTCATTACCGGCTTCCTCACCTTCGTCGTCAAGGGACTCTTCACCTCCATCTTGCTCTTCGTTTTTATTGTCATAATTGCCATCTCCTTCTGTGCTTGAATTACTGTGCTCTTGTGCTTTACCGTCGTTTTTTGATGGCTCCATCTCCATTTCCTTGCTGTCTTTATCCTTTTTAATATCATTTTCTTCTTTCTTTTCGTCACCGTTTTGATTCTGCTTATCGTTTTCTACACCAGAACGCTTGACTTTTTTATCGTCTTGTCCCTCTTCTTCATTACCTTCCTCTGCTTCTTCAACATCGTCGTCATTGACACCGTCTTTCTTTTCTGCTTCTTTTTTCTCGTCCTCTTTAAATCTTTCGTGCATCGCGTCAATGACACCAGAGACTATTTGCCCAAGTTTATCACTAATTCCTTGTGCCGCTTGCAATCCAAACTCTCCACCCCCTTTCGCAAAAACATTCGCTAAATATTCAGGAACTATTTTAATCAACTTACCAACTACACTCATAACTATAGCTAACTGAAAAGTTTTTGTTATCATACTCCAAATGGTTTTCATACGTTGCCCAGGCGAACCACTAAAAACCCAATCACCCCATTCAAGAGGTATAATGCCAAGCAACTTAAACGAAAATTTTTTCCGCCAACAAATTTCTACATTTAAAACATCTAAAAAATAGTCATAAACAAAACCAACAAGCAAACCAAAAAAACCCAATGCGAAAGCAAAATGAACAAACTCCCCTATAACTTTTTGAAGAGTAGTAGTAAAAAGTGAAGATTTAACACCAAATAAACTTAATAAAGCATATAACGGCATCAACATAATGATCTGTCCCATACCGAACATTGTGAACATAACGCTTATAATAGGCCCCAGAATAACAAATATTAAATCTATACAATAAGGAACAAAAAACGGAAACAACAAAAAGAACATATAGAATATAGTTATATCCGTTGCAACTGCACCAAGTTTATAAATCATTTCCTTTGAAGTTAGTGTTGAAATGATTTCATCAAAAAAACTCATAGGGTCTTCACCTACCAAAGAAGTCCCCCAGACAGCCGAGGCGATATCCATAATTCCGGCCGCAACTTGTTGAGAACCATAAAATAATGTCGGCCACAGCATATCGTCAAGTAAATCATAATTATCTGGATCTGTAAACCACATTAAAATAAAAAATCTCTTCCAATCCATTGTTATTAGTTTGACAGTTAAAACCTTTTCCTTATTAATAAAACCAAGACCAAAAGAAAATACAAACCAAATTACAAAAATAATTCTTGCCATATGATAAAAGCTTGACTTCATCATTGCATTTCTTACCTTTACAAACAAACCATTATTCATATCGCTGATCCTCACTAATAAAGTCGTGGCGGCGTTAACATGGTGCTCTTCGATATCACTTACCGTTGGTGAAGATTGCAACATTTCTAACACCACTTTGCTTTTAATTGTGTTATTTCCACTAAAGCTCGCTTTCATTAATGTACCTGTTTTTTGGCCATTTGGATCTTTAAAAACTATTCCCGATTGATCATACTTGGACAATTTAACCATCCAGTTTCCATTGTTTTTTGTATAATGCAGATTTCCACCATTGCTATGCGAAACAATTATCTGTTTCGTTAAACTCTTTCTTTCTATGTCAACTAAGTCCTCTATCTTCTCTTTGTCTATTTGACGACCCCAAAATGGTGTCAGAATAACAGAAATTATTTGATGTAGCCAAGAAAGCCTAAAACCATTATTTTCAAATTGAAACTTAGGGTTTAAATTCTTTGCTCCAGAAGTAAATGTAAGTGTTATCGTTCCTTCGTTATCGTCATAACAAGTATCGGCTGGCTTTATCCAAATCCTTTTACCTTTTTGTGGCTTACAAAGCTCGTCCGGCATAGACCACTCGGTTGAAGAATTAAATACGCATTGATGTTCTCGCAATTCTTCCGGCGTAAACGTTTTGGTTATACTCTTATAGCAATATTCCCCAACTTTTTGATATCCGGCGTTCACGCAATTAGTGGCATTGCTATCTTCTTCAGGTTTTACCCTAATTATTGTCGTGAAAGCATAATCCGTTGGATATGTGTACTCCGTTATTGGCACAAGATTCGTTTGATGTTTTCCGCGAATATCTTTTATAAACTCGCTTTTAATCACATTGTGATCCCACACGACAGTCGGTAAACCAAAAGGTATACGTAGCATATTGAAAACATTACCAGTTTTGTCGTAAGTATAATGACAAATGGAGCCAGAACAATTTCGTTTCAATTTAGGAACAGAATGATTAATAATATGATAAGCAAACTCTGCGTTATTTCCTATCCTCATGTAAATTCCTGCACCATTATTAAGCACACATCCAATAGGCATTTCTTCTCCCTCTCCAAGCTTACAATTGTTTCCGTCTATACAATCAGCTTGAATAAGCTTATCAATTAATATCTTTGATTTATTTTGTATTCTATTGTTTGCATTCCAAGTTGTATAAACATTCAGCTGATTTTCATAAATCAATTTTGTTGGCTCTTCGTCACTATCCAAATAATTTAAACTTGTATTCAACAAACATTCTTTTGGTTGTTCCGTTATCTGTAATGTTTCACTAAAATTGCCATCCTCGTCCTGTGTGGAAACCAAATGATTTCCATATTCAATAGCCGCCTGTGCTTGCCCCCAAGGAAAATACTGGCCAGAAGCATAAACAACAAGCTGATCTCCGGTTGTTTCAAAACCAGTATCAACCCAATCAATTTTTTGCCCCGAGTCATGATAAATGTCATCGGAACAACTACCGCCAGCAACAGAATCTTTCAAATTGTAAGTAAAAGAATTATCTTGCCCGTTTTGTGTGGATTGTATGCAAGTGCCGTATCCACTATCTGGTTTACTGCAATGAAAAAGATACATTATATGGAAAATGATAAATATTACGGCTGTGATGTCCAACCAAACAATTATCTTGTCGAGCATTTTCTTTAACGTTTCTTTTAACCCCTTTGGTTGCTCTGACGAATAAGCATTTGCGAATTTCTTGGCAAATTCTTTTATTGGATTGGCCATTTATAAACAGCGACAAAGCAAATAAATTTAATGCAATTTTATTTTCAATGTTTACTTACTTCCAACCTATTTTCAGAATAAAAAAACTAAACAACTGAAAAAAAATAGCTTTTATATCCTTTTTATTTATCATAATTCGAGTTATTCTATGGAAAAAAATCAAGCAATAAACTACGTAAACACTTCCGAAAGCGTGAAACAAGAGTTAAAAACATTTACACAAATAAGAAAAAACCTTAAAGAACAAAGACAAAAACTATTAGCAAGCCCAAAGCTTGTCATAGACTACGGGCAAAAAGACATTTATGATTACTTAGTAATAGACAACAAAGAACAACGAGAGAAAAGAAAAAATACTATTAAAATAAGATATTTATCAACTGATGATAGCATTTTTGAATTAACTGATAAGAACGGAAAGAAAAAACTCTTCAAGTTAAATGAAAACAACAAGTACAAAGAATACGATCCAAAAAAAGACCGACAAAATCAACAAAAACAACCAGAACTTCCTTGATATAAAAGACTATGGAACAAAATATTTTGTTGTTGTAAATTTTCAGCAGAACAAACACGCAAAGAAGAGATGAGTAGCGAAATTATCATTTAACCAAAAAATTTTGAATCCATTTCAATATTGAAAAATATTTTTCTATATCAAAAGTATAATCGTCTTTTGTGCGTTCATTGGAAGATAACGAAAAAATTTCAAGTATAACAAAAACAATCAATGATGGTCAAATAGTTCTTTTACAAACCGATACTGTTTTTGGACTCGTCTGTCTTGGAAAAAACAAAAACGCCATTGACAGAATAAAGCAAATCAAAAACAGAAAAAAACCATCATTTGGCTTTTTTGTAAAAAATCTCCAAATTGCAGAAAAATACGCAGTATTCAACGAAATTCAAAGACAGATTTTCACTGCAATCTTCCCCGGACATTTTACTTTAATACTTCAAGCAACAAACGAGGCAGTAAAGCAAATTCCAAACGATGCACTTGGGACTATGCAAAAAAACGGACAAACAATAAAAACAATCGGTCTTCGCACTCCAAAAGATGATTTTTGTATAAAATTGCTCTCTAATTTTGACGTTCCACTTTTGGCAACTTCCGCAAACATTTCAGGGCAACCAACAGCACAGAAAATTGAAGATATTCCGCAAAGCATTTTGAATTCTGTTGACGCAATTCATTACAATACAAACAATCAGTCAATAGGTCTGGCTTCAACGATTGTTGATATAACCGATATAAATGATGTCAAAATAATAAGGCAAGGAAGCGGTGATATAAGCAAAATAAATAAAATCTTACAATCATACAAAAAGTAATAGTAATCCAACTGCAAAAAACATAAGGACGAAGCAAACAAAACAACATATTGATTTTTATAAATTTATCACTTTCCTCCTGTTGTGGTGGTAGAAACAGAAAACGACTTTCCTGAAAAAAGTAAAATTATCGTAGCAAATTGGAAAATGTTCGGTAGCTACGACTTTGCTATTGATTACTTCAAAAATCTCTGCGACGCTATTCTGCCAAGCAATTTTTTATTCATAGTTTGCCCACCATTTCCATACATTGGCGTAGGAACGAGAATAATTGCAGAGCATCAAAACGAGCAAGTCGTCGTAGGAGCTCAAAATGTATCAAGATTTTCCAAAGTATCCTCGACTGGCGAGATAAGCATTGAGATGCTTGAAGATTGTATGGTTAAAGCCGTAATCATAGGGCATTCTGAGCGTCGTGCCATTGGCGAAACGGATGAAGTTATTAACAAAAAAATGAAGCTTTTACAAAGCTCCGAAATAGTGCCAATCTTATGTATTGGAGAAAGCGAACAAGACAAAACAAACGGCAAAACAGAAGAAACATTAAAAAATCAAATTAAGATTGCTTTAAAAGATATCAAGAAACTTGAAAACTTAATCATTGCATACGAGCCAGTTTGGGCAATTGGAAGTGGCAAAACCCCAACGCAAAAAGAACTTTCTCAAATATCGGCATACATAAAAACAGAAGTTGAAAAAGTTTGCAAAGTTGAGAATTTAAACATTTTATACGGCGGTTCCGTTGATAGCAATAACATAAGCGAAATGTTATCCAATGACGACCTTGATGGAGTAATACTCGGAGCTTTTGGCAGAGATACAAAAGCATTTTGCGATTTTTTTGAAAATATTGCGAAAAACAGGTGGAAAAAATAATCGATATGGACAACTTGTTTGAAGAAAATGATAAAAGTAAAAAAACAAGAAAAACAAAAAACACTGAAAAAACAGGAGAGGAGAATGAAAACCAAGAACAACCAACAAAAGAAAACAATGCATATTTAATTTTTAAAAATAGCATAAAAATACCAGTAATCGCAACCGGTAAAAAAGGCATTTTTTGCGGATACATATCAGTAATCAACGGAATATTTTCAGTAGAGCAAATTCAAAAAAATAGTATAGAACAACAAATCTTTACAACTGACAATTGCGATATTCAAGTCGGCAACATAAAATCAAATAAACATATAATTTTTATAGGTCAAAACTTCGTCCACAATAAAAAAAAAACGGAAAATCTGAAAAACGCTACTTTCATCACCGGTATAAAAGCATATGAGCTTGCGATAAAAGTAAAAGATAATGAAAACCCAGCTACAATAAATAACGAAAAATGTTTGATTGTCTTCCCAGAAAAACCGGACGATTTAACAGAAGAAGAAAGCAATAAAATCTATAACCTTTTGTCTTCCGATTGCAATTTTTTATACGAACAAAACTTGCTTGAAAATGTAAAATACTTCAAACCTTATTTTTATAAAAATAATATCTCACCTTATAAATGCATAAAAAGATTACCAATTCATACAAAAAGAAAAAAAGTATTAGTTATTGATTTTGGATGTGCCGATTGCCACAAGGAGATATTAAACAACTATTTTAACTGCACATTCTGCCACTACACAGAAACAGCAAGGAGCACATTTTATTTATTTAAGAAAAAAAGAATTGATGGAGTTATAATTCCACCTTCTCTTGGAGATGCGAGCTTAATCAATCAGGAGGTAAAAGAAGAAATGAAAAAAATTATAGAAAGCAATATTCCAGTTCTTGGTATTGAGTTTGGTGCGGTTTTAACAGCCGAGCTTCTTGGATCAACAACAGAAAATACAAGCGAAGAATATTGTTATAATGAACATTTCATAATGAACTATAAACACAAAATGCTCCGAGCAAGCAAGCTTTTTTATAAAAACATAACCTCATTACCGCAAAGTCTAAACCAAACTTACTTTGATAAAAATAACAATATTGCTGGGTTTTACGACTATCATCATAAAAATATTGGCTACAACTTTTCCTTCTGCTTTGATACAGCGGATACAGCAAAACTATTAAACGACTTTTACAAACTTCTAAAATAACACTATGCCAACAAATCAAAATAGAATAAATACCGAAGATCTAACCAATAAACCAAATCATATAGCTTTTATACTTGATGGCAATCGTCGTTGGGCTAAAAAAAACAACCTATCACCAAACAAAGGGCACAAAAAAGGAGCTGAAAATATAGAAAATCTTTGCAACTGGTGTATAAAATACGGCATCAAATACTTGACGCTTTATTGCTTATCAATAGAAAACTTGAACCGCTCCAAAAACGAGCTAAAATATCTGTTTGCAAGCATAGAAAAGTTTTTATCAAAACAACAAATAGAAGAATACAACAACCGCGGAATACAAATTTCCGTTGCTGGCGATTTTGACATATTACCAGCTAATACAAAAAAAACTCTGCTTGCAATTAAAAACAATCTACAACACGAGCCAAAACTTTTTTTAAAATTATGCATTGGATATAGCGGGCGAAATGAAATAATTAACGCGACAAAAACAATTATAAGACAAAACTTAAAGCCAGAAGATGTAAATGAAGCAACATTTCAAAAATTTCTTTTTACAAATGACTTCCCTGATGTTGACTTACTGATAAGAACAGGTGGAGATAAAAGAATTAGCAACTTTCTTTTGTGGAAAATGAGTTATGCGGAATTATATTTTTGCGAGCAATATTTCCCAGAATTTAATGAAGAAAATTTTTTACTTGCATTATATGACTTTAAAAGTAGAATGAGGCGATATGGGAGATAAGTTTTCCTTAGAAAAATTTAAAGATGTTTCAAAAAAATTGCCTGTTTTTGGAGAAAGGGTTGTTTATTTTTTGAGACTTTTCTTTTTGATGGCTTTAAAATTCGCTAAAAAACTAACATTCAAATTTAATGATATAAGTATTGAATTAAGAAAAAGAATTTTTACATCTCTGGTCTTTGTATTTATTTTGACCTTTTCAATCTTCGTTGGCAGTGTTGTCTACAATCTTTTGATAACCGTCGTTGGAATATCTATGGCTTTTGAGCTTGTAAAAATCAGTAAAAACATACAAGAAGAAAGAAAAAAGATTTTATCCCGTCGCATTGGGCTTATCTATATTGCAATTTGTTGCTTTTCTTTGATGGTCTCAAGAAGCTTCAATCAAGGTTTAAAAATCACAATCTGGATTTTCTTCGTCGTTTGGAGCGTTGATACATTCGCTTATTTGTTTGGCAAAAAATTCGGTAAAGTAAAACTTGCTCCTGAAATCAGTCCGGGAAAAACATACGAAGGTGCATTTTTTGGCTCCGTCAGCGGTTTATTAGTTGCGATGGTTTTATACAGCTCGTTCTATACAGGACTTGAAAGCTCTTTTTCAGGAATTAGCTTTTTCATCTTCTCAATTATAGTTGTCGTTTTATCACAACTTGGCGACCTTGCAGAATCGTACGTCAAAAGACTTTGTTGTGTAAAAGACAGCGGAAAATTCTTACCGGGACACGGAGGCGTTTGCGATAGATTTGATAGCCTTATGTTTGTGGCTCCTTTTGTGTTTTTTATTGCTTTAATCAATGGTGGAATATTATTCTAATATCATAATGCGAGTGGCAATTTTCTTTTATGCACTATGGTGCGGTGGGCTTGCTACAACAATATTTAATCGCATACCAAACGAAATTCCTATTGGCCCAACACACAAACCAAGGTGCAACAACTGCGGACACAATATTAGTTTTAAATACTTCTTTCCAATTCTTGGCTATTTTTTAAGCAATGGAAAATGCATTAAATGCGGAATGAAAATTCCAAGGATTTACTTACTTATAGAGTTGTCAATTACTCTTTACATTGTTTTGCTTTCTCTTACTTTTGACATTTTTGAAGAAGAATTTATTGCAACATCGCTCTACGGAGCTTTTGTTATAACTATGATGTTTATAATCATAAAACACAAAAAATTTAAAGCTCGCCTTGTCTGGATGCTTGCATCTTTCACAACCGCATATCTTGGTTATAGCCATAACTTACCAAAAGCAATTGACTTATTCACCAGCGGAGTCCTGGCTTACGGCTCACTTTTTTTAATAAAAAAAATTATAAAACTTGAACCAGAAGAATTTAAAACCTGTATCATCTCACTTATTCCTTTTGGAATTTTAAAAAACTTTATAGTCGCATTTGTTGCCATTGCATTATTTTTGATAAATAAAACACGTTTTAAAAAATACACAAACAAACTTAAAAATGATAAATTTGTTTTCGTTATCCTCGTCCTATCGCTCATTGCAACATTTATTAGATAAGCAAATACCCATCTGCCAAAACAAAAATAAAAAACAGAAAATTTAAGATAACAACCAAACAGAAAATAGTCAAACTATAATACTTTTCGCAATACAGATAAAAAAACCATTACACGGCCAAGCAATACTTATAACATAAATAAAATAATTATCAGCCCAATAAACAAGCAAAAAAAACGAAGAAAAGAAAATACACAAAATCCCTCAACGAAATCAAGCACAACACCAGCCTTCTATCAAGACAATTTAATAAATCAATAACACAAAAAACAACATCAATGTAAGAAGAAACAAAACAAAAAAAATAGCCACTCAAAAAAGCAAACAAAATAAAGAAAAAAAACAAAGCTCCTTCAAAAACCCGATAAGATGCAGAAAATGATATTTTTTTAAATAAAACAATCTTTAAACAGAAAAAAAACCCCCTCAACAAGTTTTTGCAAAAACTGACAAACTTACCTTTTAGACAAATTCATTTTTTAACTATTATCTTTTAATCCTCTGTAATTCTCTGTTTTTTAATTCCTTATTTCTTAATTTTCACCAAAAACTTCCGCTTTTTTCCAACACTCAAAACACCATCGTTGGAAAAATTAAAATCCTTCGTCAAAACCTCGTCATCAAATTTTACTCCATTTCCTTCAAGCAGTCTTCTTGCTTCTCCATTTGATTTACAAACCGAACCATTTACAAGCACCTCAATAATATTTTGCCCGTCCGCAACTTCAAGTTTGTCGGCAATCTCCCTTTTTGAAGCCTTTAAAGCCTCTTCTTCTCCTCTGCAAATTTTTGTCGCCTCAAACGCTAATACTTCTTTTACTTTATTCAACTCCTCACCTTTTAGATTTTCAAACTTCTTTATTTCTTCAATTGACAAATCCGTGAAAATCTTCAAAAACTTCACAACATCAGCATCCGAGCAATCACGGAAATATTGAAAATAGTCATAACTTGATAATCTATCGGCACGCAACCAAACCGCTCCGCCAGCTGTTTTCCCCATCTTTGTTCCATCGCTTTTTGTTAATAAATTCAAAGTAATCCCAAAAACATTTACCTCATCCTCGTTTGCAACCTTTCTATTATCAACGGCCTTTCTTCTTATCAACTCGCAACCTTGAATTATATTTCCCCACTGATCACTCCCACCAACTTGAATATTGCAACCAAAATTGTTATTCAAATAGTAAAAATCATATCCTTGAATAAGCATATAATTAAACTCAAAAAAGGTATATGGCAAATTATTATCCAAGCGACGGCGAACAATTTCCATATTTACCATTTTATTTATAGTAAAACAAGTTCCAATTTCTCGCAAAAACCAAATATAATTTATATTCAAAAGCCAATCCGCGTTATCTATTAACATTAAATTATCAACAAATTCTCCCTCTTTTTGAGCCGTTAAATCCCTGTTAAAAATCTGCGACAAACATTGTTTTATTCCCAGCTTATTCGTTGAGATTTGTTCGTCGCTCAACATTTTTCTCATTTCGTTTTTATCACTTGGATCGCCTATCTTTGTAGTTCCGCCACCAAGCACAATAATAACGCGATGCCCACGAGCCAAAACCCTCCTCATAAACATCAATGGCATCAAATGCCCGGCGTGCAAACTGTCAGCTGTTAAATCCATTCCAACATAAAACGTTTGTTTCTTTCTCTCCATTAAATCACTTAAAGCTTCAAAATTTGTGCAATCTTTTATAAAACCAAGTTCTTTAAGCTCTTCAAGCAATGTCATAAAAAACACAATGTTGAAAAAAAAACGAAATAATAATCAAATTGAATTCATTCAGTCAAAACCAACTCTTTGCACTAATTCTTTTTTAAAGATTTTCCACTTATTAATGCGTCTATTTCTCTAACCCTCGCTATAAATTCCTCCTTATATTCCTTTGGTAATGATTTTGAAGAAGTCATTTTTACACTACTTGGATTTATATGTTTGCCATATCTCATAACCTCATAATGTAAATGCGGACCAGTTGCCAACCCTGTCATACCGACATAACCAATTACCTGCCTCTGCGAAACTCTCTGTCCGACTTTTACCTTTCCAATACGGCTCATATGTGCGTACCTTGTTGAATACTCACGATTATGCCTTATAGTCACATACTTTCCATAGGCCTTATGGTTTAAAACAACCTCCGCAACAACGCCGTCGCCTGATGCATAAATCGGTGTTCCCTGCGGAACGGCCATATCCACGCCTGTATGTGCTTTTGTGTATCCCAAAATTGGATGCTTTCTCTTTGGATTAAATTTACTCGTAATCCTTGCTCCGTCAACAGGAGTTTTTAACAATGTTCTTTTAATACTCCTGCCATTTCTATCGTAATATTCCCCACGAAAACTAAAAATCTCAAACTTCTTGCCCCTCAAAATAAGGTTTGAATAAATAGCCTTCTCCTTAATTACATCGCCGTCGCCATCAACAACTTTATCCAGAACAAAAGAAAACTTATCTCCCTTTTGAATATCACGTTGAAAATCAATTAAAAACGCATATTCGTTCAAAATATTCAGCAATGTCCCAGTTTTTATATCACCAGACAACGCATCCTGAAATAAACTATTTGAAATCGTCCCATTTATTACGTGAGACTGAATGGTTGTTTTCGGTCTTTCTATATGCAGACGATAATTATCATCAACACGACTTATATTGTATTTCGAACCATTTGGGAATTTAAAATACATTTCCTTTATTACTCTATTTTCTCGTATATCGTAAACATCCGGTCCGATATGCTTATTTACTTTTCTTTTATAAGGAACCTTTTTAAAGCTATAACTGACAAAAATCTCCTGCCCATCCTTAACATTCCTGAAATCAATTTTACCGACCAATGTACCTATAATCTCATTTGCATTTTTAGAATCAAAACCATTTCGCAACAAAGAAGAATAAAGATTTTCTCCAAAACGCAAAGTTATTTTTATACTTGCTTCACCAAACAAACCACTCTCTTTTGAAGCCCCAGCTATCTTATCAAGCTGAACGGCACGAGTATTCTTTGAAAGAAAGTCATCCCCACTATATGTGGCAATAAAGGCATCAAAAAAAAAAACCTTAAAACAAAAATAACAAAACAAAACGCCAAATACAACGCCAAGTAAAAAAAATAAAAAATACTTCACAACAAAGGCGTCCAGCTTTACAAAATAAGAACGAAGAAAAGCAAAAAACTTAACAATTTTATCTAAACAACTCTCCCTCATTTAAAAAAAATGAAGATTAAAATACAAACTCAACAGTTGCGATTTCACCAGAATCTCCGTACCTCTGCCAATTTTTCGTTATTCTCGTATAACCACCTTTTCTATCAGACATCTTGCTGGCAATTTCATAAATATTACTCACACTCTCCTTATTTAAGCGAGCAATAAAATAACGGGTATTGGATAGGTTCTTTTCCTTCGCTCTCGTAATCATCTTTTCCAACAAAGGAACAAAAACTTTCGCTTTCGCCAATGTAGTTTGAACCTTACCGCATTTCAACATTGAAATCATTAAATTTCTAATAACCGCACTCCTTTGAGAAGAAGGCATATTCAAAGTCTTTTTACCAACCCCGTGTCTCATAAAAATAAGAAAATAAAACTACAAAATAATCAAAATAGCAAAACAAAAAGCTCAAACTACTATTCAACTAATTCCCCAAATACTTGTCAGCCTCTAACAAAAGCTCACTCATATTCTTAGGTGGCCACTCAATATTCATACCAAAACTTAGGCCATTCTTTGATAGCAAAGCTTTAATCTCGTTCAAAGATTTACGCCCAAAATTCGGTGTCTTTAACATGTCTACTTCACTTTTTGTAACTAAATCACCGAGATATCTAATGCCGTCGTTCTGCAAACAATTTAGCGATCTTACGGAAAGCTCTAAGTCTTCAACCCTTCTTAAAAGATTATAATTATACTGCTCAACTTCGCTGTCATTTGCTACATTTTTGCGATTGCTCACAATATTAAGATTTAAATCATCTATTGAACTGATAAAATTTCTTAAAATAGAAACCGCAGTTTTAAAGGCTTCCTCTGCGGTTATTGAACCATTTGTCTTTATATCTAAAATCAACTTATCACAAGAAGAACTACCTCCTTCGTAATTTGCATTCTCAACAGAGAAACTAACATTCAAAACCGGACTAAAATGCTTATCAAGGTAAATTGTTCCGAGCTCTTGCTGGAAATTCTTATCATCATAGTCTATAAAGGTGTCGCCAACGCCGGCAACAACTTTAATCTTCATATCAACGGAGACTGAATCAACTATCTCGAATAAAAACAAATCACCATTAACCACAGACAATCCAGCTGGCAAGGCAATATCAGAAGCATAAACTTTTTTCGGCCCCTGCAAAGATAAACTACATTCCGACACTTCATTGGATGACTTAAATACAACTCTTTTTAAATTATAAACAATCTCAGGAACGCCCTGTTTGACACCCTCTATATTACTATACTCGTGAGAAACGCCGTTGATACTGACACTTTCAACAGCCAAACCACCGACAGAAGACAATAAAACCCTTCTCATTACATTCCCAATGGTCGTCCCAAAACCCTTTTGCAACGGAAAAACAACAACTTTACTCCTTGAGCCGTCCTTACAAGACGAATCAATCTTATAATCAATCTTTTTAGGAAAAAGAAGATTATCGCTATACACAACCTCACTCAACATAAATTAAACAATAAACTAAACTCTTCTCCTTTTAGGTGGTCTGCAACCATTGTGAACTATAGGTGTAATATCCATCACGGCACTCACTATGAGCCCAGAAGTCTGCAAACTCCTTACAGCAGACTCCCTTCCGGCACCTAAACCACACAAAATCACAGAAACAGCTTTCATACCATACTCTTCTATAACACGCTTGCTTATATCCTCCACAACAACCTGTGCGGCATATGGCGTACTCTTCTGTGCCCCCTTAAACTTCATTTTGCCAGATGAAGACCAAGCCAAAACATTGCCACTCTCATCAGAGACAGAAACAATCGTATTATTAAAGCCTGCATTAATATTAACCACTCCAACACTGCAAGACTTCTTTTTTTTAACATCCTTAACAGCAACCATAACTACTTAGCAACAACCTTTTTATTCGCAACAGCCATGCCACGACCTTTTCTCGTTCTAGCATTTGTCTTTGTTCTCTGCCCGTGAACTGGCAACCTTTGAAAATGTCTAATACCCTGATAACACTTAATGGCTATCTTTAGCTTAATATTTTGCGAAACCTCACCTCTCAAATCACCCTCGATCACAAAATTCTTACTTATATAATCACGTATTTTATCAACCTCGACATCGCTTAGATCCGACACTTTCTTGTTTATGTCGATGCCAAGCTCAAAACATATCTTTCTGCCAAGACTGACTCCAATGCCATACAAATAAGATAAGCCTATATAAACCTTTTTCCTATCCGGCAATGTCACACCCGAAATTCTAACCATAAAAATCTAACAAATAACAAGCTCTACACCACTTTTATCAAAAATATCTTTTACGCCTCCAGAAACAGACTTGGCAAAAACTTTTTTCAAAACACTTATATCAGCACCACTCGAAGCCACGATCTTAACATCGCGAATAAAATTCTTGCTCTGCAAATCATTAAAAACACCTCCATTATTCTTAGCCAGCTTAACAACTTCCATCAGAGTAAAACACCTTATCCCTTCCTTACGAGAAACGAAACCCCTTCTTGGTAATCTCCTATATATAGGTGTCTGCCCACCTTCAAAACCCCTTACACTGGAACCAGAACGGCTCTTCATACCCTTGTGACCTCTTCCAGAAGTCCCGCCACGAGCACCACCTCTTCCAAACCTATGATTACCCTTAACCGATTTTACAAAATCAAAACCACCAATCATAAAACCTACTCAAAATCATCGACAGCAGAATCTTCTTCCAGAGAATCAATATCCTCTTCACTTCGTCCAAGTATCTTATAATACTTCTTGCTTTTCAATTGCAACAAAGCACCTATCGTAGACACTGCTAAATTACAAGGATTCGAAGATCCTATACATTTTGCAACAACATCTTTAATACCAATGCATTCAAAAATAACACGCATAACACCGCCTGCTATAATCCCTCTACCGACCGAAGCAGGACGTAAAACCACTTTTGTCGAACCATACTTCGCTTCAACGAGATGCGGAATAGTACCTTCCTTAGTCAACACAACCTTATAAAGATTTCTCTTGGCCCTATTTATAGCTTTTTTTCTTGCCTCAGTTACTTCAAGAGCCTTGCCAAGGCCAACACCGAAATAACCATTCTTGCTACCTATGACAACCAAAACTGAAAAAGAAAAAATACGTCCACCCTTTACGACCTTAACAACACGTCTGACGGACAGAACTCTTTCCTCAAATTCTACATTATAAAACTTCTTATTTCTAATCTTATAACTACCCAACATACTAATCAACGTTACTATAAAAACCCTTTGCAAGAGAACCGACTACGGCACAAAACTTATAATTCGCACGATTAAAAACAACATCCTTAATGCCATGCTCCTTGCATTTCAACGCTAAACTTTTTCCAACTATCTCAGCACTCTTTACATTTCTCTTATTGACTTTCTTATCACCACTCACACTCGAAACAGAAAAAAGAACACGTCTATCACGCAAATCGACAACTTGCCCATACACATTCCTGCCACTCAAATATGCCAAAAGTTCAAAACAAGCATCAGAAGAAAACTTATTCCTAATTTTAGCAATAGCACCCTTCCTTTTTTTACAAACAAAATTAGACATAAATTATTTTTTCTTACCTTCTTTTCTCAACACTTTCTCACCATTAACAAATATACCCTTACCCTTATAAGGCTCCGGCTTTCTAAAACTCCTTATTAAACTCGCAAAGCTCGAAACGACACTTCTATCATTCCCAGACAAAAATATCTCAACATCATTTTTCACACTAACAACAACCCCTTTAGGAATAGCAAGAAAAATATTATGACTAAAACCAACTGAAATCCTCAAAAAATCGCCAACAACAGCGGCACTGTACCCAACACCAACCATCTTTATATTAACGCTAAAAGGCTTAACAACGTCGCTAATAGCATTTCTAATTAAAACAAAATAAGTTGATAAAACATCAACGCTAAACTTTTCGCTTTGAATAATAATTTTTCCATCAGAAACCCTAACATCAAAAGGAACACGAATTTTGACAGAATTAACACCAGAAGAAATAACGACAAAACAACCATCGCTTACAACTGAAACATTATTTGGTATTAAAATGTAATCCTTCAATATCCTAGACATACTAAAACACTTCACAAAGAACCTCACCGCCGACACCTCTTCTAACGGCATCAACAGCACTTAAAACACCCTTAGAAGTTGAAACAACAAAAAGACTACGCGAATTATACTTTAACATTTTAGTAATCTCTCCTTTTTTCATATAAACCCTCCTGCCCGGCAAAGAAAGCAGTTTAAAAGAATTAAAAACTCTCTCGCCATTCAACAAACGTAGTAAGACGTCTATACTCTTCTTACTATCGTTATTTGTTGCAAAGTCTTTTATATAACCATTACTCTTCATAACGGATAAAATACCAGCACACACAAAACTATAAGGCACATTTATAGAATCGCCATAAAAACAACGCTTATTGCAAAGCGACGACAACATATTACCAACCAAATACTTGCTACACATACCTATATCTTCTTATAACCAACGACCAACCCAAAAGAAACATATTCACGAAAAGCACCCCTTGACATACCGACACATCCTCTAAAACCACGAGGCCTCCCGGTAATCTTGCAACGATTACGATACCTTATAAAAGAAGAATCCCTTGTGTTGTCAAGAACTTTGATAATCTTAAAGCTATCATCCACGGACAAATCACCGCCTTTAAGCATTTTAGAAAGCCTATCACGAAAAACACGCCTCAAAGAAATCTTGTTTAAACGCCTTTCATTTTTCTCAATCATACTCTTTTTTGCCATATTATTTTATAGGAAAACTAAAACATTTTAATAAATCAACGGCCTTTTCAACAGAATCAGCACATCGGATATTAAAAATAATATTCAAACCACGATTTTTAACGATAGTATCGTAAGATAATTCACTAAAAACAAGATGATCTTTTATACCAAATGCAAAATTATTCTTAGCATCAAAAGATTTCCGACTAAAACCCTTAAAATCATGCACTCTCGGTAATGCAAAATAAATCAATCTCTCCAAAAACTGATACATAGCATCACCTCTGAGAGTAACGAATAAACCAACATTCTGACCCTCCTTCAAAGAAAAACCAGCAATGGCCTTCTTTGACTTTCTATAGCAAGGTCTTCTGCCTGTTATCATAGCGATCTCCCTGCTTACACCTTCTAAATTCCTTTTATCATCACCATCCTTACCAAGACCAGCGGAAACAACAATCTTCTCAACAAAAGGTACACAATGCGGATTGCTTATTCCATATTTCTGCTTGAGAAAAGGAACAGCTTCGTTAAAATATAAATCCTTAAAAAAACTCATAAAATATCCTATTTACCAATCTTCTTACGCTCAACTAATTTCACATTGGAAATATGTATGGCACCATCCATAACTACAAAATTATCCTTATTTTCACCATTCAACTTCCTTGAACGCTTAAAGGTCTTCTGCCCGCTAACCCTAACAACATTGGCCACATAATTAACGCCAGACACAACTCCAACAACACCCTTACCTTCACCAGAAATAATTTTAACTTTATCACCAATTCTAATATGCATACATCACAGAACCTCAACTGCCAAAGAAGCTATCTTAGGAAACTCATCCTTTATTTCCCTTGCCACAGGACCAAAAACCCTCGTTGCTAACGGCTCCATTGTCTTGTTGTCAATTAAAACAACAGCGTTATCAGAAAAAGAAACAAAAGACCCATCCAAACGCATAACTTTATTCTTAGTCCTGACCACAACTCCATAATGCTTATCGCCCTTCTTAATTTTCAAATTCGGCTTCACTTTTCTCACAGAAACAATAACAACATCGCCAACCCCAGCTACAAAATCACCGGTAGAGCCATTCACACCAAAACACTTAACCAACTCAACACCAGAATTGCAAGCAACATTCAATATTGTCCCCATCCTAATCATAACAACCAACCTACAAAACAATATGACACTTTTTTTTTGAAAACTTCCTCGACTGTGCTATCCTTACGTTATCACCGACCGAAACGTTAACATTATCGCAATGACACAGCAACTTACTTTTTGTGTTCAAAACTTTGCCATATAATCCGTGTCTAAAAGTATTCACCACCACAACCTTAATAGTTTTACTATCAACTATGCTCTCAACAACACCAATTAACATAACACGAAACAAAATCAAAACATTTTTATAAATGTCAACAACAATTATAAATAAGCAAACTTTCTCCTAATAATATTGCAAGGAACGGATATCTTAAATTTAGCCTTACCCAATGCTTCCAATGCGACATCTTCACGAACATTATCAATCTCAACTAAAACAGTCCCCTTCTGCAAACCAATCACCCAATTATCTACTCCACTTTTTCCACCGCCCATACGGGTACCAACAGGCTTTTTCGTCACAGGCAACTGCGGAAAAACCCTTGTAAAAATAGCTCCAGCTCTATTCATCTCCCTGCTTAAAACCTTCCTAACAGATTCTAGCTGCTTACCATTTATCTTAACATTATCACAAACAACAAGCCCAAAAGAGCCGTATGACACAGAGGAACAAACCTGAGCCGAACCGCTCACTCTAACTTTTTGAAATTTAGCAAATCTTGTCTTCTTAGGTTGCAACATAAACTCAAAAAAAAACTACATTTTATTACAAATCCAAACCTTTACGCCCAAAACGCCGTAAGTAGTCAAAGCCTTCTTACAGGCATAATCAACTTCAGCCCTAAGAGTATGAAGCGGAATAATACCATTTTTAAACTTTTCTGTTCTGGCTATCTCGGCACCATTCAACCTACCGGCAACACTTATTTTAACACCAACCGCTCCAGATTTCATTACCTGTTCCATAGCACTTTTAACAGCTCTCTTAAACGACTGTCTTGCTTGCAACTTATCGACAATTACACCAGCCACAAAACTAGCACTGGAATAAATTCTCCTACACTCTTTAACACTAAAAGAAAATTTCTCAACACTAGTTCCAATAACTTTTTTTAAATCATTTTCTATTTCCTTAATCCTATCGCCATTCTTTCCAATGACAACACTAACTTTACCAGTATTTAGAACAACTTTACAAACACCATTCTGTCCACGCTCTAAACACACATCGCAAACAGAATATTCAGAAGACTTATCACGAAAATAATTCTGAACTTTTAAATCACCAATAAGCGAACGAACGTAATCAGATTTCTTCTTCCTGAACCAATTAGAAGACCAAGTCCTGACATTACCATTTAATAATCTAAAAGATATAGGATTAACCTTTTGCCCCATAGAAAACTACTTACCACTAACTAACTTATTAGATAACACAATCTTAACCTTGGAAAATTTCTTCTCTATTCTTGTAGAGCGACCGCGACCACGAGCCATGCTACGTTTTAAAGTAAAAGCCTTCCCAACTTCAATATTCTTAACAAACAAATTGCCGGCACTAAAACCAAAATTCTTAACACCATTAGCGATAGCACTACGTAAAAGCTTTCTTAAAGGGAACGAAAATCTACTTTTACAAAAAGCTAACTGCAAATCAGCTTCATTTGCCGACAAACCGCGAATAAGACTGGCGACATCATTCATTTTATAAACACTACCCTTGGTATATTTTAACGAAGCAACAACATCTTTCATATACTAACCACCACGTTTTTGAACTGCATGCTTTGGCAATTTACGCGTCAAAGCAAACTCACCAAGCTTCCTCCCGACCATATTCTCAACAACAGAAACGGGCAAGAAACTCTTACCATTATAAACCAAAAAGACACACCCAACGAATTCAGGATATATTGTTGAACGCCTCGACCAAGTCTTTATTTGCCTTTTTCTCAACTCTGGATCCTTGACCTTTTTCATAAGACTCCAAGAGACATAAGGAATTTTTCTCAATGACCTCGCCATACACTACTTACTATTAGACCTCCTTTTAACTATTAAATAATTCGTTCTTTTATTCTTCCTTGTCTTATACCCCTTACAAGACTTACCCCAAGGCGTAACTGGATGACCGCCACGTGTTCTACCACCAAGAGGGTGATCAACGGGGTTCATACATTCACCTCTCGTATGAGGTCTGAAACCAAGCCATCTTTTTCTACCAGCCTTACCAAGCTTTGTGTTTTGCTTTTGAATGTTAGAAACAATACCAATTGTAGCCATACATCCTTCTTGAACAAGACGCGTTTCACCAGATTTCATCTTCAAAATAACCTTACCACCTTCCTTTCCGGCAACAACAACAAAAGAACCAGCAGACCTTGCAATTTTCGCTCCACCACCAACATTTAGCTCAACACAACAAACATTAACACCAACGGGTATAATCGATAGAGGATACGAATTCCCATTTCTTGGGGCAAAATTATCCTTGTTCTTGCTCGACATGACAACATCGCCAACGCTCATCCCATCGGTAGCCAAGACATATTCAACGGCACCGTTATCATACTTTAATAAAGCAATTTTAGCATTCCTATTAGGATCGTACTCAACTCTCTCAACTTTCGCGTTTACATCAAAAATTTTCTTTTTAAAAGCTATGACTCTATACTTAATTTTATTCCCACCGCCACGAAAACGAACAGTCGTGTGTCCAAAGGAGTTCCTTCCTCCAGAAGATTTTTTACTTTTCACCAAACTGCGAACAGGAGAATTGACGCCAGCAACCTTCAACAAAATCGTCCCCCTCATTGAGGAGGTGTATGGTTTATTAAACTTCAATTCCGCCATAAACTATTTCCCTTCAACATTACCAAAATCTATTTTTGCCCCATCAGCTAATTTAACATAAGCCTTTTTGTATCTATTTAAACGACCACTTTTTCCACGAAAAGACTTTACCTCGTCCGGCATAATTAAAGTTCTGACATCACTCACCTTAACAGAAAAACTTTTCTCAACAACAGACTTTATATCATCTCTTCTGAGTTTAACAGGAGCCAAAAATACATAGACACCATTCTCACCCATTTTGTGTGTTTTTTCCGTTTCTACCCTTTTTAACAATTTATTCGCCATAAAAACTAAAACAAACCACGACAAAACTCATCAATTACACCCGCCTCCATCAAAACAGCGTTCGCATAAAATAAATCACGAGCCGTAAGCATATCTTTTGTTATCATTTTAACACCGGGAATATTTCTAACGGCCAATAAGCTATTGGAATTATCATTTTTATCACCGACCAAAACAACACCGCCTTTCGCAAATGTTGACAAAACTTTAACAGCATTTTTCGTTTTCAAAGAACTAAACTTTACTTTATCAACAGCAAAGAAAACACCATTCCTAACCGCTTCTGACAACAACATCATTTTTGCCAATTTTGCCTCAGATTTTGGAATTTTAACCTTTCCCTTTACTCCACGAGGACCAAAAGCAATACCACCTCCCCTCATTTGTGCAGAACGACAACTACCTTGTCTTGCATTCCCGGTGTGTTTTTGTTTGTAAGGCTTCTTTGTTGTGCCCGAAACTTCTGAAATATTCTTAGTCTTGTTAGTTGGAATATACCAGTACGATTTCATCCTATTGAAATACATACTCATAAACTCATTATCATATGCGACATTAAAGATCTCATCGCTCAGCTCAACTTCGCGATCCTGAATAACATCGGCATTTTCAAGAGAATAAACTTTAACCTTCACAAACCAAACCATTTAAAACATTGTCGTCGTTTGTATATTTCTTAACGGCATTTGTAATATAAACAACACCATTTTCCTTACCTGGAATAGAACCACGAACAGCTATAATATTATTCTCAGTGTCAACTTTATAAACAACCAAATTTTGAATACAAATATTATTATCACCCATATGTCCCGCCATTTTCTTGCCTTTAAAAACACGACCCGGTAAAGTTCTATTTCCAGTTGAACCAAGCGAACGATGCGTCAATGATACGCCGTGAGAGGCACACATACCACCAAAACCATACCTCTTCATAGCTCCTTGAAAACCCTTACCAATGGTTTTTGCTCTCACATCAATAACAGCACCAGACAAATATTCACCGACAGACATAGAAGTCCCGACATTAACGTTAACTTTATCGTTAACCAAAAATTCCTTTACCTCCTCTCTTGCTTTAACGTTGTCTTTAAAAAGAGCCTTCTGTGGCTTATTCACTTTTTTATCTTTTATTTCATCGTTCCCTGCCAAAACGACACAACGTTTGTTGCCATATTCCTTTGTGCCAAGCACAACATTAGGCAAAACTTTAACCAATGTGACCGGAACAATGCGACCATCATCGCTAAAAAGATTTGTCATTCCCATTTTTTTACCTATCAAAGCAATTCTGGACATCTGCGTTCATCCTCAGATGCATCTTTTTAAAAAGCAAGATTTTTTTATATTTTTTTTAAATCAGCTTTTTTTCCTTGAAAACAACGGGATTATTTTCGGCATATTCATTGCTTAAAGATAAGTAATAATCGACATATGCATCACGAAAATCAACGGCATTCATAGCATACACCGAATTACTGGAAGTATTTTTTTCTTGCACCTCCACGGGCTTATCATTCTTTCCTTCAACTCCCTGATAAATGTCTAAAAACTCACTCATATAATCAGGAAAAGCAATTTTATCATCCTCGTCTTTCAATTTTTGTATCACTAAAACATTACCTTTAAATGGATGAACCGGCAATTCCCCGACCTCCATTTTTCGCGATATCTCCTCGCCTTTAACACCGAGTTGTTCATTTTTTACCATTTGCTCAAGCTCTTTTGCATCAATTTTCAAAAACTTTGCATAATTCTCTAAGTAATCCTTTGCAACATCATATTGTAAATCATTATATCTTTTAGCACTTGCGAAATAAACGTTGTTATTCCGTGTTTTTCTATCATTTAAATGCTCCAAATTTCCGTTTGGATAATAAACAATTTCAAATCTCTCCTTATTACTTGACTTGCTTCCGTCAATAGGTCCATTCAATCGGCTTGCATAGTGGTTTGCAATAACACCATCACAACTGCAAAGCAATAAAATTTGGAAAATCAAAAAAACGTATTTAAACACCAAAATACATTGTTATTTTACTATTTTTTATAAAAAAAACAATTTATCGCCACAAAACAAACGCAGGGGCAATATAAATTTTATTACATTTTTCCATTTATTATATTCTCTTCTTTCTATCGCTTTTGAATAGCAAGACAATAAAAATCACGGATAAAACCAAAAGATGCAGATAATACAAGCAAAAACTTCCACGCTCCAAGACGCTTTCCAGAACAAACGCCTTATTTAAGGCAAAATATGCCCCAAAAACAACAATAAACAACAAATCACGGCTTGAAGTTCTCCGGTTTGAAGTTCTTCGCAATAATAAACTAAACACACTAATCAAACTAATTACAACAAACCAATGATTTATTACTCTTCCGTGAACCTCCAAACTCTTAACAAGAGCCTCATAGTTATTATTCGTTTTTACCCTCAACAAATCAAGGATGTTCTTTTGACGAAGCCTATTTTTATAACTAAAAGCACTATTGTAATTTTTTTTACCCTGAAAAATTTCATCAAAAAGCACATCCATATCTTCGGCATAAAAAGCATTTTTGATGAGCTTATCGTTTCGTTCGTTTTTAATTTTACCATTGTCAAAAAACACTTTTTCTTTTTCTTCATGTTCGTTTTCTTGACCACCTTTACTATTGCTATCTTTAAAGTTAAAAGAAACAATATTTACACTTTTTCCTCTTCCAATAATCTCATTGTAATCATTAAAGCCGAGTACAAGTTTCTCTGCAAAAATAATTTTATCCTCACCATTATCGTTATTCTCTTTGTTGTTTTTCTTTTTATCGTTTAATATGGTAATATTATGTATAACATTTTGTTTATCTATATCTGTAAAAAATACTTTATACTTACCAAAAGTATTTACCTTTTTAGGTGCTAAACTTTTCAAGAAATTAGCAACATTAAAATCATTTTTTTTTTTAAAAAAAAGCTTTGTAGCGTATGGATAAGACATTGATAAAGCAAGAAAAAAACCAGAAGCTAAAAGACCAAACAGCGCAAGAATTTTAAACATTTTCATATTAGAAATTCCCATTGCCTTAAAACTTACGAGCTCATTGCTTCTATAAATCTCTGTTAACACAAGCAACAAAACACCAAATAAAATAAACGGAAAAAAATTAAACAAAATCAAAGGCAACCAAAGTGGAACTATTGTTAGTGCTTGCCAGAACGTGCAAACCGCCATCGTGGAACCCTTCATCATCTCCTGAAAAATACCAAAAATAGACACACAAAAGGTAATTATCAAAAATCTGGAAATAAATAGTTTTAATAAATACTTTTCGTAAAGTTTCAGAATATCTTGATTGGGTAAATTTGAAATAAAATAAATATCAATTTTAAAGTAATATTGAGTTAAAAACTAACCTCAAAAAGTAAAATGAAAATAAAAAGAAAAAAGAAAATTAAAAAAATCAGCTTTGAAACTTTAATAATTTAAAGAGACTTTAATAAGTTAAAAAAAATGCAGGCTATTTTAAAACTAAACGATAGTTGTACCTTTATCTTCTGTTGATTTGGAATTTTTTTCAACTTCCCCGCCTCCAATTTTTCTTCTTGCCAAATCCGTCGGAAACAAAATCACCTTTTGCGTCTTCTTTTTTTTATATTTCATAACATCTTTGTCTTGTTCTCTGTTTGTCTCGTTATCAATAAAGCTTTGATCGTTGCCATTGGACATATGCTTTTACAGAAGGATTTTATAAAAAAAATAAACTATGTCAAAGTTGAAAAAATGTTTTTTTTTATTTGCCTTCAAATTTTCCAATCTCTTGGTAAATCTCCTCGCATAATAATGGCAGGATTGGAATGGCGGTGGTTATAATAAATTTCTTAAAGAATCTAAATGCTTCTTTTTAGCATCTTCCCTTGCATTTCTTACATCTTCTCTTTCTAAGAGCTCTAATATCTTATAAGATGGAATAACAATAGATATGCCACTATTTATACTCTTCATTCTTTCGTGCTTTTTTTGCACTTGTTGTTCTATTTTTTGACATTTAGAATAAATATTGTCGCAATCTTTTTTTATATCTTGACATTGTTGTTCTCCTGTTGGATTTTCGTAATCATTTTGGCTTTTATCATTTAAATCATCATAATGCCCGTGAATTATTCCTACAATTTTAACTACAGGCTTTAACAAGTAATCAGCTAGTACAATGCTCCCGCTCATTCCTCCAATAGATCGTTGTTCAATTAAGAACGCTTCTACTTCTTTTTCTTCCACACTGTTATCTATCGTTGGCAATTTAATTGAAATTTTATCTTCTGGCACCATCGCTATTTTCCCATATCTGAAAATTGGACGTTCTTTGGTTTTACCGTAATAACTACTGAATAAACCAACAGAAAAAGTATCGATATGTTCTGTAATATAATATTGTTCACCCCAGTGAAGAATCTCTGTCATCTCGCTGCGATATTTTTCATCACGACCCACAAGCATATTCTTCTCGAAACATGATGGGATTCCTCTGTAACGGGCAAATTTTGTGTAATCAAATACGGCTAAATCTGTTTTAGCATCAAAAAACCAATCTTCAATCTTGGATGTTGCCGTGGGTATGCCTTTCTTGTGTCGTGGATCATCTTCCTTCACTATTAAATCATCCGATAAAGAAAATGTGATATAGCCTTGTTCCAAATGGGACTTTATAACATTATGCTTCACGGTAATTAAATAAACTTTACACTTACCTTCTAATCCTTCAATTGGATAGTTTAATAAAAACCCGCTTGCTCTCGGTTTTCCTTCTTTATCATAAAAGAAAATAATTGATCGAAAAAGTGTTTCTTTTGTCTTTTGGTCCATGGAGGCTACTTTTTCTTAAACTTCTCAATCTCCTGATAAATCTCCTCGCACAAGAAAGGCAAGATTGGAGCAGTAGCAGTTGCAAAAGTCTTCAAAACAAAGTGCAAAACCTCATAGGCTTGTTGCTTGTCGGCATCGTGTTCTTTTTTCCAAAACCTCTCCTTGTTTCGACGAATATACCAATTATTTAGTGCATCAATAAAAAGTTCAACTTCGTGGCAAGCATCAATGGTATTGTAGCCGTCCATCGCCTTTTCAAACGCCTCAACAAACAACTTCAACTTTGACAAAATGTATTTATCCATCACGTTTTCGGTGTCAATTTTGCCAGTAATTTTAATCTCATCCAACTCGGCGTATTGCTTGTAAAACACAAATGCATTCCAAATTGGGTTTAGCACATTCTTTACGACATCAGCAATCATTTTGCCGTCCTTGTCAATTCGCATATCACCTCCTTGCACGACTGGACTGGAAGCCATAAGCCACCTCATTGCATCGGAGCCGTAAATGTCTATCATCTCCAATGGGTCGGGGTAGTTGCGGAGACGTTTTGACAATTTTTGCCCGTCTTTGTCAAGCATAACCCCGTGGCAGATGACATTTTTGAATGGGATTTTATCAAACAACGCCGTTGCTAAAACTACCATTGTGTAGAACCAACCGCGTGTTTGTGCTACATATTCGGTCACAAAATCACAAGGAAAGTGAGTATCAAACCACTTTTTGTTTTCCTCCGCTGTTCTTATCAAATTGCCATTTCCATCGCGATACTCAAATGGATAATGCACCTGTGCATAAGGCATTGACCCGCTCTCAAACCAGCAATCAAGGACGTCGTCAACTCTTTTCAAATCTCCGCCGTCTGTGTGTTTTACCAGCTCGTCAATGTATGGGCGGTGGAGGTCATCTATTTTGAAACTCCCCTCTGGATTGTTTTTATCTTTGATATATTTTCCGCTGTTTTTTCCTGCTTTGAAATCAGCAATGTAGTCGTCTTTAAAATACTCTTCCAAACTTTCTATTGAATTTGGTATTACTTCAAAATCATATTCTAAATCTACATCACATATGTTTCCATCTAAGTCTCCTACTAAAGTATCATCACCAAGATTAAAATCTATGATGTTATCACATATTTCTTTCAAATACTCTTGCTCATTTTGAATTATTTTATCAAATTCATTATCAATTTCATAGCAAGGATGTATTTTTACACAACATCCATTTTTAATGGCTTTTAATAAAAGATTTTTTAATTCAATTTCAGTTTCATTTTTGGCAGCTTTTATTTTGTTTTCAGCCATTTTCTCACCTTCAATGCGGTATAAATACCAGTAATCGTCGTTATAAAGCAATCTTTTTGGATCGTCTTTTAACTCCGGATGTAATTCGTCAAATTTCGCAATAACATCCCCTAAAACCTCTTCTTTTAATTCAATATGTTCTTCCAAATTCAAATTTAAATGTTTTCTGTATTTAATCCTCCACACCGGCACCGGAGCACCCCAGAAGCGGTTGCGGGTAATACTCCAATCGCGGGCGTTTTCAAGCCATTTGCCAAATTGTCCGTCTCTAATGTGTTCCGGAATCCAATGTATTTGCTTATTCAACTCGCACATTCTGTCCTTGAAATCGCTGACTTTGACATACCAACTGCTGACTGCCTTGTAAATTAGCGGTGTGTCAGTCCTCCAACAATGCGGATAATTATGCAAATACTGCTCGGTTTTCACCCACAAATCCTTACCTTTGAGGTATTTTATAATGTCATCATTTGTCTCAAAAACCTGTTTGCCTCGCAACTCCAACGTCTCCTCTTTGTCTCCAAGTTTATACTTTATCTCGTGCAAATCTTTGCTATTTTTGTCAAAACATCCGCCGTCATCCACAGGACAAGCAACGCCAATGCCGTTTTTCTTACACAAATTAAAGTCATCTTCACCAAAACCCGATGCGATATGAACTATGCCAGTTCCGTCTTCGGTGGTCACGAAATCTCCGTCCAAAACCTTGTGTGCGTTGGCAATTTTGCCTTCAAAAAAGTCAAATGGTGGCTCGTATTCAAGTCCAACCAACTCCTCACCTTTGAAAATTACTTCCTTATAAAATGGTGGCTCATCAACTGGTTTTCTGTTTTTGTCTTCAACAACTTTTAGTTTTGAGAAATCCACAATAAGAACGGTGAACTTTACAAAACAAACTAAATAAAATGCAATCTAAAAAGGAAATGGCAAAACCACAAAGCTAAAAAGCAACTAACAAAAAAGGTGCAAAATGGACTTCGCTCGCCAAATAAGTTATCCTATTTCTCAGTAACTCTATTTTGTCCTATTTCCTTAATCGCTAAAGGCAAAATATTTTCATTGATCACTTTCGTAACTTTATCAAAGGAATCACAAGCCCAACTCTTTACAATACTAGTAGTGCTGCTGTTCATATCGTATTCAATATTCACATTAAAAACCTCCTGTTTTGTTTGAGATAATCCAACGAGATTTAGTACAACATTCCCCATCTGTTTGTAGCCGGCACTTAAACCACTTGAGCCTGCTCCAACGGACCCGCTCAATCCAAATTTGCATAGAACTCTTCTGTTTATCTTTGCATTAACGAAAATCTCCTCACTGTTGTCATTGCTATTACCAAAAACCTCTTCCTTCTCTTTTGAGAAAGCTTTTTTAAAATCCGCTTTTCTTGCTTCGTTCACCTCTGAAAAAGTAACATTCTGTTCTCTCTCAAGAATAAAAGGATCGCTTTCAGCCTCAGAAACAGAAACAACCTTATACTTAGCACTTTTCAATTTATTAAGATCACCAACAGATTTTGACTTAATAGTATAATGCTGACAGGCAACATTGCTTAGCAGAACAACGAGAAAAAATAAATACTTAACCATATGCAACAACAATAACAACCAAAACTGGTGATTCCAAGGGGAATCGAACCCCTGTTGTCAGGATGAAAACCTGATGTCCTAACCGCTAGACGATGGAACCATCAACTTTTTTACTTACAAAAAAACGACTTATAAAAGTCAATTTTCTTACAAGTGGTGGGTCCTGTTGGATTTGAACCGACGACCAATTCGTTATGAGCGAACTGCTCTAACCGCTGAGCTAAGGACCCAAACCAAGAGGAAAGGAAAAGCAAAAAAATAAATATCAAGCAAGTTTTTAGTGGCATAACATAATAAGAAAACGATAACGCAAAAATTGTATAAAAGCAAAACCTAATAATTAGGTATAACTGCCACTTGAAAATTATAAAAATAAGTTATATCCACTTGTAAGTTGTTATGGTTGGTTTTAGTGGTGTAATAACAAGGGCAAAAGAAGTATCCTATAATGAAGGACTACGCCGTTATATGTTGGGTGTTTACAACTATATGACCGTCGCTCTTGGAGTGAGTGCTTTGGTTGCAATGTTTTTTGCAAAAAGTGGTCTTGCTTTGGCTTTAATGAGAGGACCTCTTGGTTGGGTAATTGCTTTTTCTCCGCTCATTGTCTCAATAGTTATGTCTGTGAAATTGACAACGGCAAAAATTGGCACAATTAAAGCATTGTATTTTACTTATGCAGTTTTGATTGGAATGTCATTTTCAAGTTTGTTCCTTATTTTTAGCGGAGTTGATATAACAAAAACATTTTTGATAACCGCATCAATGTTCGGCGGAATGAGTATTTATGGCTACTCAACAAAAAAAGATCTATCTGGCTACGGACACATTTTGATTATGATTGTCTGGGGGCTGTTAGTTGCGTCCATTGTCAATATATTTACACATAGTTCTGGTTTATCTTTCGGGATTTCTTGTGTCAGCGTCGTGGTTTTCTCGTTGCTTGTTGCATTTGATACTCAAAACTTAAAAAGAATGTATTACGCAGTATGCCACGACCAAAATCTTGCAACAAGAGTTGGCATTTTTGGTGCTTTACAATTATACATTGATTTCATTGCTATATTTGTGCACTTATTGCAACTTTTTGCGAGTGTAAATGGTAGAAGAGATTAAAAAATACATAGTTTATTTCTTATGAAAAAAATTTTACATAATTGTTTTTGTCATTCTGCTTTATCGTCGCTTGCTAGAACGGTTGTCTTTACTTGCGGTCATTATTTAATTGATACCTGTTGTACGCACTTTATCGGTGGAGCCGAGTGGCATAGAGCGTTTGCTTCGAGCATTGTGGGGCCAATACTCAACGCTGTTTGGTATTTTGTTCTTGATCGCGTTTTTTTTTCTTTTATTTTTGTCAAAATTAAACACGGTAAAAAAGAAAGACAGAAATAGTAATTTTGACTACGTCGATTTGCTATATTGCTAATTGTCAATGATTTCATTTTGTTGCGGTGCATTTGCATTTATTAAATTGCTATTAACAACTTTACCAATTCGTTTCTGTTGCAAACCATACTTATTGCCAACGGCAAGCCCAGTGTTTTGAAACTGGTTAATATTTTGCATTGCCAAATTTTTCTGCATTTTGGCTTCACTTTCTTCCTTTACACGTATGTCATTCTTCAATTTAGCTATACCGCTCAAATTATCGTTTATTTGTTCGTTGTCATCGCCTTTCTCGTTCTCTTCTTCACTGTTCTCGGTTTGATAGTTGGTATCTTCGCTTCCGATATCGTCTTCCGTGATATCGCCATTACCTCCTTTTGGCTTGCTGTTTGCTTCATTGGCTTTGTTCTTATCTTGTTTATCTTCTCCAAACGCCATGCTACTAATATTCGCCGAATCTCTATTGACCTTGTTCATTAACATTTGATATTTGGCTTCTTCCTCCATTTGTTTTGAATTATCATTAATATAATTATTATTGCCGATTTGTCTATCGTTACCACGACCATATGCCATAACATTATTAACATTTAGTGTGGTAGATTGCCTTACATTCTTATTATTCAAATTGTTAAAATTTCCTACATAAGAAGGGTTTTGGTTCATGTGATTAAAATTATTAGTGGTAATACTCTGCAAAATGCTCTGTCCTGTATCCGGAGGAACAACTTTTGTTATTATCGCACCTCGTGAATTTGTTCCCGTTGTGTTCGCCAGAACTGGATGCTCTTGTTCCTGTTTTGCTCTTTGTGCTTCCTGTAAATTCATCAAAGCACCGCCAACAGCTTTCGTCGCAGTTGTCTTAGCTATATTCGTTGTTGCATTTGTCAGTTCTTGATTATGTTTCAGTCTGATTTCATTGCTCTTGGTTTTCGCTTTTCCCAATAGTTCGTCAATAGTATCTCTTTGAACATCAATATTATTCTTCTTCATTGCTTTCGCAAATTTCGCTATGACACCAGCTACAACCAAAACGACGGTCAAGCCCAATCCAACGAAACCGACAATCTTCAAGCTTTTTGCAAGAGTTTCAGACATACTGCTAATAACGTTAGGCAACACCAACCCAGTAAGCGTCATTGCCGATGTTAATAATCCGATACCAAAACTAATCCATCCACGCCTCTTAGACTCACTTTGCTCTTCTGCTTTTTTTTTATTTAAACTATCTTTTACATTTTTCAAAAACGACACAGCCTCTTGTTTTGGCAATTCTTCAACAGCTCTCTCAACAATATCGATAACAGCAATATAGGGAATTTCTATATTCCCTTTCTCATCTTCCTTTATTAAAAACTCATAATCAGTGCCTTTGCGTTGTTGCTGACTTTCTCTTGCGAACTGCAAAATTTTATTAGCAATCTCCGGATCTTTCTTTTTAATATCGCTTATATTGATTTTTTTAAAAGTCTCTAAATCATCTTGCTTTTCACTACCGAAAATAACAAAATCAAATTGCCCTTGTTTCTCAGAACTTTTCATATTTTCAAGAGGATTTACAACAAGCGAACTATACATGTCTTCTATTTGTTGATTATATCTTGATATTAAGGGCACAACCACCGATTGCTTGTTTTGCACAGCATTGCCGTTGTGAGTATTACTTAAATTATTTTGTGAACTGCTTGCAGACACTAAAAACCGAAATTATTCTACAAAAAATAAAATATAAAACAAATTTACAAGGGCTAAATAAGCCAAATCAACACGAAAAAAAAGTCAATATTTCATCACTTGCTAACAAAAAACAGAAAAAAGTAAAAAGACCACTACACAAAAAAAACTTGTCCATCTTTTCTTACTTCTTTTTCTTCTCCGTCTCTGCCAAAATTGCCTCGCTCACTTCTTTGAGTCTTTTGTTCAATTTCTTTAAATCTTCTGATGACAAAACTTCTGAAATGTCATTTTTAAATGCCTGATCCCAGAAATATTTTGCATAATCAAGATTTTCTTCTTTGTCATACAGAACACCAAGATTATAACAAACTATTGCATTAGTTGGAGCAATTTCAAAAGCCTTTGTAAATGCAGAGATTGCTTTAACATTATCACCAAGACGCATATAAAGAACACCAATTTGTGATAAAATATCGTCATAACCCAAAACTTTCTCATCAATCGTCAAAAGAATATCCAAAGCATCCTTATAAGACTTGTGCGAAAGTGCCAAAAGCAAATTACTGACAACCTTTTTACGAGAGAAATTATTGTTTAACAATTTCAAATAACATTCTATCGCCTGATCAAATTGCATTAACTTCTGATAGCTTACACCAAGACCAAATTGGGCCTCAACGCTTTCAGGATTTTCTTTCAATGCCTCTTTGTAAAAATACACAGCAAGCTCGTAATCACCGACGTTATAACTATTGTATCCATTTCTAATACTCTGCATTGCCAAACCAGCTTTTGTATCCGCAGAATCCTTCACGTCAATTTTAAAATTCACAGGTCCGTTTTTCTTCATTACTTTCCTGTTGACAACGATGTTCTTTTTTTCGTCTTCGTGACCTTCGTCAATCTCGTCAACAAGATCGCTTCCATATTTAACCTTGTTTATAACCTTAATATCCGAAACTTGTTTTGCTTTCTCTATTCTATCTTTAAAAACCTCCTTCGCCGTGGCGTCAACATCAATCTGTTGAACATCTCCAGCACTTTTGCGGTTTTCGTTTTCTGTCTCTCCGTTGCCGTCGCTTACAATATCAACATTATAACTTTTGTTGACAACCTCTTCTTCGCTAATACTTTGATTAACTTCCGTATCTTTTTTTAATTCTCTATTTCCAATCAAGCTTTCGTCAAACTCCTCCCCGTGTGATTTTAGTGTAAAAATGCTGACGAAAAAAAATAAATATGTAAAAAACAACTTTAAACAAACCACACTGGACGTGTAAAAACATTAAAATAATTTGCAATAATAAAACTCACTGCAATCAAGACAACCGAAAAGGATAGAAAAAGCAAAAAAACAAAATTGTCAAAATACTAAAAACTTTAAAATTAAAAACTAAAAACACATTAATCAAAAAGAACCTACCATTTTTTAACGTCAAAAATTCCAATCATTCACGATCCTAATGGTTGAGAGCTCCAAATTACGAACTTTTTTACTTTCCACCGCTTACAACAACCATCGCAGGACGCAAAAGACGACCATAAAGCTCGTATCCACAACGTATAACATTAACAATTGCCCCAACTTCAAGCTCGCTTGCTACTCGTGAAATCGCTTCTTGTTTTCCGTGATCAAAAACACTTCCAACTTCTGGTTCTATTTTTGTAATCTGCATTTTTTCAAAAACTCTTTCAAATTCGCTTATTGTCATTTTTACACCTTCAAAAAGAGTTTTATCCGTATTTTTCATATCAACCGTTTCAACGGCTTTCTGTAAAACATCGAAAATACTTACAACATCCTCGGCAAACTTACTAATTGTAAACTTTCTCGTATCTTCCAAGTCTTTTGCGTTTCTTCTTTTTGAATTCTCGTACTCACTTGCAATATACATCAACTTTCTTTCAAGCTCCGCATTTTTATTTTCTAATTCCTCAATTTTCTGCTGTAAATCACTATCTCCGCCGGCTTTTACATTTTTCTTTTCTTCACCTTTCTCTTCTTTAACTCCTGCATTCTTCTCTCCTTCCTTCGCAACACTATTAGTCACTTTTCCATCATTGATTTCTTTCTTTACAGAACTCCCCATTGTTGGCATTTTTTTCTCAATCGTCATATCAACAAAGTAAGTAATCTCTATTTGTAATTTTCAAGAATGGAAAAACAAAAGACAGCGAAAGAAATTATTTCTTTAAAAGAAAAACTCCTGCACCAAGCATCACTATTCCCGAAACCATCATCATCGACAAAATACCAGCATCAAGTTTAAATCCTCCAAAAGAACCGACATAACCAAATCCGTGCCACATTATACAGCAAACGACAAAAACCATCCAAAAAACAAATATACCAAATAAAGCCAATGCAATTTTTTGAAGAAAGTCCATAAAATAACCAAAAGTAAATCAATAACAATTATCTATTTGTCAAATAAAAAAACCAACCACCAAACTAATAGCTAAATTCAACAAGCTTCTCTCCTGTATTGACGTTATCTCCAACTTGATGAAAAACTTTTACAATTTTCGCCTTGTTGTCCGCCAATATGGTATTATCCATTTTCATTGCTTCTATTGACAATATATGTTGCCCCTGCTCTACTTCTTGCCCTTCTTCAACTTTTAGTTTTGTAATTTTTCCAGTGATTGTAGAGACCAAAAATTGAGGTTTATTATTATCCTGTTTTTCTGGAAGATATTTCAACAAATCAAAATGCTCCGGTTTATAAGCACAAACTCTTGCCGTAAGTCCAGCACATTGCATAATATGCCCTACTCCATCTCGTTTAAGACGCACGACAAAATCAATATTTCCATTTATAACTCCACGAATTGCAACTTCACCACGAACATATTGAAACTTCGCAGACATTTTTTCGCCATTATACTCAATTTCAATAAACTCGTCATCAAAACTATCAATAGTTATCAAGAAACTCTCTTTGTCTATGCTTACACGCAACAATGAAAAGTCTGTATTTCTTGGAATTGCAAAAGTTTTATGAATGCCAAAATTAAACCTTGTCTCTTGAACATATAGAATAGCAGAAGCCAATACAAAAGCCTTTTTTGAGTTGTCCGTCAACGGAACGGAATTAAACCCATTTGGATAAGTTTGTTTAATAAATGCCGTTGATATGTCCCCAAGAATAAACTTTTCTTGTCTAAAAATACTTTCCAGCAGTGCAATGTTTGTATCAACTCCGCCGATTTCATATTGTCCTAATGCACGTTTCATTGTTTCAATGGCTTCATTTCTCGTTGCCCCATATGTTATAACCTTTGCAATCATACTATCATAATAAGGCGATATTTCATCTCCAAGTTGAAAACCACTTTCAATTCTAACATTTTCATTCACAATAGGTTCAACATAATGCAACAATTTTCCACTTGAAGGAATAAAACCTTTTGCTGGATTTTCAGCACATACACGACATTCAAATGCGTGTCCCTTTAATACGATATCCTTTTGTGTAAATGGCAACTTTTCCCCGTTTTCTATATTTATCATCACTTCCACAAGGTCTAATCCAACAACAAATTCAGTCACTGGATGCTCCACCTGTAATCTTGTATTCATCTCCAAAAAATAAAAATTCTTGTCTTTATCCATTATGAATTCCAGCGTCCCAACGGAATAATACTTACACTGCTTTACCAATCTAACGGCACACTCATACATCTTTTGTCTTGTTTTTTCATCTACAAAAGAACTTGGGCATTCTTCTATAACCTTTTGATTAAATCTTTGAATACTGCACTCTCTTTCGCCTAAACACACAACATTGCCGTGTTTATCACTTGCTATCTGTATTTCAATATGTCTTGGATTTTCAACATATTTCTCCAACAGCAAGTCATCATTTTTATAAATAGTTTTTGCCTCATATTTTGCCGTTTCAAATTGTTCTTTTATATCTTCTTCCTGTCGCACAATACGAATACCTTTTCCACCACCGCCTGCAACCGCCTTAAACATCACAGGATAGCCAATTTTTTTTGCTTCCGCTTTCGCTTGCTCTACGGAATTTATCAACTCCTTACACCCCGGCACCATTGGAACGTTTGCCTCGCCAGCCATCAATTTTGCTTTTAGTTTATCTCCCATTGCCTCCATTGAAAAAGCAGAAGGGCCTACAAAACCAATGCCTTCCTTTTCAAGCAGTTTTCTAAATTCAATATTTTCAGACAAAAACCCATAACCCGGATGTATTGCATCAACTTTATAATCCTTTGCAATTTTAATTATTTTCTCCGCATTATTGTAAGTATCAGCAACAAAAACCCCGCCAAGAGCAACTTTTTCATCCGCATAATTTGCAAAAACAGCATTTTTATCCAAATCACTATAAATAGCTATTGTTTTTATTCCCAATCGCTTTGCCGTTCTAATTATCCTACAAGCAATCTCCCCGCGATTTGCAATCAATAGTGTTTTTATAAGCCTCTCCATAAGCAGAAACGAGAAAAATTAAAAAATTTTAAAATCAAATTTGCAAAGATAAAAAAAAAAAGTAGAATGAGGTGTTTTTTTATGGAAATACAAAACAATCAACAAAATAATCAAAATAACATTATGAACAATTCAAATGATTTGGTTATACCCAATATAAACGAGCAAGACCTTAATGCCGATAACCAAGGAAACGGAGAAAGACAATTCCAAGAAAACAAAGAACAGAACGTCGATAATAACATGACCAATATCGGCGATATCTTCAACAATTCAGAAAACAATAACAATGTTAACATATTTGCCAGAAAAGGTAGTGGACAAAACGACCTGGCAGTTCTAAAATTATTTCAAACTAGCGAGAATGATATTCATAGCAATTTAAACAAAGAAAACAAAAAACATTTTGAGTTCATCTCCAACAACGAAATCAACGAAAACAACAACATCAACCAAAACATCAATAACATTGGCAATATGCAACAAAACAGCAATATCACCGGCTTGTTCAACAATATTAATAATGTCATACAGCTCCCCAACGAAGAAAACAACATAAATAAAAGTATCAACAGTTATAAACACATAAATCTCAACTCAAGTCAACACATTCTTAACGGTAATGATGATCTCAATTATTCTGCTAATAATATTGATATTAATCGCGTAAATGATCACACGCACTTCTTCAAAGAAAACATTTTAAACAAAAACTCAAAACTGAACACTGGTTTCAAGCAACAGCCACAAATAACTCTAACGGATGTAATGCTCAATGCCGTAAACGCCATGTTGAAATATAGAGACGAAAACAGCAACAGTATTCAAGATACCGTAAACAAGGAACCAAACAATGAAACAGATTACATCGGTTTGTTTGAACAAATATCAAATGACAAAAAAATTACCGAGGAATCAGTAAAAGCAAAGAAAGACGACATAAACGCACAAATCAACGAAGCTCCAAAAAACCGTAACCTGCGAACTTTAAACTTAAATTGGCAGATAATAGGAAATAACTTTGCTACTTTTAGAGAAAAATTAAAAAACATAGACAAACACTTAAAAAACGCTTCTGACGACGAGTTTGCTGCAATGGAGCGATTGTTTAATAACGTAAGCATTATTGTCGGAACACAACGTGTTAGCTTTAAAGCAACACGACACAACGAAGGCAGTAACGATTCTCGAATAGAAGTCAGTATTTATCTTGATAAAGACAAGAACAAAAATAGCCGTTCTATCCAACAAACAAATGAAGAGTTTAAAATAACACTAGACAAAAACTTTAAATTAGGAATTACTAAACAAAATAAAAAACTCGACAATAAGAATTGTGGCCTAGAAGAAATGTTCTTGAAACAACTATTCTTGAAGCAAAACAAATTACAAGAGCGACAAATGATTGAATCAGAGCAACGAAAGCGACATGAAGAAGAAAAGAGGTTGCGAAGAATTAAAGAAGAGAAGGAAAAGAAAGAACAACAACGTCGTAAAGAAATGCAAGAAGAGGAAGAGAGAAATAAACAAATGCTTTTAAAACGGAAACAAGAAGAAGACATGCTTGAACTACGGAATCGTAACCTTAAATTAATAACAAAACTGAAAGAACACGAGAGAGAAATCGAAGATCTCATATCAGCAAACAACAATCTCAAATTACAAATGAACAAAATACAAATGAACTTTAATGATGGACGCAAAATACAACAGATGGACCCATTATATATAAACAGAGCAAACAAAGAACCAAACTCAATTGAACATCTAGACTATCTTACTATTAAAGCACAAAAAAAACCAAAAAAATCAGAAAACAACATTCAGAAGATGGACACGCTTTTTATTCAAAAAAAAAACAAACCAGAACTTGAATTTCAACAACTTGGGAATTACACAGTAAAAAGTAGTAGCAAAAAATTTAACGACAAGGCAATATTACAAAATATTCATAATGATATATATATTCCGGCTAAAAAAAGACAAAACGATATTATAAAAAATAATTGTCAACCACAACAAGTATCAGAAGTATCAATCTATAATGAAAAGTACAGTAATTACAATTATATGCCCAAGATTAATAATGACCTCAATCAAAAACAAGTTAACATAAGCAACGAAAACCTTTTCAGCTTTAACTTAAAGCACAAAAAAAACAATAATCACTTTAATTTTAACATTAATAACAATCAAAAAAACGACCCCTACTCCAAGTCCAATAATGAATCATTTGACAGTATTAACAATCGACAAAAATCAAACGACAATTCCAACAACCTCTCCATGGAGTTAAATAATAGTAATGAATCATTTAACAAATTTCTCAATGAACAAAAATTAAACAACAATCCCGACTTCAGGGGGTTCAAGTCAGGTATACTATCAAATACACAACTAAAAGAAGAAAATAATAACATAAATGACATATTCGGTAACAAAGGCATATTTAGTAAACCACAAGATAAAGCCCTGTTTGGAAAACAACAAAGTAACTACAACAAAAATATTAATAAACGACCAACAGAAGAAAATAACATAAATAACATATCCAATACAAGCAACAACACTGACTTAGGCGAAGAACCATACAAGGCTTACCAACAAAACAATAGTATCTTCTCTAGAAACAATGGGAAAAACAATATAGAACGCAAAAACAGTTTTAACCGCACAAATATATTCGATAATAAACAAAGTATCGTGCTCATGAAACAACCAAAACAAAAAAATAGCATAAACAATAACATAAATAACATAAATAACATACTCAATAACGAAGACATTTTTAATGAACTACAAGATAAAGTCCTGTTTAGAAAACAACAAAATAAGTACAACAAAAATATTAATAAACAACCAAAAGGCGGATCACAACTCCAATCAAAACGAACCTTCAATACTGACCTTCTTCAGAAAAATGACAACAGCAAACTATTAAACTTCATTAATATATCACCATTAAACAATCAAAACAACGATATTAACGATTTTTTCAAACAGAGCGATATTGATTATAATCATGAACAAAAAAAAATAAACGATACTAAGAATAAACTAAATAGTACAACAGTGGTTATGCACCACAACAATACGAACAACAACCCTTTCTACTAATAACTCACGCCAACTTGCTTCTGAAAATAGAAGCTCTCAGAATATCCTCCTCACGAACCTCGCTCGATCTTTCAAGGTCGGCGATGGTTCTTGCAACGCGAACAATTTTTCCAATCCCACGCATTGAAATATGCATTTTCGTTTCAATCCCTTCCAATGCTTGCAAAGCTTTTTTATCTTTTGGCATACAATATTTATTTAACAAATTTCCATCAGGGCAATGACTATTTAATCTAAACTTTTCACTTTTATACCTTTCAGCTTGTACTTGACGAGCATAAACCACTCTTTTTTTAATCTCTTCGCTTTTCTCTGCTTGTTTATCACCTCCGATATTGCTAACTTTATGATTAACGTCATCCATTCTCACGTGCATGTCAATCCTATCAAGCAAAGGTCCTGAAATTCTACCTTGATACTGCAAAGCCGACTTTTGCGAACAGGTACAAGGCCTCGTTTTACTTCCAAAAAAACCACACTTACAAGGGTTCATTGCGGCGATTAACTGAAACCTTGCCGGATAAACAACTTTTACTCTTGTCCTTGCAATAGCCACCTCGCCGGTTTCCAAAGGTTGCCTTAAAGCTTCAAGTGTTTCTCTTCTAAACTCCGGCAATTCATCCAAAAACAATACCCCATTGTGTGCCAAAGTAATCTCCCCTGGTTTTGCATTTGAGCCCCCTCCAATTACTGCAATTTGCGAAGCCGTGTTATGTGGCGCCCTAAAAGGTCTTATTGATGTAAGAACCCCGTTTTTTATCAACCCAGCAACAGAATGTATCATACTTACTTCAATCATTTCTTCAGTAGTCAGAGGTGGAAGTATCGTTGTAATTCTTGAAGATATCATTGTTTTACCAGTGCCGGGCGATCCAATTAGCAAAACATTATGCCCACCTGCCGCTGCTATTTCAATGGCATACTTGGCTCGCTCTTGTCCTATGACATCTGCCATATCTTTATAACTATTTGCAACAAAATCATCTTTTGTGATTTGTGGCCTCTCAATTTTTATCTCACCCTTTAAATACTTGATAAGTTGTTTTAAGTCTTCAACTGCGACAATGTTCATCTCCTCTCCGCCCCAAGCTCCTTCTTTACCATTCTCAAACGGACAAATTAAACCAATTTTTTTCGTGCTCGCATACAACGATGCTGGCAAGACCCCATTGACTCCTCTGATACTGCCATCAAGCCCAAGTTCTCCAACAACAATAAAACTTGCCACACTTTCCTGCTTAATAACGCCAATGTTTGTTAAAATACCCAACATAATCGGCAAATCGTAATGTGTTCCTTCTTTTAAAATATCCGCAGGTGCGAGGTTTATTGTTATCCTTTGTGGCGGTAAAATCAAGCCAATAGAAAACAACGACGCCCTCACCCTCTCTATGCTCTCTCTTACGGCTTTATCTCCAAGCCCAACTATTGTAATACCAGGTTGACCCTTTGCAAAATGAACCTCAACATCAACCTCTTTTACATCAATACCTGTAAAACATATGGTTTTAATCTTTGATATCATTGCATTGTAAACCAGCGATTAAAAAATTATATTCAACAGTTTTATACAAACGGCAGAAACCAAAAAAAACGATAATATTACAAAAACCGACAAAAACTAACTCAAGCCAAAATCCAAATCATATTCGGGTTTCTGTATAGAGTTCAAATTCAATAGTCCGTCCAATGGTTTTAGTGTTGTGTCAAGTTTTTTATCAATATAATTATGCATTTTCTCATTTGTTGTTAATCGCTTTTGCGTATATTCTCCGTCATATTGCATAATTTTATAACTATTTGCTTCATCTCTGTTTTTCCTATTCGTTAGGATTTTGTCTCTCATTTTTTTTACATTTTTCACAGCATTTTTACGAAATTTATCAAACGTCGCATCCAGTTTGTTTATCTGCTCGGTAGCCTTCTTTTTTTTAGAAACCATACAACGGTTCATAACTATCGCTTCCGGAACTTTAATTGGCTCGTGATAATTCTTTTGATAATTTTGTTCTTGATATCTTCTCATTAGTTTTTGCTCATATTTGTATGGCTTAAACAAGGTTTTGAAAAAAAGGGATATACCTTGCCAAACAGTTAGTGGTTCTCTGGCTATTCTTTTCTCCATAACTGATTTTATAATCTCTTGTTCGCTTTTTCTGTATTCTCCTGCCGTTGGTGGTGTGTTGTAGATTTCTCTTATTTCATCCAGTTTCTTATCATATTCTTCCTTTGCTTTTTTTTCTTCTGTGCTTATTTTTGCAACTAATTGATCCCAATCTCGCTGTTCTTGTTCTTGGAGTTTTTGTTCATCTTCCACGAGTTTTCTTTTTTTCTCTTCAATCAATTCGTCCTGTCTTAAGTCGTCAAGAAATATCTTTTTTGCCTCTTCGTCAATATCCGTTTGATCTAACATCGCTTTTTCTTGCAAACCTTCCGACATCCGTTAAGTCGCTAAATAATAACATATTACCACTTTTTTTCAACAACTCATATTGCTAATAATTCAAAAAATAATAAAATTTCCCCCGTGGAAAGCACCATTGTATTACTATTTGACTACCTAATTTCAACGCCAATCGGGAACGCCATTGCTGTCTTTTTAAGTGCTTTAATACTCTATGGACTATTTCGCCTTATAATAAAAATTATAGACTACATCGTTTTTAAAAGATTGATGGCAAGAGTGCTGAAAGCAATATACGAAGACGAAGAAGATGATGAGTATTTTTCTTCCGCACCTGCTTCAAACCAAGAAGACGAACAATCACAAAAAAAAGATAAAAAACGAGAACAAATAAGAGAAGCAGAAAGATTGCAAAATATGGAAAATGAATTTGTAAGCGGACGCTCAAGGCAAAGTCAAAAAGGCAAAATAGTTGGCGTAGTTCAACCGATCGGCAAATGGACAGCAAGAGTTATGAAACAATGGTTGCAGAAACATCAAAATATTGATATGAACCTCGTAAATGATTTAGGCTATTTCCAAGCAATGGTTATAGCAGAGAGAAAATCTCAAGGTCTGGATGTCGGGCAAGGCGGAGGAATGTCAAGATAGGCCAAACAACAAGAATAAAAATAATGAAAAACAAAAAAAACAAGAACAAGAACGAAAATAATAAGAACAAAAACAATAATTTATCTCTACACAAAAACCACTGGCAACTCAAATCGTTTTATATCCAAGAATTGCCTCATTACCGCATTATTTGACAAGACAATTCTTCCGCATTCTCCTTCGTTCTCTTTCTGTTGAGAAATATCAAGACCTATAAAAAAAATCATCAACCTTTCCAGTAATAACAATTTTATCGTCCTTTGTAGGCTTTTACAACTCGCTTCAATAACCTCGTAAAACATATTCAATTTTTGAGGTATTGTTGCACTCATTACTTCATTAAAAAGTTTCTTAGCATTAAAGTCTTTCAAAATAAAAGCAAAACCGACAGAACTGCCAGATATTTTTGAATAAAAATCCGCATCATCATCGTTAAAACCAAAATCCTTTAAAATACCTTTACACTCATCAAAAGACAACCGCAGTGTTATCTCGTGGCATCTTGAATATATCGTATCAAGCAACTTTGTTGATTTGTGATTTATCAAAAAAAAATAAGTATTATCTGGTGGCTCTTCCAAAGTTTTTAATAATGCATTAACTCCGTTCGTATTGATTGAATTTATATCGTCTATAATTACAAACTTATCCCGATACATTGGTTTAAAAGAAATCCTGCCAATTAACTCCCTAACCTGCTCAACTTTTATCTCATTTTCTTTATCCTTTTTTGTCAAAAAAAACACATCAGGATGATTATTCTTTTGCAAAAGCTCAAGATGCATTTTTTTTAAACTTTCCCTTTTTTCCTCCGGAAAGCTCTCGCACATACACTTAAAAAACTCTGCAATAATTGAATAAGCAAAAGTTGTCTTCCCGATTCCGCAACCTCCACTCAACATTATTGCGTGATGCAATTTGTTATTTTTAAATTGTTCAATCAAACTCCTGCCAACATCCTCAAACGAAGCAATTTTTTTCAATTCATATCGCAAGACCTCATCTGTCTCCTCAGGTTCAAGAATTTTTACTTTCTTCTCCTTCGTTGCTGTTTTTTTTATGGTTTTCTTTTCACCCTTTTCCTGTTTTTTTTCCTCTTTTTCAATTTGTTCTTCAACCGAAAACAACGACATAACGAAAAAGAAGAATGAATTTTTTATAATTCAAAAAAAAAATACAAAAAAAAAAAAACATTATAATACAATGCATATGCCGGATGCAACAAAAATTTTTAAAGAAGATGATGAATGGACAAAAATACGAAAACCGGGCATTTTGGTTGTAAACAATGGCGATTTTACAGGCATAGACAATAGCCTGATAGGCTGGCAAATTAAGGCAAATCAAGCAAAAAACTTGCCACCGAATAGCGAAGTAATCGATAAAATAAACGAAAAACTAAAAGCAAAAATAGACAAAGGAAAAACACCAAAAGTGTTAATATCCTACAATTGGGTCAAAGAAGACGAAACAGAAATCGAATTAGACCTTGTTAAAAACGAAGATTATGATGTCATTATTGTGCCAAGTATGTACGTCTTCAGCGACGGCTCGTCTACGAACAGCGTAATTGGAAAATATACCCCAGATTTATACAATATACTTAAACGTTTAAATCAAAAAATCGATCTAACAATAGATGACAGCACAGAAGATGCGTATATGACAATCGCACTACTTGCAGAATTAAACGAAATTGATGATAAAGACATCCTTCAAAATCTTAATCAAAAAATTAACACTTTTACAATAAATGCAACCAGTCCGGCTATGGGCAACTACTTTTTCCGCCACGCAAAAACAAACTTTCGCAAAGGATACGACCCAATTTTAATAAACATAATCTATGATCCAAGTTATACCAATATATCGGAATATAAAAGACCATCATTTGCATTCTTGCAATACAAATCATTCAAAACATCATCTCACAGCCAAGTGTCCGCATCACCCCCTAATGTAACTTTGACTATTGATATCTCGGCAGTAGAAAACTATCTTTTGAAACGATGCGGTACTAAAACATTTGATGGTAACACCGAAAAAAACGAGGTCAAAGATGAATTATTGAAAATGGCCGATCCAAGCACGTTTGCAAAATTTAGCTACAATGTAATAGGTCTGAAAAACAGACCAGAACACGAAAATGAAAAGGTTAAAAAAATCGTTGATGATTTTTATCTCGACTGGCTTATTGTATCAGAAAATTTGAAAGACAATAAAGATTTTGCTGATGAATATCTAACAAACTACAATCAAGATGGTGTAGATGATGATACGAAAAACAGAATAAAAACCATAGAAACAAAGTTTCCAAATGAAGAGCAATCTGAAGATTCCGAGAGCCAACCAGAAGACAACCCTCCTCCTCTTCTACCACCAAACAACAACACAGGCTACGGCACAGGAAACAATGAAAATAA
>DGUL01000010.1 GCA_002394665.1 Rickettsiales bacterium UBA4311
TCATTGCAGAAAGTGATAAAGTTGATAAATTTTTCATAAAAAAAAGAAAAAACCCGTTTCGGATTACATGGTAAAGGGGGATAAAAGTCAAGGAAAAAATTGATTGATTTAAAAAATGTTTTGTTTTTCTCGTATTTGTGTCTTTATCAGTGGGTTTGAAAGTTAGTGAGCAAACAGCAAAGAAAAGTTATAAGTGTGTAAAATCAACTTTGAAGGCGATAAGAAATGATAAAAAAAAAGAAGTGAATATAAAGGCAAACATAAAGCAAAAGAAGGATGTTTTTAGTAATATTGAGGAAGCTAAAATTTTTTACGAAGGAATGATTGAAAAATTTAAAAAACTCGGTTGGAATAGGGTTATCGATGCGGTTTTTAATACACCAATTGATTATGAGCTTTGGAGCAGGTTTGAGAAATATGGTGAAATTAAAGATGGCGGTTTTTATTGTGTAAAATTGAAAATTTGTGAAGTAAAAAATGCAAATGTTCCATCGTATGTTTTACAAAAAAGACACATTCCTCTTACTATTAAAACGAAAATGTCGAGCGGGCAGGAGTTGGAGGTTATTTTTTTCAATTTTTATCCAAATATAACAAAAAGCTTTGTAGTAGGTAGGGAATTGGTTTGTAAGGGAAAAATAACTTTTTCATCATCCGGCAAAATGAAAATGGTTCATCCGAGTTTTTCAAGTGAAATACAGGAATTTAATAGTGGTTTTTCAATTACAAGATTGAGTTTTTTTGAAGAAAATGGAGAAGAAATTGAAGATAGTGAAATATGTAAAGTTGTGCCTGTTTATCGTTTGACCGAAGGGGTTAAACAGGGGCAAATTATTTCAGCAATTAGGAAGATATTTAATAATAGAGACTATGATTTTTCTTTTTTGGACAATTTTGATGAGATTTTGAAAAAAAGGTGTTTTTATAATGATATTCCAACAGCAAAAGAGTCTTTGATGGCTTTACATTTTCCACAAAAAGTAAGTGATATAACCGACATAAGATATTGTGAAAAACTTTCTTTTTTGGAGCTGTTAAGTTTTTATTATGAATTGGCAAAAGCAAGAGAAGGAAGAAAAGAAGAAAATGGCTTTTCTGTGTGTGGTAATGGAAATTTGCAGGAAAAGATTTTAAAAAATCTTCCTTTTTCATTGACAGAAGAACAAAATAAGTGTTTAAAAGAAATTTTTGAAGATCAGAAACAGAGTAAAAAAATGTTTCGTTTATTACAAGGTGATGTCGGAAGTGGAAAGACAATTGTAGCAGTTCTGTCGGCATTAAATGCTGTTGAAAGCGGATATAAAGCAGTTTTTATGGCTCCGACTGCGATATTGGCAAAACAACATTTTGAAAATTTACAAAAATATTGTTTCGGAACTGGTATTCAAGTTGAATTGCTAATTGGTGAGACGAAACAAAAAGCAAGAAAAGATATTTTAACTCGTATGAAATTGGGGCAAGTTGATATATTGGTTGGTACACACACACTTTTTCAATCGAAAATTGAATTGCCTTACAATGTTGGTTTGTTCGTGATAGATGAACAGCATAATTTTGGGGTTGAGCAAAGGGTGAATTTAATAAGTAAATGCGGAAGAGCGGATATTTTAATGATGTCGGCGACGCCAATTCCAAGAACCATGATTATGGGGCTTTATGGTGATGTGAAAGTTTCAAGAATAAACAGCAAACCATCAAATAGATTGCCTATTGACACGAAGGTTTTAAGTTTTGATGAAAAATATTCAAGTCTTGTCGCTGGCTTAAAAAGGCAAGTTGAAAAAGGAGAAAAAATTTATTGGGTTTGTCCGCTCGTGGAAGAAAGTGAAAAACTTGATTATATTGATGTGAATACAAGATTTGCAGAGCTAAAAAGTATTATAGGAGAGGACAAAATAGGGATTTTACACGGAAAAATGACGCAAGAGAGAAAAGACAACGCAATGATGGAATTTAAAAACGGCAAATATAATCTGTTGGTTTCTACAACGGTCATTGAAGTTGGTGTTGATGTTCCGGAAGCTACGATAATAGTAATTGAAAATGCTGAAAAATTTGGATTAGCTCAACTTCATCAGCTTCGTGGAAGAGTTGGGCGGGGAGCGAAACAATCTTATTGCTTTTTGTTATATGGTAAAAATGTTAGTGAAATTGGTAAGAAGAGATTGGAAATTTTAAAAAAGTATAACAATGGTTTTGAAATAGCGGAATTTGATTTGAAGATAAGAGGAGGAGGAAATTTGCTTGATAAGCAACAAAGTGGTTTTAGAACAATGAAATTTGTAAATTTTACGAGAGATAAATGGATAGTTGAGCTTTTAAACGAGATGAAATTACAAGATATTGATGCAGATAAAGTTGAAAAGGTGGTTTCTGTGTTCTTTCCAAGTATAAAAGAGAGCAGTAGTAAAATGTTTGATTGTTGATTTTTTAACTTTATTTTTATTTTTTTTATTTCAGCTTGTATGCTGGTATGTTGTCTTTGAAAAAAAAGAGACTTGTATATTTCTTTGGAGGAAATAAAACCGAAGGAAATGCAAGAATGTCCGGCATACTAGGAGGAAAAGGTGCTGGATTGGCCGAGATGAGCCGAATGGGAATACCTGTTCCTGCTGGTTTTACAATTTCAACGGAAGTTTGCTCTTTTTTTTACAAAAACGGGAAAAAGTATCCCAATAGCTTAAAAGGTGAAGTTGAGAATAACTTGAAAAAATTGGAAATACTAACTGGTAAAAGTTTCGGTAGAGGTGAAAATCCTTTGCTTGTTTCTGTTCGCTCCGGTGCGGCCGTTTCTATGCCCGGAATGATGGATACGATTTTGAACCTTGGAATAAATAATGAAGTTGTTGAGAGTTTAGCAAAAAAGACAAACGACGAAAGGTTTGCTTACGATACTTATCGGCGGTTTATTCAAATGTTTGGCAATGTTGTAAAGAAAATTCAAATTGAAGAATTTGAAGATGCTATTTTGAAAGTAAAGAGCAAATATAATATTGAAGATGATAAAAAATTACAAAAAATGGAACTGAAAGAGATAATTGATTTATACTTTCAAATTTATCAAAAACGAGTCGGTGAGGCTTTTCCGCAAGATCCTTTAAAACAACTATGGATGGCTATTGATGCGGTTTTTAGTTCTTGGAATAACGAGAGAGCTATAAAATTCCGTGAATTCAATAAAATTAAAAACATAAGTGGCACTGCCGTAAATATTCAATCAATGGTATTTGGTAATTATGGAGAAAATTCTGGCACTGGCGTTTGTTTCAGTCGTAATCCGTCAACAGGAGAGAAAGAGATTTACGGCGAGTATTTACAAAACGCACAGGGTGAGGATGTTGTTGCAGGGATAAGGACGCCAAAAAAAATTGATGAGTTAAAAAAGCAATTTCCTGAGATATATATTCAATTGTTTGATGCTATACAGAAACTGGAAAATCATTATAGAGATATGCAAGATATTGAATTTACAGTTTCTGATGGAAAGCTTTATTTGTTGCAAACAAGAAGCGGAAAAAGAACTGGTGTTGCATCTGTAAAATGTGCTGTTGATATGGTGAGAGAGGGTTTAATTTCCAAAGAAGAAGCTATAAAACGAGTAAAAGCGGAAGATATACAACAGACACTTTTTCCGCGTATTCTTGAAAGCGAAGAAAAGAGAGCCATTAATGAGAAGTTACTTATTGCAAGTGGCTTGAATGCTTCAATTGGAGCCGGTTGTGGTGAAATTGTTTTTAATTCAAATGACGCAGAAAAGGCTAAAAAAGAAGGTAAAAAAGTTGTATTGGTAAGACAAAATACAAGCCCAGAAGATATTGCCGGAATGATTGTTGCCGAAGCCGTGCTTACAGCTACCGGAGGAATGACGAGCCATGCTGCTATTGTTTCGCGAAGTATTGGAACACCTTGCGTAATTTGTCCTAATGCTATTATTTTTAATGAAAGTGATAATAGTGTTGCTATAAATGGAAAAATATTTCATAAAGGTGATTTTATAACGATCGATGGAACAAATGGACGAGTTTTTAGCGGTAAATTGGAGCTTTCCAAGAATGATATTGGCAGTGATGTAAAAGAACTTTTAAGTTGGTGCGACGATATTTGTTCTGCATCTGTTAGAAAGTTCAAGTTTGGCAAAAATAAAGTGCTTTTGAAAGGATTTTATGTTATGGCAAACGCGGATTTACCGAATGATGCAATGACTGCTTTGAATTTTGGAGCAAAAGGCATTGGGCTTTGTAGAACGGAGCATATGTTTTTTGACAAAGAAAAGCTAATGCCTTTCCGTGCAATGATTTGTAGCGATACAAAAGACGATAGAATTGCTTATCTACGGCAAATTTGTGAGCTTCAAAGTGTTGATTTTGAAGGGATTTTTTTCCAAATGAATGGAAAAGAGGTTATAGTTCGCCTTCTAGACCCGCCGTTGCACGAGTTTTTACCAAAAAACGAAGAAGAGTTGCAAAAGCTATCCAAGTATATGAATAAGGATGTAGATGCTTTACGAGAGCGAGTTCATTCTTTGAAGGAAACAAATCCGATGATGGGACATCGTGGTTGTAGGTTGGCAATTACTTACCCAGAGATATATGAAGCACAGGTTGAAGCAGTTGCGAAGGCACTTTTAAGTGTTAGCAATCAAGGTATTAAAGTAAAAGCAAAAATTATGATTCCGATTGTTTGCGATGCGGAAGAGTTGCGTGAAGTCAGAGCTATTTGCGAGAGAAAAATTCAAGTTGTTATTGACAGCTTTAGCAATAAAAAAGAACAGGAGGAAGCAAAATTGATTTTGAATAAAATTGAAATCGGCACAATGATTGAAACACCAAGAGCATCATTGACGGCGGATAAAATTGCAGAGTATGCTGACTTTTTTAGTTTCGGAACCAACGACTTAACACAAACGACTTTTGCTTTTAGTAGGGATGATGTTAATGAAATGCTGGGGTTGTATTTGAAAAAAGAGATTTTGAAAAACGATCCTTTTAAAACTATTGACAAAAGTGGTGTTGGTGAGCTTTTAAAAATGGCCGTGAGAAGAGGAAAAAGCATAAATAAGCTAATGAGTATGGGTATTTGCGGAGAGCACGGAGGAGACGAAAAGACTATAAAATTTTGTTTTGAAAATGGTCTTTCTTATGTTTCCTGTTCGCCTTACAGAGTTCCGGTTGCAAGGTTGAGTTGTGCTAAAGCGGTCTTATCAAAATAGATAAATAAAATAAACGATAAGCCAGTATAATAATAAGCTTTATAAGTAGGATATGACTTTTTAATTATCTTTTAACCTCAACAAGGTAGTATTTTTTTAAATCAGCCATCATTGATTTTGATAGTTCGTTTGCTTTTTGTTGCATTACCTCGTGCATTAAGACATTTCTGTTTTTGTCATCAAGTTTGATGTTTTTATTTTTTGCCTGTTCTTGCAATGCTTCTTCGGTAATTTCTTCCGGTTTTATTTGCGAAGAAATCATAATTTCCCAAATGTATTCGTTGTATAAATACGTATTGAATTGTTCCGATATTTTATTGCCAAATTTAAGTGCTGACAATGTTTTTTGTTTATAGTCTTTATATCCTTCATTAAATTGTTTTAAATCAACACCGATAGATTTTATATGTTCTTGTTTTAAAATTGTTTCAACATATGTAAATAAAGCAACTTGTTGAGCCTCTTGCGAACCGCATTTAAAACGCTTATCTATTTTACAAAGTGATTTTGATAATTCTTCAATGTCGTAATCTGTTATTACATCATTGTTAACAATCGCAACAATCTTTACAGCCTTGGCTTCCATCAGGAAAAGGGAAGATATCAAAATTGATAACAACAAAAAAGCTTTATAAATTTTCATATTTCTATTAAACACCAGCGAGCTTGTTGACCAACTCCGTCATTGTTATTACTCCGTTTATTGAAATATCGTTGTCATTTTCAAGCTTTTTGAATGTTAAGTCTAATGTATCCTTTGTGCTATCGCTGTTTTTTTTGAGTTTCGGAACGATTTCATTTTTTAAAATTTTATGAATTTGTTTAAATGTTTTTGTGTCTCCATCTCTTGACTGCATTATCATATTAAAGACTGCGTCAATAAACTTTCCGTCGTTTGTTATATTTGCTTTTAAATCAGTTGAATAAAGCTGGTTTCCGTAGATACTTTTTCCAGATATTTCAACTTTTGAGAAGTCGAAATCAAAGATCATTTTTTCAATGTTTAAATTGTTCACAACTTCTTCGTCTTTTGAGCTATAAAGCTTTGATTTTTGTGTCTTTTTTGTTTCAAAAAACTTTACTTCCCATTTAAATGGTTTGTCTAAAACAATGACACTTGGAATAAAATCTCCATCGTGGAAAACCATATTTCCTTTATAGTTGGTATATGTTCCAAAGTCTGAAACTATAATATCTAATATTTCAAGATTAAAATCGCCTATGTTATTATTATTTTCCAAGAATACAAAATTAGTTGGTTTTTCAATTTTCACTCCCCCGAACGTTGGTTTTTTCGTCAAAAAGCGATTTAGCTTTATAAGTATTTTGTATTCACCGCCTTTATTGACGATATCATATTTTTTTTGGCTGTTAGCAGGAGAAGAAGTTATTCCCTTTGGGACAAGGCTGATTAAAGAAGGTATAATGAAGCCACTTTCTTTTTTGATAATAAGCTCTGTAATGTCTATTTCGCCAGTATTGACAGAAATATGCATATCTTTAATTTTTAGTTCTGATTTTAAAAAACTTTTTTCAATTGTTAGTTCAATTTGGTTGTTCTCTGTTGATTTAAATTTTTCAATCGTCTCTTTTACCGCACTATTTAAGATGAATAAACTCGTTATTTTTGAAAAAATAAGGAGAACAAAAAAAGCGATAATTGTCGCAATAGATATCTTAATAATGTTTTTAATTCTTTGTTTCTTTAAAAGAAAAGTATCGACAAAATATTTTGCCATAATAAAAACAACGGTGCGATTAGTTCATTTATACTATAAAATTCAAGTATTTTTTAATCGCAATCGTGTTTTTCTGTAAAAATTAACAATTAAAAGGATACACCAACGCTAAATTTAAACATTCCAAAGTTATTTTTTGCCTTCCATTTTGTTCCGCTGTCAATGTTGGTTATTCCCGTGTTTGAAGCGGAAACCGTTTGAGTTTGTGCTTCCATTCTTGGATATTTTGTTCCTTTTGTGCTTATAGAACCTGAAACGAAATAATGGTCGTAGTCCACTCTCATTACAAGATGTTGGTTCCACAAGGTAACTTCAGCACCAACGCCAAGACCATAGGTTAAAGATAATTTATTGCTATATTCTTCATTTTTTAAAAATGTTGGATTTGCCTCGTTTGTCGTGATAAAGGCGTCTGTTTCCGGATCGTATCGTTCAAGATATGGATTTGTTATATCTGCCACAACGTTGTTGATTGTATCGTTTTTTAGTTTTTCTGAAACGTTTTCTCCAAAATGACTATCCCAGTCTATTAAATCGGATCTTGGTTTTAACGATAAAGAGCTTTTTGTGCCACCTATGCTTGCTTTTCCAAATACTGAAATTGTATTTAAGAATGTTAAACCTATTCTAACGCTACCGCCGAATATATATTGTGGTTTAATTGAAACTTCAACAGGTAGAATATAAGAAGCACCGTATGAGGTCGCTACTCCATCTTTGTTTATAACTGCAACAGCATCGGACCATTGCTTTGAATTATAAACGACGGAATTTTGGTTTAAATTCAAATTAGAATAGAATACCTCTGGGCTTAAAAATATGGAAACGTGGGTTTTTGTAAGATATGTTTTAAGACCAGCGGTAAATCCAAAACCGCTACCTTCCCAGCCTGTTTTTGATGATATTGAAGATGTCTTTGCCGTTGATGTTTCTTGTTGATCTTGTTGTGCTGATAATTCTAAATTGCCTTTCGAAGATACACCATAATTTATGAGAGCATAAACATACCAAGAATCATTTTTTTTCTGGTAAAAAGGATTTGATGCTCTGTTGATTAAAGTCTTAAAAAATTCCCCAACTGCTGTTATTTTGTTTTCTTCGTTTTTTTGAGTTGAAGTATTTTTTTTATCATCCACCTTTTTAGTCGCTTCTTGCTTTGGTTGTTTTTCCTGAACAGGAGCACTTTTTATTGCCGGTTCTTCTTTTATAACTTTTTTTTCTGCTTTTTGCTTATTACTTGGTCCTTTTACTATTATTGTATTGTATATTTTCTTTGGTTCATTGTTGCTTGTATTTGTTGTTTTTTGACTACTTATTGTTAAAGTTTTTTTGTTATCGTTAATATTTTCTGTTCTTATATCCGCATAGATACTTGTGGATTCGTAGTCGTTATCTGTGTAATATGTTGACACTGCATTCACATTATTGGTTGAGTATGTAAAGAATAAAAACGTGAGAACTACAATTTTTGCTGGGAAAGCTTTTTTTAGAATTTGCATAAAACTTTTGCAACAATTGTGTTGTTTTTTTATAAAAAAGCAAATAATTTGAGAATTTTAATAAAAATGTTAAAATTTTGTGTTATTTTTTTAGAAATATGCGAGTAGGTTGGGAGTTTTCTTCAATATTTTCAAGGATTAACAACAGCACAAGGAAGCGGGGTATATCAGTTTCGAGGTTATTTTACTTGATAGGTAGGGATTCTTCATATATTGCCACATTTGCAACATTTTGTCTCGTGATCTTGCCTTTACCAATTCCTCCGGGGTGTTCAATAATCTTGGCTATACCTGCGATTTTTATTACCGCACAAATGGTCTGTGGTAAAAAACAAATATGGATACCGAGCTTTATAGCAAATTTTAAGATAAATAAAAACATTGTTAGGAAAATAGATGGTGTTTCAAAGGCATATTTAATAAAGATGGAAAGTATTACAAAAAGACGATTTGTTATTTTCGTTTCGCAAAGATTAGATAAAGTCTACAATCTTTTATTGTTTGTTATGGCCATAAGCTCGGCGATTCCAATACCTTTTGTTTGTATGGTTCCGGCTTTCGCTGGGGTTTTATTAAGCATCGGTTTAATTGTCAGAGATGGTTTGCTAGTTGTGGTAAGTTTTGTTGTAGCATTTTTTGGTCTTTCTGGAATATGGCTTTCCATAAAAGCACTTTTGACAATAAAAAGTGTATTGCCATTGTAACTAAAAAAGAATGACGGAATCAAAAAGTGCCTTTGGTTTAATATCTGGAAATGGTTTTTTACCAAGAATTATTGCAAAAGAAATAATTGAGAAAGGTGAAGAATTAAAAATTTTTTCTTTGGATGAGAAGAACTATAATTTTTTTGAGGAAAATGGTTATTTTGTTAAGCGAGTTTTTCTTGAAAATCCAAGCGAGTTTTTAAATAGTATCAGAAGTGAAAAAGTGAATAAGGTCATTTGTTGTGGTGGTATTAAATTCAAAAATAATGTTTCCTTTTTTTCATTTTTGAAAGTTTTAAATTTGAGGATTATTATTTGTTTGGTTAGGTTTTTTATTTCAAAACAGAGGGGTGATAATTTTCTGCTTTTATTGGCTGAAAATATTTTGAAATCAATAGGTTGCGAGGTTGTTGCGGTTCAAGAAATTCTTCCGTCATTATTATCAAATGAAAAGGATGAAGTAAATAATGAAAAAACAAAGAGTTATGAAGGTGATATTGAATACGGAATTTCGATTTTAAATTCGTTGTCAAAATATGATGTAGGGCAAGCGATAGTAATTCAAAAAGGTAGAGTTCTTGGTATAGAAGGCATTGAAGGAACGGCGAAGTTAATTGATAGATGCGGAAGTTATGCTTACGATGGTGATAAAAGACCGATTTTAATTAAAATAAGTAAAATAGGGCAGAGCAGAAAGCTTGACTTACCGTCAATTGGCATTGAAACGATAAAATCATTGGTAAAAAATAACTATGCTGGTATTGCGATAGAAAAAAATTCAGTTTTGTTAATTCAAAAGGAAGAAGTTTTGAAATTTGCAAAAGAAAACGATATTTTCATAAAAATTGTCTGATTTTTGTACCCAAAATTATTGAATCATAGACTATTTAAATTTTTTTTAAATTTAACATTGGTCCAGTAGTTGATATTATATCTCTCATAACTGGCCCAAGAATGCCGGAAGCCGTAAAACGCCAATTATTACTTGCATCAACCTTTGGTTTTTCAAGCATCGCAAAAAATACATATTCCGGATCTGCCATTGGAGATACTGCAACAAATGACAAAATCATTGAGTGTTTGTCGTATTTTCCGTTTTTTAATTGTATTGCCGTTCCGGTTTTTCCTCCAATATCGTATTCATCAATATAAGCACCTCGTCCACCACCATCTGTTATTACCTGTCTCATAATGTCTTTAAATATATCAGATTGTTCATTAGTTAAATAATGATTTTTTATATTATTTTCTTCAATATTGCTCGTCTTTATAAAAGTTGCTCTTACTGGGCGATTTTTAACCAACGATGCTAAGGCAGAAACATATTGTAATGGAGAGACCGCCATTGCATACCCGTAAGAAATGCTTGCTCTGTTTGTGGTATTCCAAATCTGCGGATATATTGGTTTTGCAATTTCAGCTATTTCAACATTTAATGGCGATAAAAGTCCAAGTTCTTTAAAGAAAGATATATGGTCTTTTGTTGAAATATCTTCCATAAGTTTTGCAAAACAAACATTTGAAGATATTCTTGTCATTTCAAATAAATCAAGTGCTCCGCCTTTTTTGTCTCTTTCGTTTATATCGTGTATTGTATAATTTTCATCTATTTTATAAGCCTTTCTTTCGTATTTTTTGTATGGTGAAATTCCAACTTTTAATGCCAATGCTGCAGAAAATAATTTGAAAATTGAGCCAAGTTCGTAAGTTCCGAAGCTAACGCGGTTAAATATTTCATCATTTTTACAAGAATTGTAATTGTTATAATCACAATCTGGAAGACTAACAGCTGATATTACCTCTCCAGTTTTAATTTTCATAATGATGCCAACAGCTCCCACGGATTTTGTTTCTTCCATTTTTTTTTTCATTACATCTCTGACTATATTTTGTATTTTTAAATCTACGGAGAGTTGTAGCGGTTTGTTGTTTTTTGTTTTGATGTAGGAATTCATGCTTTTTTCTATTCCGGAAATACATTCATCGGAGCTTGTGCAATATCCTGTAATGCTGTTTGTTGAAGAATTTTGATAAAATCTTTTTTTAGAATTTTCAAAAACCAGTCCATCAATTTCTTCATCTAAAAGTGCTTGTTTCTGTTGTATTGTAATACCTTTTTTTAAAAAAAGTTTTTTGCTTTCATCTTTTCTTGTTGTAATTCTCTCAAGTAAATTTTTTGAAACATTTGGCAAGATTTTTTGAATTTTTTGAACATTTTTATAAACATCATTCATTCTATATGGTTGCAAATATAGTTCATATATTTCTTCATCGGAAACCAATATTTCGCCATTTCTGTCTAATATGTTCATGCGTTTAAAATTGTTTTCTGCTCCGTAGGAGTAATGTTTAAAATCGTATTGGTGGTTATTTAATATAAAAACTATCTTCACGAAAAAGATAACAATGATTGAGGTAATGAATAAAATGAGAATTGTTGCGATTTTGCTGTTATTTTTCTTTTTGAGAATAAGGGAGTTATTTTTTTTTGATGAAAAGTTTTTTAAAAATGTCCCTATTTTTAGGTAAGATGACATATTTTTTTTAGAGATTACCATTTTTATAAATTTGCCTCATTGTTTGCAATAAGTCGTCCAGCAGTTCTTGGTTATTGGCAACGAAAAAGGCACCGGAATTGAAGTTTCCGTCATTATAAACCCTTTGGTTTTTTGTGTAAAAAAATAAGTCCATGGCTTGCAAAATTGGCAAAGACGGCAAAATGTCCCAATCTTTGCATTTGCTTGAAGTAAAAAAAGCATCAACTTCTCCATCTATTATTGAAAAAACTTTTTCCATTGCACTGCGAGGTTTGAAATCTGCTTCTGTAAGAGAATAAGTTTTTAAGCTCATAATTCTTATTATTTCATTTACAAGTCTTTTGTTTTGAAAATTATGAACACCAATTCCTAATCTTATTTTTTTTTCATCTTCGTTTGTTATTTCTTTGTTTGTTTTTTTCTGTTTGCTATAACTTTGTAATTTTATTATTTTTGTTTTGACTTTGCGGTAAGCATTTTCTCCGTCGCCAAAAATTGTTGTTTTTTTTAGTGGACTATGTATAAAGCCAATTTTTGGTTCGTTTTTAACACAAAAAGCGAGGTTTATTGTGAAGTTTTTGCCGTTATGAAAACTTTCAGTTCCATCAATTGGGTCAAGCAAGAAAAAAAAATCATTTTTTGCTATTTCTATATTTTCTTGTTCTTCGTTTTCTTCTGATATAATTCCAACATTTCCAAATAGTCCAATTAGCTCGTCTTTTATTAGTTTTTCAGACATAACGTCAAGGTCGGTGAGTAAGCTTTTATCTGGCTTTGTTATTACATTATAATTGCCCTTTTTTTGTTCGTTGACGATGAAATTGCCAACGTATTCCAACAGCGAGATTATATCATCTACATTATTTTTAATCGCATCCAAAAGCATATTTAATGGTTTTAATTGCTTATTTTTGTTTGTATCAGTTTTTCAGGGTCGTATGACTTTCCATTTTTTCTAATGGAGAAATATAGAATTGATCTTTTTGAATTTTTTGGTTTCGCTACGTGTGCAATTATTTGTCCTTTTATAACTTTTTCTTTTTTTGCAATCAATGGTTCCGTATATCCATAGGCACTTATAAAGCCGTTATAGTGTTTTATTAAAATAACATTCCCAAAGCCATCAATCGTATCATTATAAACAACTTCACCGGCCGAAACTGCTCTAACTGCCGACCCGTCTTCACAACCAATATTTACACCTTCAAGATTTCCTGTTTTGGTTTTGTATTTAAATCCCGCGATAATTGTTCCTCTTGTAGGCCATATAAATGTTGAATTACCTATAAAAGTATTATTTTCTGTCGTTGCCACATCTTTAACATTTACCTCATCTCTTTGTTTGGTTTCATTCTTATTGCTATCTTTTTTTTCTTGTTGAGTTTTTTGAGCTTCTTCTTTTTTTTGTTCGTCATTTCTCTTGCTCTGTTCTTCTATTTTTGCGTTTTTCTTAACAATCAATTTTTGTCCTACAAATATTTTTTCGTCATTTAAATTGTTAGCTTCTAAAATTTCTTTTTGCGTCATTCCCGTTGCGAGCGATATGCGATAAATGTTGTCCCCTGGTTGGACAATGTAAGTTTCCTTTTGGAAGTTATTTCCGAAAGAAGTGCCTGAAAAAGAGAACAACGATATGGTTGAAAATGTTAAAAAGAGGAAAAAATTATAAGAAAACAACTTCATATGCCCGCAACTTTGGATTTCACAAATAATAATCAAGTGAATAAAATACTTGCAAAATAAAAATTCCGTTTTTCCGATTCCTTGGTTTTGTTGTGAGTTTGCAAAATTTGAGCGTTAAATTTTATTCGTATAGTAGTTCTGCTCTTGATGAGGCTGTAAAAAAATTTGTTGCTTCTGTAAAAGAAGCCGGCGGTAATGTCTGTGGACCAATTCCTATGCCAAGAAAAATAGAAAGGTTAACCGTTACTCGTTCTCCACACGTTGATAAGCACTCTATGGAACATTTTGCGAAGATTACATATACTCGTCTTGTAAGAGTTTTGAATGTTGAATCAAGCTTGATGGAGGAAGTTTCTAAAATGGAATTTCCAGCCGGTATTGGTTTAGATGTTTCTATTACAAATCGTTAATTTTGTTTTTTGTGAAGCATTTTTTTTTGTTGTTTATATTTGGTTTATTTCTGTCTTCTTGCTCTGTTTTTAGCAAGAAGGAGTATGATCAGCAATTAAAAAGTCCTTGTGCCGGAGCTAATGGGAGCCCTTGCGAACATATTCCTGTCAATGATTGGTGGTTGCTTGATGGCGGTCGTAATTTTATAGTGTAATTTCTTTATGATTACTTTCCCAATGAAACATAAGAACGGACTGGGAAAGAAAGATGTTAATTTGCCAATTATTTTTGATAAGTTCGAGAGACAATACAATGTCTTGAAAGAAAAACTTGGAGTGAAAAATGAAATCAATTTGTTTTCTCCGGATAACAAGAAACGCAAAACCGAATAATTGATTGTCAATGGTGTCGACATTTCGTCTTCTTTTAATTTAAATCATTGTTTCAATTTTCCGTTTGTTTTCTTTTTTTGTTTTACTACTCTTTGCCAATCGTTTTTTAAAAAAAAATGGATTTTTTTTATTTTTTCTCGCTTGCAAGTAGTCTTTCAACTTCCAAAGCACAAACGCAAGCAGTTCCGCAGGCGATAATTGCTTGTTTATGGTATTCATCTTGAACGTCTCCGCAAGCAAAAATGCCTTTAACGCTCGTTTCTTTTGTAATTGCGTCTGTTTTGATGTATCCTCGTTCATTTAATTCTAATTTACCTTGAAATAAATCACTACAAGGTTTATGTCCGATGGCAACAAAAACGCCATCAAGTTGTATTTCTTCAACTTCACCAGTATCGTTATTTTTTAATTTTATACCATTTACAAATTTTCCCATAAAATCGCTGTCTCCAAGTATTTCCTCGGTTGTAAATGGAGTTTTTATTTGTATGTTTTCAATTTCATTTAATTGCTTTAAAAGCACTTTTTCAGCTTTAAAATTGCTATTTCTGTGTATCAAAACAACTGATTTTGCAATTTTTGACAAGTAAATTGCTTCTGATACCGCTGTATTTCCTCCGCCTATGACTGCGACATTTTTGCCTTTGTAGAAATTCCCATCGCAAACAGCACAAGCGGAAACACCAAAACCTTTATATTCTTCTTCGCCTTTTACGCCAAGCCATTTTGCTTTCGCACCTGTTGCTACGATAATAGTGTCTGCAACGTAAATATTTCCATTGCCTTTACAGACGAAAGGTCTTTTACTTACGTCAACTTCCGTGATTACATCGTTTATTGTTTTTGCTCCGCATTTTTCAGCTTGAATTCTCATTTTTTCAGTCAACTCTCCACCTTTGATATTTTCAAAACCGGGAAAGTTTTCAACCTCGTTAGTTGTAGCTAATTGTCCGCCAACTTCTCCGCAAATTATTATTGGTTCAAGGCCGGCTCTTCCGGTATAAATTCCAGCCGTGCAACCAGCGACGCCAGAGCCAATAATTAAACATTTCGTTTTGTGTTCCATATGGAACATCGAATTTTTTATAACATAAAAATCAAGAAAACTTGCTTTTTATAAGGTGGAAGCTTGTAGTTTGTTGTTTTTATTCAAAAAATGTCAGTTGATGATTTTGAAAAAAATAAAATAGATGGTCTTGGTTTTGCGGTTGAAATAAGAAAAAAGTTAGCTGTTGAATTGAGTGAATTTAATAAAAAATTTGGTATTAAACCGAAAATTGCGATTGTGTTAGTTGGAAATAATACTGCCAGCGAGATTTATGTGAGACAGAAAATGAAAATTGCCAGCGAGGTTGGAATTGTTGCGGAGCTAAAAAGATTTTCAGATGATATTAAAGAAAAAGCTTTGATAGAAGAGGTTGAAAAAGTTAACGAAAACGATGAAATTTGCGGGATGATAGTTCAAATGCCTCTACCTCAACATATAGATGCGAGCAAGGTTTTATTGCATATTTTGCCGCAAAAAGATATTGACGGGCTTCATCCTTTTAATGCTGGGCTTTTAACTTGTAGTAAAAATGTTCCTTATAAAATCAATGAAGTTTTTGAAGACAATGTTGATGAAAAAATTGATAAATTTAAAGAGTTAGGAAAAACAATTCCTTTTATACCTTGTACTCCTTTGGGTTGTTTGCATTTGATTGAAGAAACACTTTTAAAAAATGGAGAAAAAATTGAAGGTAAAAATGCGGTGATTTTTGGCAATTCTAATTTGGTCTCAAAACCAATGGCTCGTTTGCTTTTGCAGGCGGGAGCAACAACTACAACACTACATAGCAGAAGCAAAAATTTTGACAATATAGTTGAAAATGCCGATATTATCGTGAGTGCAACGGGAAAAAAGCAGGAATTAAAAAATATCAAGAAGAGTGCAATTTTAATTGATGTAGGTATTCACAAAATTAGCGGGCAAGATGGAATTTTTGGAGATTTAGATTTTCAAGAAATAGTAAAAACAAATAGAATTACACCAGTTCCAAAAGGTGTAGGCCCTATGACGGTTGCGAGTTTAATGGTAAACGCTTTTCTTTCTGCCTTGAAAAATATTTAACTTTTTGCTTCGCAACAGAGATCGTTGCTTAAAGCAGTTGAGTTGAGAGTGTTGTTTGGATTATTACTATTGATTTTACTTTTGTTTTCTTTTTGCGTTGGCCTTATGTCATCTTGTCTCGCTTGCTCTATTTTAGTATTTTTTCTTGTTATTTCTTCGGGTGAAGAATTAGCATTTCTTTCAACTATCCAGTTTTTATCAGCCTGTATTTGTGAAGCTTTAACTCTGTATCTTGTGTATTTATTTTTATTTTTCTCTATTACTTCATCTTTTTTTAGTTCCGTTAAAGTGTTCTCATCTTTAATACCAAGCACTCCTCTGTAAATTGAATAAATTGGAGGTATCATTAATGACAAAAATTTATATAATCCGCCTATTTTTTCTTTATTTAGCAAATCTTGTTCTTCTCGCGATAGTTTTTCTCCTTTATTATATTTTTCTCTTATTATTTTTTGTTTTCTACCAAGTAGTTTGTTGGCTTGATTTATGCCTCTCCAAGAGCGATACATTGCGTAAGGCCAAAATAAAATCATCAGTAAAATTCGCCAGCCAAGAATTTTTTGTTCTTTTTTTATTATTCTTTTTTCTTTTTCTGTGTGCCACCTTTGTGGCTCCGTCCTTGAAACGTAATACGCAATATATTCTTCCTCTGTTTGCGACATATGCTTTTTATAATAAATCATTATTTAATAATTGAAATATTTTTTATTAACTCTTTACCTTTCTTGATAAATAAAAATTTTATTTATTTGCATAAATGTGGCTTATAATACTTTAAACATTCGTAATTTTTCCATTATAGCACATATAGATCACGGCAAGAGCACAGTTAGTGATAGAATTATACAAATCTGCGGAGGGCTTCAAGACAGGGAAATGACGGAGCAAGTGCTTGATAGTATGGATATTGAAAAAGAGCGAGGAATTACGATTAAATCACAAACGGTTCGGTTGAAATACACTGCAAAAGATGGAAAAGAATATATTTTGAACTTAATGGATACACCGGGGCACGTTGATTTTGGTTATGAAGTTAGCCGTTGTCTTTCGGCCTGCGAAGGATGTATTTTGCTTGTTGACGCAACACAGGGTGTAGAGGCTCAAACTCTTGCTAATACCTACAAAGCAATAGATGTTGGAATTGAAATAATGCCAGCACTCAACAAGATTGACCTGCCGTCTTCAAATGTAGAAAACTGCAAAAAGCAAATAGAAGAAGTTATTGGAATAGACACAGCGGATATATCGTTAGTTAGTGGCAAAACTGGCGAAGGAGTTGAAGAAATGTTGGAGAAAGTTATTGCAAAAATTCCTGCTCCACAAGGAAAGTTGGAAAATCCGCTAAAAGCACTGCTCGTTGATGCTTGGTATGATATTTATTTGGGCGTAATTCTTCTTGTTCGCGTGCTTGACGGACAACTTAAAAAAGGGGCAAAAATTAAAACTTTGTCAAATGGCAACGAATATACAATAGAGCAACTTGGATTTTTTACACCAAAAAAAGTTCCGTGCGATAGTATAAAAGCGGGCGAAGTTGGCTATATTTGTGCTAATTTCAAAAATGTTCAAGATTGCAACATTGGCGACACAATAGTAAGCAGTGAGGACACAGAAACAAAACCTTTGCCCGGATTTAAGAAAGTTCAGCCAGTCGTTTTTTGCGGGGTTTATCCTATTGACACAGAGGACTACAACAAACTAAAAGAAAGTTTGGCAAAATTAGCATTAAACGACAGCAGTATAAACTATGAATACGAAACCTCCGCATCACTTGGAATGGGCTTCCGTTGCGGATTTTTGGGGCTTCTTCATATGGAGGTTATACACGAAAGGTTGGAGCGTGAATTTGATTTGAATATCATAACAACTGCACCAAGTGTTGTGTATAAAGTTTATCTCCAAAGCGGAGAAGTTATAGATGTTCATAATCCAAGTGATATGCCGGATTTGACATATGTAAATCATATTGAGGAGCCGATTGCGGAGGTTAGTATTTTGACAACGGAAGAGTATATTGGAGATTTGATAAAGTTGTGCGAAGAAAGACGTGGAAAGCAGAAAAATCTTTCGTTTAGCGGTGGAAACAGGGCGGTTATAACATATGATATTCCACTTGGAGAAATTGTTTTTGACTTCCACGATAAATTAAAAAGTGTCAGCAGAGGCTATGCGAGTTTTGAGTGGAACATAAGCCGATACGAGGAAAGCGATATTGTAAAAGTTGATATTTTGCTAAACGGAGAAAAAATGGATGCCCTTGCGTTGATGACACATAAAAGCAGAGCAGAAGGACGCGGACGTGCTTTGTGTTTGAAGTTGAAAGATTTGATACCTCGTCAGCAGTTTGTAATTCCAATTCAAGCGGCATTGGGCGGAAAAATCATTGCACGCGAAACCATTTCAGCATACCGCAAAGACGTGACCGCAAAATGCTACGGAGGAGATATTACCAGAAAGCGAAAACTCCTTGAAAAACAGAAAAAAGGTAAAAAAAGAATGAAGATGTGCGGAAACGTCGAAGTTCCGCAATCTGCATTCTTGGCGGTGTTAAAAATGGGAGAAGATTAGAGATTAGAAAAAACAATTCAAATTCCTGTGCTTCCTTTTTTATTCATTTTATTTTTATTTACTTCATCTTTGCTGAAGGTGATGTCGTTGTTTTTTGTTTTTCTATTTTTTTTCCACGTTCTATGACCTTCATCGATAAATTGATTGCTAAAATCGTTTATAACGACACGTTTTTCATCTTGCATACACGGGAATATAGCTTTTGGATCTGATAAAGGTGTATATTCGCTCATTTGGTTCATATACATATGAATAATATTCTCTATTATTTCATTTCTGTCGTTTTGCGAATTTGCAAAAATAATTCCATTTTCAAATTTTGTGCTATCGGCATTGTCTTGCGGTTTGCAACAGCATAATTCAATGTTTTCGGGAAACTTTTTTGCCCCAATGTTGTCTTTCTGCAATACATTATTTTGTATTATATCAAAATCGTGATATAACAATGTTGAATCGTTACTGTTAGGCAAGAATGTTTTTTTATTGTTATTGGTTTGAATGGCCAAATTTTTTAATACTTTTGGTTGCAACAAAAGTAGTAATCTGGCACAATCAACTATATTTCCAAGACTGTTTCGCTCAACTTGATCTGCATTTTTCTCAGGATTCGCGAAATGATATTCTATTAGTTTGTTAATATGTTCTTTAAAATCTGATATTTTTGTATATTTGCTCTTCTTGTTAATGGTTCCAACGTCAAACTTAAAAGCAACTTCCTGTTTTAATGGTATATCTGCAATGTTTTTGATGTAATCATCATAGTCTACAAGATAACAATTTGGAATATCTTTTACAACATCTTTTAATTGTTTTTTTTCTTCATTTTTGTTTTCAAGCATCTTGCTACTATAAACGAGAATACAGGCTTCATTTTTTTCTGCCATTTTCTTGCACTCTCCTTGCAGTGTTTTAACATAATCCACACATATATCTTCTCCGCTGTTGGATGAAGGATAGGTATATTTAAAAGAATGTTCGCCGTCAATTTGTTGTTTTGTCGGCAATGCACCACCAAACCACATCATTAAATGCGTCGTTCCTTTTGGGACTGAAAAGTTTGTTGTAGATTTTTTTTCCATAAAACAGTTTGTTAAGCTTATCAAAAAAAAAAAAAAAAACAAACCAAAATAAAAAAAGAATGAAGATGTGCGGAAACGTTGAAGTTCCGCAATCTGCATTTTTAGCTGTTTTGAAGATGGATGATTGATTTACGAGTTTTCTTTTTTTGTTTGCTCGTTTTTTTTGTTTCTTGTCTCTTGCTTTTGGTTTTTTTGCTTTGTATTTTCTCAATTTTGATGTTTCGTCCTTTTATCTTCGTGTTATGTTGTTTAGTTTTAATCTTATAAAGTTCTAAAAGTTTAAAGGTTTTAGAATTCATTGCTTTAGACAAAAAGTCTATGTTAAAAATCAATCATTTTTCTCTTGCAATTTATTTTTATAATTCAAGAAAATTCGACGGGCTTTCTCCTATGAGGAAAATTTTTCTTCTATTGTTTTGCCTTTTATTGCTGGTTTTGGTAATATATGGCGTCAGGTTTTTTAAAAAGTGTAGTATGAGTTCGGAAAAGAAGTTGTTTAATATAGTGCTTGTTGGAGCTGCTGGCAGTGGAAAAGGAACGCAAGCAGACATTATTAAAAACGAGTTGAATTTACTTCCAATCTCTGCTGGCGAAGCTTTAAGGCAATATCGTCAAGACCCTAATGCGAAATACACGAAAACAATTAATGAATATATTGATAAAGGTATGCTTGTGCCTGTTGAGATAACTAACGAGATTATTGGAAATTATGTTGATAAACATGTTTTCTGTAAGGATTGTAAATATAGCGGTGTAATCTTTGATGGTTATCCAAGACAAATTGATCAGTTGACTTTCTTAGATGAATATTTGAGCAAGAAAGGCAATAAAATTGATGCCGTTGTTTACATTGACGTTCCAATGGAAGAGCTTGTTGAGCGTTTGAGCGGTCGCTTTGCTTGCAGTCAGTGCGGTGAACTTTATCACAAAAAGAACAAGCCAACAAAGGTTGCGGGAGTTTGCGATAAGTGCGGGGGCACACATTTCACGGTGAGAGATGACGATAAAGATGAGGATGCAATAAGAACGAGGTTTAAGATATTTGAAGAGAGCACAAAGAATGTATTGGAAACATATCAAAAAAGGGGGATTGTCTTAAAGGTCAATGGTAGCAAGTTGCCTCGTGAAATAGCTGACGAGATAATAACCAAACTAAAGGCAGTCAAAGGAGAGTAGTTCTCTGCTGTTTTTTATTTTTGTCTTTTCTTTGTTTGTACTCACTTCGCAGGTATGCGGGTTTGTTTTTTATTTTTGAATTTTCTTTGTTGTTTTGCTTTTTTTTTTAAAGTTGGTTTTTGTGAAAGTGTAAATCGCTCGTTGCCATCTTTTGAAGAGAGTTTTGGCAGGTGGAATGTTTTTACAATTTATAAAGATAATAGAAAGGTTTGCTACTTAGTTAGTTCGCCAGTTGATTTAAGTGGAAACCATAAGGATAATAGGAGCCCTTACATTATGGTTTCGCTGTTTAATAAGACACTGAAGCAGGAAATAAGTATTGCTTCTGGCTATATTTATCGTGCAAATTCTGTGGTTTCTTTTAGTATCGATGGGAAGCAAGAACGTTTTATCGCCGAAAGTGAAACGCTTGCTTGGACTGAAAAAACCGGAAGCGACAAAAGAATTATAAACGAAATGTTGAACGGATTTAAAATTTTTGTTTTTGCCGAAAGTTATGCCAATACTTACTCCGTTGATACTTACTCGCTAAGTGGTTTTAAACAAGCATATCAAAAGGCTTTGAAACTATGCGAAAAAGATTAAATTTTTTTGAGATCTTTTTTAAATATTCTTGCTATTTATATTGTGGTTTTTTTTAAAAACTCGTTTTCAAGTGGGGAGATTGTTTGGGGTTTTTTCTAGCTTTCTTGGCGATTTGCTTGTAAGGTTTTATATTGAAATTATTGCTGGTGTCTGGGCTGTCGTGATAATGATGCCATTGGATAACTATCTTTATACCAAATATACAGGGCAGGGCACATATGTTATTAATGGCAATTTTTGGATATTTTTCGTAATCTTTACAGTCGCTTTTGTTTTGCTAGGTGTCCTTGTTCCGAAGGTTAGAAAAAGAAAGTTTTTAAATATGTTAAATGTCTTGGTGCAGACAAATCAGATTACTATTTCACAGAAAAAAAAGATGTATGAAATTGCTTGCCGTTCGCAGAATTTTTTGGATTTATTCACCAAAAATGGAATGTTGCAGTTTTTAATGAAAAATATTTTTTCCGTTGGTATAGTTTTTGCTTATTTTGCCTTTGAAGGTTTGATTGTTAAAACAATGTTTGGCGAAACAAGAATTGTCGCTTGGATTTTTTTCTGGCTGTTTATTGCTTTGTTGATTTTGGAAGGCCTACTTGATGGTTTGATTGCCAAGAATATGGTTAATCAAAAGAAAAAACAAGAGATGGATATTGGTAAAATTTACGGCTCAAACAAAAAGCTCATCACTTATCTTCTTGATGGGGTTAGTAGGGGAAACAATTTGAGCGAGAAAGTCAGTCAGGTCGTTTATGAAGATACGGTTGAGGATATTTCTAAAATTATGCTTTCTTCCAATGATAACGAGGGCACGAAAATGAAGAGGGAAGCTCATCCAAAAAAGCAAATACCAAAGGGCAAAAATGAAAAAATTAAACGAGGTATTGTTGTTAGCAAAGTAAAGAAGAGGAAAAATGAGAATTTAACGAAACAAAGAAACGGCAAGAGAAAAGGTAAGAGAAAATAATCTTGGTTTTTTTTTAAAAAAATCCTTCAAAAGTTGTGTTGAGCCATTATTGGTTGCGACGGCTGTATTCACCTGCTCGTATCGAAGCGTGTCTTAAATCGACATAGTTTTTAAAGAACTCGTTTTGATATTTTATTTTTTCTTTTGTCATTGCGGAATATCTTTCATTCAAGGTTTTTTGTTCTGCACCTTGACTTTGAAAAGTTTGTTTAGTTTCTGACGAAACATTATTAAGATAGGTTATAATTTTGTTTATAGACGAGCATATTGTTTCATATCCAGTAAATTTTAATTCCGCAGAGTTTTTCAATTCAGACTTTAAAAGTCGAATTCTGGATAGCTCTTCAGCTTTATCGCTTTTGTCAACCATTGTTGTTGTTTCGTCTCCTTTATCATCTTTTTTTTTTATTTCATCTTGGTTTTCTCGCTCCCATTTTTCTATTTTTTTTTTTAAATCTGTTATCTTCTTGTTATCTGCTTCTATTTGTTCTTCTCTCTTTGCTTCGTTGTCGTCATATTTGAGATCTGCTTTAATTTTATTGTCTATATTTTCCAATAAAGATATTTTTTCTTTAATGTCGCGTATAACATTTTCGTAAGCATTTGCATTATATTTTATATTGAAGTCTTCATAAATTGTTTTTTGTTCCATTATTTTCTGCAAGCAAGCTTCTATTTGATCTTTGTATTTTTTCGAAAAATCTTCAATGATACTTTGATATGTTTCAACTTTTTTCTTAGCCATTTTTGCTTCGTTGATAATGTATTGCGTGGCATCGTATTCTGCTTTCGAATTTGATGTTTCTGATTTCTTCTTTTTATTTATTAAAGATATTTCGTTGTAGCAAGCTCCATTCATAATTTCTTTTATTTTATCTTCCTCAATTCCTGTTTTATTATGTATGTCTTCTGTATCAATTGTGCTATCTTTGCCATCACCTACGTATTTTGTTGCAATAATTGAAGCTTTATTTGTATTTTTAATCTTATCTTTTATGTCTTCCAATATTTTTCCAGTAAAAAATGCTCTTTTTTCAGCTATATCGCTTTTGTCTTTAAGATCTCCGGAAAGATCGAAAGCTTTATTTGTGGCTTGTGCTCCAACTATACGCATAAAATTTGTTGCAAAATCCGCGACATTTACAGAGCTTTTATTGAGTTTTTTAACCATTTCTTCTATTTTCTTGAAAGATTCCTTTTCTTTTTGAGTTAATTTTAACGAGAGTATAGTATTTTTTAGTGAACCATAGGTATTGATAATCTGTTTAGTTATTTCTTCCTTTTCTTCTCTTGTTTTTGCTTTGTTGAAATCGTTGCATAATCTTGAAAGTGCATCTGTGTCTTCTGAAAAGTCAGAAGTAGCCTCATAAAGATCTTTATATACAGAGGATATTTTTCTAAAAAAATCAAGGATAGCACGTATCCAACTTTCTATTGCACCCATTTCGTTCATTCTGTTTATTACATTTGTATTTATTGTGTTTATTCTTTCCTTAATGTCTGAACTATTCATATTTTCAGGAGTGATTGATTGTTTTAATAGTGATATCATTTTTCTGTAAAAAGCTTTCGTTTCATCGTATTTATAGTCTTTGTTCTCTATTTTGTCTTTTGTTTTTTTTAAAAATTTTTCTAATTCGTCTTTTATGTCGTCGTAGTCGTTAATATCTATATTGCCTTTTGCATCCATATTCGTTATCAGCAATGACAATATTCTCGCTATTCCAGGCTCTGCTTCTGTTCCTTCCTCAAAATTATTTTGGTTAAATTTTAGCTCCTTTGATTTTTTTTGAAACTCTTTGTTTATATTATCAGATTTTGTTGCCCATTCTGTATCTTGTTTTTCTTTAATGCTTTTCATTGCTTGGTCTGTTTCTATGGTGATTTTTCTTAAATCATTTATCGCTGTAGATGTTTCTTTTTCTTTTTCTTTTATATTTTTCATTAAATCTTGGAAAACAGCATCATCTGTATTCATTAGTTTGTTTAAAACTTCTGTATTGTCTTGCAACATTTCTGGAAAATGTCTTCTGTTTGGATCGCTTGCCAAATTGAATTGATTTACATAAGGCAACATTGCCGGATTTATATATGGATTGTTGCCACCGGGTATTTGAGACACAAAAACTTGCCACTATTTTATATTTTTTGATTTGTTTTTCAAGTTTCTTAATTTTAAATTTAAAATGTCGGAAGTCTTATTTCTTGACTTTTACATTTTTATACTTTGTTTTGCCTTGCTTTTGTAAGATGCAGGCTTTTAGCACTATAAATGCGACGGAAAGAAATGTCGGTAAGAAGAGTTCTGTGAAGAATTTGTTAAAGAACAAAATGGTTCCTGGTGTAATTTATCTAAAAAGTGGTAATTCTGTGAGTGTTTCAGCTTCTTTTAACGAGATGAATGCAATAGCAAATGATCCTTCCGGAAAGGCGAGACTTTATGAAGTAAAGCTTGGTGGTAAGAGTATTTATTGTATTTTAAAAGATATGCAATTTATGCAAATTGTTGATACGCCGAGACACTTTGATTTGATGCAAGTTGAAGCAGAGGATATCGTGAGGGTCAATATTCCTATTCGTGTTTTAAATAAAGAGATTTGTCCTGGTGTGAAGAGTGGTGGCGATATTTATAGGTTGGTTTATAATGTTGATTTGAAGTGTAAGGCCAATGATATACCTTATGCAATAGAGATAGATGTTAAAGATTGTCAAATGGGGACTAAGATATTTTTATCTGATGTGAAGTTAGCAGATGGTTGCCAAATTATAAACAACCCTCTCTTGATACGTGTTGCTGGTAAGAGAGTTATAAAGGAGACTGAAGCCGTCGCAGACGCAACAACAACCAGTGAAGCAACGGAAGGAAATGTGACAGATACTGGGAATGCTGCAACCGAAGAAGAGAAGAAGTAGATGTTATGGTACTCTTTTTTTTATTTGTTTTGGTTATTTTACTTTTTGGTTTTATTTTTGCAAAGCTTGACACATTGAGTAAAGCAAATAAAATTATGCGAGATGAGATTTTGGAACTACGTGAAAAATTGGGAGCTATTTCCAAGGAGTAGGTTTTTGTGCTTTTGGTGTTCTTCCCTGTTTTGGTTTCTTTTAAGCTTCTTATTTCTGTATTTCTTTCCTTCTATTATTGTTTCCGCGGATGTCGTAGAGACGGTTGATACCATCTATCAGCAAGCTGAAAATAATGGTATTGCGGAAGCTATTTGTAAAGCAATTGATATTGGCAAAATTTTTATGGTTCCACTTTTTGCCATAATGTTTTGTATATATGGATTTAGAGCTTTTCAGGGCGATGGTGCGAAATGGTCAACTTTTATAACTTTTGCAATAGGAATGGCCGCTTTTAATAGTGCAGGGACATTTCTTGAATGGTTTATGCCGAAGATGGGCTTGAATTATGGTTGTAAATGTGCTATTGAAAGAGATATACGTGATACAAATGGAGTAATCAAAACTTATCCAACTGGTTTAAATTACGACTGTTCTATGGGAACAACAGATTATTATTCATTGCACGGATTATTAAATGGTGATATAGGACAACAGGCGATGGCAAAAAGAGAGGAAATCACAATGTTGAAAGCCATTGTTGCTTCATACGAGAGTCTTTTTAATGAAGTAGATATTCTTGCAACAAAAATGAGTGAAAAACAAAGTGAAGTTAACGCATACAGAAATACTTACGAAAGTGCCACTGCAATACACAGTGCTTACAACGGAAGCGATATTTTGAATGGATATGAACAATTAAAATCCGTACTCTTGGCTAAGCAAGACGCGATGAATAATGCTCAACGTGAGTTTGATGAGGTTGATTTACAGATGAATAAAATAGATGCCCAAATAAATGAGCTTAAAAATAAAATATCAAAGCAGGAAAATGCCGTTCGAATTGCTCATAACAATTATGATGACGCCGTCACTACTCTTAATAATTATAAAAAACAAAATAATCCAAATTCTAGCTCTGTTGCCGTTTTTACAAGTCTTGCGAATAATGCTGAGAATATACTTAGAAATGAGGAATCTCTTTTGCTTGATTATAAAAAAGAGTTAGAAAATTTGGAGATTAGAAAGAGAGGTAAAGCAGCTTTATTTGATAAGGACAACAATATGATTGAAAATGAGATTATCAGTTTGGAAGCAAGACTTGTCAATGTCAGGACTGCTTTGAGTAATGTAAAAGAAGAATATAAACAAGCTTTGAAAAATCTTGAAGAGTACGAGATGAAAGTTGAAATGAAGGCTTACTTGACGGCTAAGAATGATATGTCGTCATCATTAAGTAATTACAACAAAAGCCAAATAGAATATAATAATCTTTTGACAAAATGGCAGGTAAAGAAGCAAAAATTGGATAGTATGACAAGCTCTTACACGGAAGCAAAGTCAAAGATTGCTACTTTACAAGTTGAATTGGCACAATTAACGCCCTCTTAGTGAAGTTTAAAATTTTTATTTATTGAAAATAATACATCTTGTACGATGTGTAATGTGTTTTGCAGTTATGTCGTTGTTTTTAGAAAAACTTGGAGTTAAAAACATAATTTGGGACGTCGATGGAACCCTTGCGAATTTAAACCATGCATATTATTGTTTCATAAAAAATCATCCAAGATTTAAAGAGTTTTTTAAAAAATATAGATATTGCGATTTGGGTAAAGCACTTCCGGTTGAGAGGAAAAAGTATGGTGCAATGGAATTAAAAAATCATCCAATTCTTGGAGAAGAGCTTGACAAAGCTTTTTGCGAAAGCGATGAGTACTACTTTGATAGACCGCTTTACTATGGCACGGAAAAAGTTTTAAAAGAACTAAATAAACAAGGCTATAAGCAATTTATTTTGTCCGCTGGGTTTGACATTCAAAAAAAACAGAAGCTTTTAAATTTGCTCTTTAAAGATTTTCCATTTATAAAGCTTGAAATAGTAAAGCACGATTCCAGAGGTATGCACGAAGGAAATACCAAAGAAGACAGGATTAAAGAGCTACTGCAAAAATATAATTTGTCGGCCAGCGAAACACTATTAGTTGATGATAGGCTTTATAATATAAAAGCTGGACTTTCCGCTGGTATAAAAGTCGTTCGTTTTAGAAGTGAATTTACAACTCCTTTGACAGAAGATTTAAAAGGTGTGATTGAAGTAGAGGACATTAGAGAGTTTTTGAAGTAAAAAAAACTTATGTTTGCATTGTAATTTGTTTTTGTTAAAATCAACTCGATATGTCTGTTATAAACGATGCAGATTTAAAGAATAAAGCGGAGCGTGAATACGATAATAGCAAAGAGTCGTTCGCGACGACGGCTATATTGGGTATTTCATCAGGTATTTTTTTAACATTTGGTATTTTTGGTTTTTCCGGTGCCTTGGATTTTTTACCTATAGCAGGAAGTTCTAATGCTGTACCTGTTTTTTGCGTCGCGTTAGCCGTCGCATCAGCATTGGGAGCCGTTTTTTGTTATTCCAATACAATTGATGAAAACAAAAAAATTAAGGAAAATATTTTCAAGAAATACAAAGAAGTTGAAGACGACAGAAATCGTGAAATAGAAAAGAAAAAGCGTATTAACAGACTGATAGACATTGACAATGTAAAAACACTGAAACAACAAAGTGTGTTGAATTTGGTAAAAGAAGTAGATCCTGATTTGGAAGGACATTTTAAAAATAAAAGAAAAGAAGAACGAAAGCAAAAGCAAGTTCTAATAGATGTTAATCAGAATCTGTCTACAGATAATGAACTTGATAATATAAACCGAATAAATTAGTAATTCTGTATATTATTTTTTATATCTCTCGCAATATAAAGACTTCCAGTGCAGATTAAAAGGGTTTTTTTTTTAAAAAATTTGCTGGTTTTTTCAATGACTTCGCCAATATTGTAAGCTATTGTTGTTTTTAGCCCTATTTTTCTACCAGCTTCTTCAATGTTTTCAGGTGGTTCAGGTATACTCTCAAGGTTTGCTCTTGTTGCAATTAAAAGATCTACAATTGGCTTGTTGTTTTGTAAAAATTCTTTCAAAAAAACTTCATTATCCGCACCTTTTGTTCTTGCGACAGCTATGGCAATTTTATAATCTTGTTTTGTTTGCTTAAAGTCTTTTATCCAGTTTGCAAGTGCGTGAGAAGCGAGTTGATTATGTGCTCCATCAACATAAAAAAGACTTTCTTTTGGCAATTGTTTTAATAGTATTTCATCAGTAATCTGTTGCATTCTTACAATATGAAAAGTATTTTTTATTCCTTCATTTATAGTTTTAATAGAAACTTTATCGCATTTACAAGCTAAACAAGTAGTTATAGCACAGGCACAATTTACAAGTTGATAATCTCCTGACATATTTGGGGCTTGGAATGGAAAAAGACAATCAAATGTCTTGTTTTCATATATTGGTTGGCTTGGTTCGTCTTCGTTGAGAAAGGCTTCATAATTATCTTGATAGCTGTAAAAGTTTTCTACTTCAAATTTTTCTGCAATGTTTTTTAAAACTTGTTTTACTTCTTTGCATTGTGAAGATAAAATTACATTTTTAACACCTTTTTTTATCAAAAAACTTTTGTTATAAGCGACTTCTTCAACGGAATTTCCCAAAAATTTTTTGTGGTCTATATGTATTGGTGTAAAAACGCAAGCTATTGGTGGGTTATCATCAAAAACATTTGTTGCATCGTTTATTGCCCCCATTCCGACCTCAATAACATTAAAATCGGCATCATTTCTGGCCATAATATCAAAAGCCGTGCAAGTCATTGCTTCAAACATAGCCGGTTCAATAGGATTGTCTTTATGTTTCCCTTCTTCACATATAATCCTGATCTTTTCTGTTGTCATAAAAATTTCTTCGTCGCTTACTTGTTTGCCGTTTAATAAAATTCTTTCATTACATTCAAATATATGTGGCGATGTGTAAGTATTAACTTTATATCCACTCGCAAGCAGAATATTTGAAATATATAACGCAGTTGAACCTTTGCCTTTTGTTCCAGTAATGTGAATAATATTTTTCATTTTATTTTGCGGGCTGCCAAGTTGATAGAGAATTGTTTTTGTTCTTTTTATAGTATCTTTAAAATCTTTATTTGGACCTGTATAAATTGGCCAGTGTGGAATTATCATTTTCGGAAAAATTTTAAGTAAAAGCTAAAAAACAAGTTTTAAATAAAACCAAATAGAAATAAATAACATAAAAGTGGTAAGAATATAAACTTGCAAATTATTTTTAATAAAAAAGATTAACTTGGATTTTAGTTATTTTTTTATGTTTAAAGTTTTTACACAAGATGTTAATGTTGGAAATTCGGTTATAACATTAGAAACTGGTTATATGGCAAATCAAGCAGATGGATCTGTTTTGGCAAAATGTGGCGGAACAAGTGTTTTATGTGTTGTTTGTAGTGCAAAAGAAGATAGCCCTGATACTGATTTTTTTCCTTTAACGGTTAACTATATTGAAAAAGCTTATGCTTGCGGGAAAATACCAGGTGGTTTCTTCAAAAGAGAAGGCAAGCAGAGTGAAAGAGAGATTTTGATTTCTCGTTTAATTGACAGACCGATACGCCCAATTTTTGTTGATGGGTATTACAGGAATACACAAATTGTTTGCACACTTTTATCTTATGATGGAAAAAATGAGCCGGATATGGTTGCATTAGTTGGAGCTTCAACTGCCGTTGCTCTTGCTGGACTACCTACACAGGGCATTATAAGTGGTTGTCGTATTGCTTACATCAATGGCAAGTATGTTGTAAATCCAGCAAAAGATGAGTTGAAAAATAGCAAGCTTGATTTGGTTGTCGCAGGAACAACGAACGCAGTTTTAATGGTTGAAAGTGAGGCTAAAATCTTAACAGAAGAGGAAATGCTTGGAGCTATTGCTTGCGGGCAGGAGGTAATAAATTCTTCGGTTGAACAAATAAAGGAATTTGTTAAAAAAGTTGGTAAAGAGCCAGCGGTTCAATTCTTTCCAAGAGAAAGAGAGGCACTTTATAAAAAGATTAAGATAATGGCAGAAAATGATGTTATTGAGGCCTTTAAAATTCAAGATAAAGCTCAAAGACATATGGCTCTTGATATTATTTATAAAGCCTTAAAAGATAGATTGCTATTTGAACAAGATTGCTGTTGTGGCGAAAGTTGTTGCTGTGGAGATGATTGCGGAGAAGGTTGCTGTGGTGGCAAATGTGATAAAAAATGTTGCCAAGATGGCTGTAGCGAGGATTGCAATGATCGTAACGGATGTTGTAGTTGTGAAGCATTGGTCTTTCAAAATGGTGAGCCAGTTGAAATGAACGAAGTTGACATAAAGTTGATGTATGCAAGACTTGAAGAAGAAGTCGTAAGGGGGCAGATTTTAAGAGATAAAATAAGGATAGATGGTCGTGCTTTGGATCAAGTAAGGCCAATAGATGTTAGAGTTGGAGTTTTGCCAAAAGTGCACGGTTCTGCTATATTTTCTCGTGGTTTGACGCAAGTGATGGCAGTTGCAACGCTAGGAACTTCACAGGATGAACAACAAAATGATAGTTTGACAGATAGTGGGACAAGCCAAAGCTTTATGTTGCACTATAATTTTCCGGGTTATTCTGCTGGCGAGGCAACCGCTCCAAAAGCCCCTGGTCGTCGTGAATTAGGGCACGGAAACTTGGCGAGAAGAGCATTAAATCCAGTTATTCCTTCAAAGGAGGAATTTCCATATACAATAAGAGTTGTAGGTGAGGTTTTGAGTTCCGACGGGTCAACGTCTCAGGCAACCGTTTGTAGCTCTTGTCTTGCATTGATGGATATGGGTGTGCCAATAAAAGCTCCTGTTGCAGGCGTTGCTATGGGATTAATAAAAGAAGGTGATACTTATGAGGTTCTAACCGATATAATGGCAGACGAAGATCATCTTGGTGATATGGACTTTAAGGTTGCTGGACCTCTTGAAGGTATTACGGCATTGCAAATGGATATCAAAACATTCGGCATTACCATTGAAATTATGCGAGACGCATTAGCACAAGCTAAGAAAGCACGTCAACATATAATGTCAAAGATGCTTGAAGTTTTACCGGCTCCAAGGAAAAAAATGAATTCAAATGCTCCGAAAGTTTTAACTATAAAAGTAAGTGATAATAAAGTTGCCGATATAATTGGAAAAGGTGGTGCGAACATAAGGAAAATTTGCGAGGTTTCTGGTGCAAAAGTTGATGTTGCCAATGGCGTTGTCAATATATTGGCCGACAGCGAGGAACAACTTTTTATTGCAAAAGAGATGGTTGAAGCAAGTATTGGTTATATTGAATACGGAAGGGTTTTTGACGCAGAAGTTAAGGCTGTCTTGGCGTTTGGCGCGATAGTTGATGTTGGTTTTGACAGAACTGGTTTAGTGCATATTAGCGAGCTTTCAAACGAAGGTCTTGAACCATCTGCAGTTGTTCGCGAAGGAATGAGAATTAAAGTTAAATATGTCGGACTCGATGACAAAGGAAGATTTAAATTCTCATTACGTCAAGCAAACGAGAATAATCAAAAGGTAGTTGATAACGATGTTGGTGATTTTATTCCAGACGGAAGTGAAAATAAGAGCAACTATGAAAATGATGATAATTTTTCCGACAGGGTTTCAATAAGTCGTTCAAAATATAAGAGTAGGAACGAAGAAAAAAATGAAAGAAATGCTTCCCATAGAAGAGGCGGATACGATAGGAATTCTGGCAGTCGCGGAAGAGGTAACGCAAGTCGTGGTTTTGATACAAAAAAAGGTCGTGGTTTTTCTAAAAAGAAGGATAACGAAAAAAGCGGGGGGATTTTGTCAATTTTCAAAAGAAAAAAGAAAGGTAGTAAATAATTGTTGCTTTTCTTATGTCGGAAATTATTGGTGTTGGGGATGTAAGGTTTGGCAATAGTTTGCCATTTGTTTTTATCGGTGGGCCTTGCCAAATGGAAAGCGAGATGCATGCATTGATGGTTTGCGAGTTTTTGGTAAATTTAACATCAAAGCTTGGCATTCCTTATGTTTTTAAGGCATCTTTTGATAAAGCAAACAGAACGAGCATTCATTCAAAAAGAGGAATTGGTATAAAAAAAGCAATTCCTGTTTTTGAAAAAATTAAAAAGGAGTTTGGTTGTCCTGTAATAACAGATGTGCATTTGCCAGAGCAGAGCAATGAAATTGCAAGTGTAGTTGATATTTTACAAGTTCCAGCTTTTTTGTGTCGCCAAACAGATTTGCTTGAAAGTGTTGCGAAGACAGGAAAGGTTGTAAATGTTAAAAAAGGGCAGTTTTTATCACCTGACGGAATGGCAAAAATTGTTGAAAAACTTGAATATTTCGGAAATAAAAATGTTATGCTTACAGAGCGTGGCACGACTTTTGGTTATAATAATCTTGTCGTGGATATAAGGGGAATGGAAATTATGGCAAAAACAGGAAAACCAGTTATAATAGATGCTACTCATTCGGTTCAAGCTCCTGCTGGATTAGGCGATACAACAGGTGGAGACAGAAATATGGCTCCAATTATTGCACGCTCCGCGATAGCAAGCAGACCAATAGCTGGGGTTTTTTGCGAGGTTCATAATGACCCAGATAATGCTTTTAGCGACGGGCCTAATTCATTAACCTTTGATATGGCGGAGAAGCTTTTAAAACAACTTAAAGAATTAGATGCTTTGGTTAAAAGTTTCTAGTTTTTCGCCTTTTTGATTTCTTTGTGTGAAAGAGTTTTTAAATTTTCCATCGTCAAAAATAAGCTGGTTCCGTTGTGGTGGGATTTTAAAAAAGTTTTATATTGTTGAGACTTTTACTGAATTAAAAAAAGCATTAGAAAACAACACAAATGAGAAGTTTTTGACAATCGGTGCTGGTTCAAATATTCTTTTTTGCGATGATTTTGACGGAATTGTTATAAAATTAAGCGGTGAGTTTAGTGATATTAAAGTTGAGAATAATGGTATAATTGCCGGAGCAGGTGCTTTTTTAAAGCAAGTTGTCAATTTTTCTGTAAAAAGTAGTTTTGTTGGAGCGGAGTTTTTGTACACAATACCCGGTAGCGTAGGAGGTGGCGTAAAAATGAATGCTGGGTGTTTTGGCGGAGAGATTAAAGATATTTTAAAGTCTATTGATATACTTGCTGACGGAGAAATCAAAACGATTTTGAGAAAAAATATAAATTTTGAGTATAGAAATTCGCATATTGACGATGATGTTGTTATTTTACGTGCAATTTTTGAGTTAAAAAAAGGCAATGATAACGAGATTGCGGAAAGTGAAAAAAAGATAAAAGAAATGAATGAATACAGGAAACAAAATCAGGTCGTTGGTTTTACTTGTGGTAGCACATTTGCAAATCCAATTGACAAGAATGGGAAAAAATTGAGTGCTTGGAAGCTAATTGATGAAGTTGGGCTTCGTGGTTTTGAAATTGGAGGTGCGAAGTTTAGCGAAAAACATTGTAATTTTATAGTGAACTATGACAATGCAACGGCAAAAGATATTGTTAAACTGATTGAGTTGGCAAAAAAAAGAGTTTTTGAAAAATTTGATATTGAATTAAAATTAGAGGTTAAAATCATTTAACTCTGCTTGCCCGTTAGGTTGATAATTTTGCTGTTTTTCTACATTTTTCTTCTCTACTGATTTATAAAGACGACCATATTTTCCACAAGCAAATAATGATAATTGCAAAACAAGAAATAGACAGATTTTGAAAAACGTCATTGTTTGCTTTTTATAAAATGTTTTTTACTTGCAAGTATATGTTGAAGTTGCGAGCTTCTTTTACTTTAATTGAGCTTTCTTTGGTTTTGGTAGTTATGGCTCTGCTGACGTCGTTGATGCTTTCCGGAAAACATTTAATTTCTGTTTCACGAGCTAATGCAGTAATTCAAGAAATATCAACTTATCGTCAAGCTATCAATAATTTTTACAGCAGTTCACTTTATACAAATTCTTTGCCCGGTGATTATGTTGATGCTCGTGCTACGTTTGCTCCTTCGGATTACACAAGTGCAACAATAACAACTTCTGTGTTAGCGACTGCATTTCAAAGCGGAAAGTCTAAACAAATACCTCTTGATGGGGATGCGGATGGGGCTGTTTCTGCAACTATCAAGGGTTATAATAACGAAAATTCTTTATATTATTCAGAGGTTTTCGGTGTTTGGTCGCATTTAGGTCATGCACATATGATAGACAGAAATTATTCAAATGCTTGTTACAATATAGCAAGCAACGATATCGGTGATTGTGTTCTTGTTGGTTATAATTTACCAAAAATTACAAATGGCGTGCAAAATGGTACTTATATTTTCTACAAACCGACCAATACAAACGCTTTTGATAGGGCATTGCTTGGAATTTTAAGCGGATATTTTGATTATGAAAGTCATATATTAGTTATGGTAAATACAACGAAGAAAAGAATTTTGGGTGCGAGTTCTGATATTAGCAATTATGTTCTTGGCGGTGGAGGTGGTCTTTCAGCCGACTTAATGAGGCGAGTTGATATAAAAATAGACGATGGTTTGCCGTTAACTGGGAAAGTTTTTGGTTTGAATGGTAGTGAGACAAATGGAAAATGTTCAAATTATTCTGGAAATACTAATGCCAGCTTTTCTTCAAGCACGTCAAGAGATAAAATTGTCTATAAAGAAAGTGAAAATGAAAATTGCATTGGAATAATCGTATTTAATGAGTTTGCATAAGGTTTATGTTTGCATCTTTTTTAGTGTATAAAAAAATCATTATTTTTTTTGTTCTTTTTGTTTTTGTTGCCTGCGTTTTGAGGTTAAAAAGTGAAATAGGATATTTAAATGACAAAACAGATATAAAACAATATGAAAATAAAGAATATCTTGGAATAAAATATTGCTACGATGGTGTTTTTCATAATATTTTCAATCCTATTATGGATTTCAAAATTGCGAGCAAAAAGGAAGATAATAGCAAAGAATTCAATTTTTTCAAAATGTTATTGAAGAGATGTAAGAAGCCGGAAAGCGGTGCGATAGAAGTTAAAAACTTAAAAAAGGAGGATTTTGAAGAAAAGCCAACGAATGATGCCGTCTATTGGCTCGGTCATTCGTCTTTGATTTTGGAATTAAACGGCAAAAGAGTGATTGTTGATCCTATTTTTGACAATGCGTCTCCGCTTCCAATTATGTTTTCTCGCTGGCATAAAAGCCCTATAAAACGTAAAGATTTGCCAAAAATTGATTATGTTTTAATCACGCACAATCATTACGACCATCTGGAAAGGAAAACGGCTCAATTTTTGAAAAAATCACATTTTATTGTTCCGCTTGGTGTGAAAAAAACTTTAATCAGTTGGGGTGTCAAGGAAGAGAATATCGCAGAACTTGGTTGGGGAGAGAACTTCGTGGATGAAAAGATTGTTTTTAATGCCGAACCAGCGATGCATTTTACGCAGAGATTTTTGACAGATGCAAATAAAACGTTATGGAATTCATATGTAGTTCAATCAAAAAATAGTAATAAAATTAAAGCGATTGATAAACAAATATTTATTGCCGGCGATGGTGGTTTTGGTGAGCATTCAAAAATTATTGCCGATAAATACAAGAAAAATGGCAAGTTTGATTTGATTGCCGTTGAAATTGACGCTTGGAATGTTCGTTGGCCTTTTGTGCATATGTTTCCACGTGAAAATGTTGAAATGATAAAAATTTTTGAACCAAAGCGTTTCCTTCCGGTTCATTATGGCGTTTTCCCGCTTGGAATGCACGAATACGGATTATCATTAGAGTTTTTACTGCAACTTGCAGAAGAAAACAAAGTTAGAGATTTTGTTTTAACTCCTGCTATGGGTGAAAAGATATTGTTGTAATATCGTGGTTTATCGCTTGACAATAAACAAGCGAGACGCAGGCGTTGCTCGTGAATTTTTACATCAAAACATTTGGTTGCCAAATGAATGAATACGACAGCGAGAGGTTGGTAGGTTTTTTAAAAAAAGAAGGTTGGCATCAAGTGGATGAATATGCCGGTGCCGATTTGGTGATTTTGAATACTTGCAGTATCAGGGAAAAGGCAACACATAAAATTTACTCCGAAGTAGGGCGAATAAATATGGAAAAGCAAAAAATGAAAAAGCAAGGACGCTATATGGTTATTGCTTTGCTTGGGTGTGTTCCAGAGGTTGAAAAAGAAAAAATGTTTTCAAAAGCACCGGCTATTGATATTTTGCTCTCTCCGCAGTCGCATTTGAAACTTTTGCCTTATGTAAAACAAGTTCTCGCGGGAGTTGAAATAAAAAAAGGAAATGCCATTGCAACGGACACGCATTTTGCCGATTTATCACTTGATGCCAGTTTGAAGTTTGATTTTTTAGCAGAGGAAAGACTGAATTTCAATGGTGTATCTGCATATATTACAATTCAGGAGGGATGCAACAAGTTCTGCACGTATTGCGTAGTTCCAAACACAAGAGGTCGTGAGTTGCCACGTTCTGCGAACGATATTATTAAGGAGGTTGCAAATGTCGTAAAGCAAGGTGCAAAAGAGGTAGTTTTATTGGGGCAAAATGTAAGCAGTTATAAATACACCGATACGGATGGTAAAACTTGGACGTTGGTGGACTTAATTAAAGAAACTGCAAAGTTTGATGAAGTTGTTAGGATTAGGTATATCACCTCGCATCCAATAGATATAACGCAAGATTTGATTGACTTGCACGCGAAAGAGCCAAAATTGATGCCTTATCTACATTTGCCTGTTCAATCTGGTAGCGACACAATTTTGAAAAAAATGAATAGAAAATACACAAGCGAGTTTTATTTGGATATAATCGCAAGGTTTAGAAAAGCCGTGCCAAACATTGTTTTTTCATCGGATTTTATTGTTGGTTTTCCAAGCGAGACGGAGGATGATTTCAACGACACAATGGGACTTGTGAGAAAAGTGAATTATCAAGCACAATGTTTTTCGTTTAAGTATTCACGGCGTCCAAATACGGTTGCAAATACAATGAAAGAGCAAGTTGACGATGATGTCGCAGGTGCAAGGTTGGATAAATTGCAAGCATTGCTTGAAGAGCAGAGAATGAACTTTGCCAAATCTCTTGACAGGAAGGTCGTAAATGTGCTGTTTGATAACATAAATATGCAGGATAAACTACAAGTTTGCGGACGCGACGAGTTTATGCATTTGGTTGTTGTAAATTGCAAAACCGAAGGCGAAAAACAGGATTTTTTTGGTAAATTGTTGAAAATCAAAATTGTCAAAGTTGAGGCTAATGTGTTGATTGGAGAGAGAATTTAAGAACCACTGCCATCACCAATACTCACGCCTGCTTTCTTTTTTTCTTTTTCATTGTTGATAGTGATTAGGTTTGTTAGAATTGCTGGCTCTTTTTTTTGGGGTTTGTTTTCTGATTTATTTGTTGTTAAAGTGTTGTTATTTTTTATTGTAGGGATTGTTTTTGCGGTTATATCATTTTTTTTGTTGACAGCGTCTTTCGATTTTTGAGTTGTCTCTTCATTTTTTTTTTCTGTGTTTTCATTTTTGTCGTTGTTTTGTTCTGGTTTTTTTTCCATTTCTGGATTTTTAAGAAATTTTGAGAATATGTCATTTTCTAATTCTTTTCTCGACGGCGTCTTATTGTTTGTATCTTCTGAAGGATGATTGTTAATGTTGAGTGTCGGGATAATCCTTTTGTTTGGCGTCATATTTGACATTGGTTGATAAGCTGACTGACCATAATAAAGTGGATGAACCGGTGGTTGCATAGGTTGTATTATTGGTGCTGGATATCCATATCCGTAAGGCATAGTTGACATTTGCGGAGCTTGATATACTGGTTGTGGCATCGGCATTTGCACGTATTGTGGTTGTTGCATCATTAATTGTTGATTACTTTGCGGTGGATTCATAATGTTGTTTGAAATATTTGTTTGTGCTTCCTTTTTTGGATTTTCTTTTTTTTCTGGTTGTTCCTGCGGTTTTATTTTGCTTAAAATATCTTGTGGATTGAATTTCTTTTCCATTTTCATTGCTTCCATTTTTTCTTTTGCTCTTGCTTCAATTTTTGCTTGTTTGGCTTTTTGGTATGCAATTTCTTTTTCTTCTTGTTTTTTCTGTTCTTTTTCAAATTTATTTTTTTGTTCTTTTTCTTTCGCAAGTTTGTCGTGTCGATTTACTAAAAAATAAACAAGAAAAACTATTCCTGCTATAATGCCAAGACCCAAGACTGTTATTCCAAGACCGACGAAGTCAAAGTTAAATCTATTTCTGGAAAAAATGTTTCGCAGATATGTAGCACTTTTATGTTTAAGTTTATACAATTTCCCTCGCCAAAAACAACGCAACATACCAAAATATTATAATATTTTTGCTTTTATATTCAATTTAATGACTTCCTTTAAAAAAATATGGACGTTTATTTTGTTGTCTTTATGAGTGAAAAAAAATATTCAAAAATTAAACAAAAAGTTAAACAAATAAAATCGCAATGCACAAGAGAAAATGTTGATCCTGTTAGAAACGTTTTTGCCATAAACTCGCTTGGTGCGATTATTGTTGTTTCTGTGATTTTTTATATTTATATTGCTGGAATAATAAGTTTATTCGTTGGCGATGCAAACCTTCATTTTATTCGTGAAATGATGAGGATTTTAGAATGTGTTTCTATATCAATAGTATCATATTTTTTTGGTGGAATTGTTAAAAAAGAATACACAAAAAAGCAGTAAAAAAAAACTTCCATTTTATTTTTTATGTTTGTAAAATTCATTGCCCGTAAGGGATATAGTAATAAACTTAACTTTTGAGGTCGTTTGGACTCGGGGGCGGTACCCGACATCTCCACCAGAAAAAATTATGGGGATGATTTAGCTTCGACAGGCGGAGGAGATTGTTATTTTACTTGGTTTGACTAACCAGAATAGGTCGAAAATGTAAATGGCAGAAATGCTAATAGCGGAAACGCTAATGTGATTGATGGTCGTCGGTTCTTTGGACGTCGTGAAGAGGTCTTGGAAGAAGCTATGGCTGCTTAATTTTTCAATTAGGCTAAATCACTGGTCTTGAAGGACCTTAAATTTCAGGGGTGGCCACGACCTTGCAACAGAATGTGGTGTTATAAAACGTTTTGTGATAAGCGATGTGAATGCGAAAGAATCACCAAATCCAAATGAGATTTACCCACTAAAATGTGGTTTAAAATGTACTTGTTATCTCGAACCATTACTTGCAGAACAGAAGGTTGAAAATGTAGAAGTTGGCGAATATTCTTATTCTTATCCTGATTTTGCGGAACATATTTTGCATCATTACAAATGGCTTGGAGATAAATTAAAATAGGAAAATTCGCACAAATTGGAAAACAAGTGCGTTTTTTTATGAACGGATGCAATCATAAATACGACTGCATTTCAACTTTTCCATTTCAAATTTTCAAAGGTTTTCAAGTTGATGGCGATATGCGACCTTCAAGTTTTGATGTTATAAAAGGTGATACGATAATTGGCAATGACGTCTGGATTGGCGATTATACAACGATAATGCCTGGTGTCAAAATTGGCGATGGTGTTATCATCGCAACAAATTCGCACGTTGTCAAAGACGTCCCAGCATATTGTGTAGTTGGTGGAAATCCTACAAAAGTGATAAGAAAAAGATTTGACGATGAAATGATTGAATTGCTTGAAAAATGGCAATGGTGGAATTTACCAGTTCAGGAAATAGATAAAATCGTTGTGCCAATTTTAACAAATAGCGATATTGGGTTTGCAAAAAATGAAATCAAGAAATATGTAAAACTCGTAAATGAGAATTGAAGATTATATTTTTTAAAAAAAAGTGGCATAAGAGTTTATGCATTATTTAATCTTTGAATTTTGTTTGTTTGTGTTTTTATTTTGTTTTGTTGGCATTTTGCACGGGGTATTTCACATTGAAGACAGAATTGAGATGACGAAAAATAAAAAACTTTCAATGTTTCATAACATCAGCGAGCAAGCCCTTACAGCTTCGGGCGTAATTTTACTTGTTGATTTCGTGAAGTTATTTCTTTAATCGATTGATTTGACACGATTTATCGTTGATAATAAAACTTTTATATTTCCAATGCAGACATGGCGATGGAAATTAAATACAACTCACAAGACGACGAAAAAAAGGAGCAGGAAAAATGGTTTAATAGCGATGTTTATCATTGGAGCAAGGACAAACCACAGGAATTAGATTTTGTAATTGATACTCCTCCACCAACCGTGAGCGGGTATTTACATATGGGGCACGTGTTTTCATATTGCCAGACGGATTTTGTTGCTCGCTATCAAAGAATGTGTGGCAAGAATGTGTTTTATCCCATTGGGTTTGACGACAACGGGCTTCCAACGGAGCGACTCGTGGAAAAAACACACGGCGTCAAGGGTGCTTGGATGAATAAACAAGGCAAAAAGCAGGAGTTTATTGACCTGTGCTACGGCGTTGTTAATGAGGCGGAAAAGGAGTTTGAAAAACTATTTAAAACACTCGGCATTTCCTACGATTGGAGGCAAAAATATCAAACGATTTCAAAAAGCACAAACGACTTGGCGGTTGAGACGTATAATAAACTAAAAAATGCAGGGCTTGTGGAACAACGACAAGGGCCGGTTTATTGGGATGTCGTGGATCAAACTGCATTGGCTCAATCAATTATTGAAGACAAAGAGGTTGCCGGTGCAGAGCATTATTTGATTTGGGATATTTTTGATACATATGATAGCAAAAAACCAACGGAGCAGGCGGTAATAATGACGACAAGACCGGAACTTCTGCCTGCTTGTGTTGCGGTATTTTACAATCCGGAAGACAGCAGATTTACACATCTCAAAGGCAAGTTTATACAATTCTCAAATATCACAGAAAAAGTGCCTTGTTTGCTCGACGAAGCAGTGCGAATTGACAAAGGAACTGGGCTTGTGATGTGTTGCACTTACGGAGATTGGCAGGATGTTGAGTGGGTGAGAAAGCATAAACTGCAAAGCAAAATTATTGTTGATAAGGAGGGGAGGTTTCAGTGTAATTTTTATACTCAAAATGAAAAAGGACAATATCCAAAGGCCATCGAAGCGAGAAAACAGATTTTGGAGAAAATCCAAGCAGAAGCACCAGAAAAAATTAAAGAAATCAAGCCAATCAAACACATAGTGAAGGTTGGCGAGAGGTCGAAAGAGCCGGTTGAAATCATTGAAAGCACACAACTTTATGTAAAAACTCTTGATTTCAAAGAAGATTTGCTTATTTTGTCAAAGTATGTAAATTTTCACCCAGCACACTTGAAAAACCGCCTTATTCAATGGATTGAGGGGTTAAATCAAGATTGGTGCATTTCCAGAGACCGCTTTTTTGGGATTGAAATACCTGATAACGGCGACTTACAACAAGTTTTCGACACTTGGTTCACAAGTTCGTCAAGCCCTTATGTTTGTAGGGAGAGCGAGCGATTGAAGCGAAGCAAAGGCGAGTATGATGAGAGGTTGAAAAACACAACCGCACTTCGTCCGCAAGCCCACGAAATCATTAGAACTTGGACTTTTAGCACAATGTTGAAGACATATTTAATTGCTTTAATTGATAACGACCTGCTTGACGAGCGGGCGAAAAACCGCCACAGAATTGCAGATTGGCTGGAAAAAGATTTGGGAGAAAAGTTTATAGTTGAAAAACTTATTCCTTGGAAAGATGTAATGTTGTCCGGCTGGTGCTTGGCAAAAGATGGGGCAAAAATGTCAAAAAGTGCTGGAAATGTCATTACTCCAACGAGTTTGATACAAGAAAAAGGGAGCGACATCGTCCGCTATTGGGCTGGAAGTTGCAGTTTGGGCGTTGATACGGCATTCAACGAGACCAAATTCGCAGACGGCAAAAAGTTGGTGAATAAGATTTTGAATGCCACGAAGTTTGCCTTGATGCACTTTGAGAGGCAGAATTTACAAGAAAAATCGCTTGCGGAATGCATAAAACTAATTGACAAAACCGCCGACAAATGGATTATTAGCCGTTTGGTTGAAGTGATAAAACAATATCGCAAGGCGTTTGACGAGTTTGAATATTCCGTTGCTAAAAATGCTGTTGAACGGCTATTTTGGGATGAATATTGTGATAATTACCTTGAACTTGTGAAGGCTCGTGCTTATGCCGATGATTTGTCTGCTTTGGCGACTTTGCGGGTGCTGACGGAGGCATTTTTGTTGCTTTTTGCCCCTTATGTTTCGCATTTGACGAGTGCAATTTATCGTGAAATTTTTGACAAGGAAGTCCATAAGTGCGGTAGTTTTGCAGAACTTTTTGCCATTGATTTCGCTGATAAACAAGCCGTTGAAGATATGAAAACAGGGCTGGAAATTATCAACTTTGTTCGTCAAAAAAAGGCAGAAATGCAAGTTTCAATTAAAGTTCCAATCAAAAAACTGGCCGTCAAGTCGCTTCCAGAGGGCATTGCAGAGGACATTAAAGCGATGTTGAGTGTGGAGAGCGTTGAGGTGGGAGGTGAATTAATGGTTGAGGTTTAAAATTTTAATATAAATTGCTCGTTTATGAAAAAAACAGAAGAGATTGAAAAAATTGTAAAAGATAAAGTTCAAGAAAATGTTGATGAAATTGTGAAAAATGCTTTACAAGATGCCAATCTAAAAGATTTGATAGACAATGAAATTAATAGCCAAATAAAAGCAACAGATTCTTTTGCAAATTTAATAAGAAATTTAACACATAGCCATTATTTGAATAGTCCAGTTCCAATTCAAACCGTTCAAGAAGTTTTAACAAAGGTTGAAAAGAGCAAAACAGATATTCAAACATTAACAAATGCATATTATAATATAATAAAGAACAATAACGACACAATAAATAATATAACAATAAAAAACCAAGATGCTTTGACTTTACTAAATAAAACAACAAATGAAGCAGAAGATATTAAAAATGATTTATCAGCTTATAGAAATCAGTTGGTAAACGGTTGCTTATTCCGTGCATTTGAAGTACGAGCAAAAATTTATGATAAAAAAGCACAAACACAAGAAAGATGGAGCATTGGGTATTTATGGGGTTTAGGTGTTTTTTCATTGTTCAGAATTGGCTATTTTTTGTTTGTAGAATATAGTAGAGAAGATTTCCTCTTAAAAGGAAATTTTTGGATTTCATTATTATTTTCGGCATTATTTGCGATATTGCTGTCTGTATTATCTTATTTGTCATCAAATAAATATCATATGAATAAAAAACTTGCAGAAGAATATTGGCATAAAGCAAGTATATTGAAAAGTTTTGTTGGATATAAAACTCAATATCAACAAAATATGGAAGATGCGGAATATAAGGTATTCTTTGAATATTTAGTCAAAGCAATTATGTTAAATCCTGCTGACAAAATAAATGTATTTTTGAATAAAAAATTACCTATTGAAAAAATTTTAGAAACACCAAAAAATATTGTTGAAGGTGTAAAAGAAGTCGCAAAGAATGTTGAAAGTTAAAAAACCAATCTCACAAGGTTTTTTGCAAGAGTTGCTGTTAAAACTGGCTGAAAAGGATAAATAAATTACAAAAACCAAAATAATCATTTGCATTTTATATCCATTATACGTGCATAATAGTGCATTTGTTTATGCAGTTCTTGCAGGGTATAAAATCCTATTTCAAAGCACAAAAGCAGGTTTTGTTTCACGTTTTTTCTATATCTGCATTGATAACGAGTGTTGATTTTTTTACAAAAAGTGTCGTATTTTCAATGCAACAAGTTGGTATTTATGTTTGTAGTTTTTTTAATATCTTGAAGGTCAAAAATTATGGCGTCAGTTTTGGTATTTTGAACGAAGGCAACCATTCTGGCTATGTTTATCTTATTCTTGTTTTGGAAGTTTTGATAACTATGTTTTTGATTTACTCGTTGAAAGATAAGGAAAAATATAAAAAACAGGGGCTTTTTCTGTTAGCTAATGCTTTTATCATCGGCGGTGCTTTGGGAAATATTATTGACAGACTTTGCAATGGTTATGTGCGTGATTTCTTGGATTTTCATATTGGCGAGAACCACTGGCCTTGCTTTAATGTTGCGGACATTTTTATTTGCGTTGGCGTTGGAATTTGGATTATTTGTGAGTTGTTTTTCAGGAAGAAAGTTTTTGAAAAATAGCAATGCAAACGCCAAGTCGTAGTGTTAAAGTAAAAATTGATTTATCGCAGTTATACAAAGAAAAGCCGAAAAGAGGGGTTAAGCGAAAAAGTGTTGTTGGCAAAAAAAAGCAACGTTGTAATAAAATTATAAAATTAGCAGACATTGATTTTGAAAAGATAAAATATGATAAAAAAATAGATTTTCAACATTTTAGAGAATTTGTAAAAAATGAGAGTTTTGTTTGTATTTACAACGAGAAAAAGACACTTTTTACATATAAAATAGAAAAGAAAAGTGAAAAAAGTGAAGCAAAAAACAAGAAAAAGCATCAAGTGGTTTTATTGTCAAAAGCAGATTTTACGCAGTTGTTGTTGAATTTGTTTGGAGATTTTATTAAAGATTTTTGCCAAAATACGAGAAAAGGGCAACGGAGTGTTAAGCATTTTAATTACAAAAAGTTCAAACTTTTGTTTCCGGTTGTTGTGGTCGCGAGTTTTGGTTGTTTATTTCTTCCATTTATCGGCACATTTTTGAAGTCCGCTATAATTCTTTATTATTCAACTTGTATAATCTTGAAAAGTGCTTTTTTGATTTATGGCTCAATAAAGCGTGATGATTTCGCAGTTTTGAACAATGAATGTATAAACGATTATAGCAATGAAAAACTACCAAAGTATACTATTCTTGTACCGATGTTTAAGGAAAATGAAAAAACCATATCACAAGCACTGAATTCGTTGAAAAATCTTGTTTATCCGCAGGAATTGTTGGACATAAAACTGGTTCTTGAAGAGGACGATTTGCAGACGAGGGATATATTGAAAAGTTTTTCTCTGCCAAATAATATTGTTCCCATTTGGACGCCTTATTTTGAACCACGGACAAAACCAAAAGCTTGTAATGTTGCAAGTCTATTTGCAGAAGGCGAGATTTTAGTAATATACGATGCGGAGGATATTCCTGAAAAGTTGCAGTTATTGAAGGCTTGCGAAGTTTTTAAGAAGGAAAGTAATACTCAAATTCTTCAAGGATGTTTGAACTTTTATAATTATCGTCATAATATTTTAACGGAGTGTTTTAATATTGAATATAACGTTTGGTTCAAGATTGCATTGCAAGAGTTCGCAAAACATGGCGTTACAATACCTCTTGGCGGAACGAGCAATCACATAAAATACAATTTTTTAGAAAAACACGGCTTTTGGGATAGTTATAATGTGACTGAAGATTTGGAACTTTCTGTTGTTGCGGACAGGGAGAATGTGAAAATTTCTCACCTAAATTGCGATACAAAAGAATGGTGTGTTGTTGGTATTAAATCTTTTATTAAACAAAGAACAAGATGGTTGAAAGGTTATTTATTGACATATTTGTTATATTTTGCAGAAAAAAGAAAAGGAGTAAGAAAGTGGCTTTTTATACATTTGATTGTGGGCTATGGAGCTTTGTCGTTTTTATTTACTCCGTTTTTGTTTTTAAGTGTTTTAACTATTCAAAATAACCTCCTTGCTTCTTTTTGGTTTTTAGCGAATTCTATTTATTATTTAACTTATATTTTTTTATATGCCTCTCTTTTAAGGAATGCTGATGTTGTTCTGAATTGGAAAAGGCTTTTTATATTTGCGATATATCCTTTTTATTTCATTTTGCACGTTATTTCATCATATTGTGCAATTTATGATATTTATAAAAATCCGTTTAGGTGGGCAAAAACAAGTCATCTTAATTAAGCACGATTTTGAGGCGGTGTATTTTGTTTATTGTTTTGCTCTAACTGATATTTTATGAATTTGCTGTTGTTTATTTGTTTATTGAGATTTTGAGCTTGTTGTGTTTGAAGAATATTTGTAGCGTGTTGCTCCATTTTTTCTGGGTTAACAATAGGCGTATGTTGCTCTTGATTGTTTGGTTTTGTGTCTTCGCCTAAAACTTTGTCTCTAAACTCTTTAAAGAACCAAGGTATAATGAGACAACCCGGGAATATTGCGAGAAAAACTCTTATTGGTAGAGGTGTGATTTTACTTTTCTCCTTTTCTGCTTCCAATATCTTCTTATCATTTTCAATTTTTTTATTTATATCTTCATTATTTTGAGTTGATATATCTGCAAGATCTTTATTGGTTAGATTTTCATACCTCCGTTCCAACTCTTCGCCTTCGAGGCCATTTGTGATATTTTTTTCTATTTTTTTAAACAAACCTTTTCCATTGAATGCACTAAATTCTTTATCTGACTGAAGCTTATTTGTAATTCTTTCTCTTTCTTTTTGTTGTTTTTGTATTCTTTGAAATAAAAAATTCACCATTTTATTATGGAATGTCAAAGTTGGTTGTAGATTGTTTAAATCAAGAAGTCCTGCATCAGTATAGAGTTGTTTGATTTTTTCAAACAATTGTTTGTTTTCTTCTTCATTTATGTTAAATGTTTTTCCATCGTTTATAGGCTCTTCTTTGATTGTTTCACAGACCGCATCAATTATCTTGTCAAAGACGTATATTTCTTGTTCTGAAAAATCGGATTCTTCAAGTGCTTGCAATGTTTTTTCTGTCAAGTTTCCGTTTTCATCCATTAGTCCTTCAAGCGAAAACCCATTAAAAAGTAGATGATGGTTTTCTGAAACCATTTTTGTTATTATGTCAGGAATTTTGTCGTCAAGATATTTTCTCAGCATATTTTGATGATAAGGGCTCAATTTTTTCGTATCTATTTCACTTTGGTTTATTATGTCCGCTCTTCTTTCTTCTTCTGGTAGTTCAGAAGCAACACCGGTATTATCAATATCTTTGTCTATTGCATCATAAAGTTCGGTTAATTTGTGTAAATTTTCTTCAAAAAATTGTGGTGTATTTTTAGCATCTGTTTCTTCAAATATAGTTATAAACTTTTCTTCTATACCTTGTAGTGTGGCATCTATATAGTTTTTTCTGTCAGTGATTTCTTTTACGATATTATTCAGTAATGCTATATTTTTTGTTGCGTTATTATACTTATCTTGATAAATTTGCCTTAATTTCATTTCTTGACCGTTATTGTATAATTTTGCAACAATATAGCCATTAACTTTGTCTTTATGTGTGAAAGAATCTTTTAATTGTTCTAATTTTTCTTTTATTTCATCAAGATTGTCGAGATTTACAACATCCTCGTATTTAAACCATTCTTCATTATTGTCTAAGCGATTTGATAAATCTAAACCTTCTGGCATTTCTTTTGTTGTCAGTATTAAGTTATCTAATTTAATAGCTTCCGTTATAAGCTTTCTGTATTTATCCATTTTATCGTCCATTTTATCAAGATCTTTAATGTCTTCCAATGTTTTTTTCAATTTGTTTTTATCTTCAAAAAATATCTCTGCATCTTCTATTTCTTGTTCTAAGTTTTCAATCTGTTTTGTTAGCTCTGTTGCATATTTTTGCACTGCTTCGCTCAGTGTCATGTCGTTGGTTTTTATTTGTGCTATGTATTCATCCGGAATGGAAAAAAAGTGCGATTTATGATCATTCAGTTTAATTTTTAGATCGTTAAGTTTCTTGTTTCTGTCCTCTCGGAATTGTGCAAATGTTGTATCGTTATCTATTGAAAGGCTACTCGTATTCGGCGTCGTGTATGGTGTGTATTGTTCGCTTGGATGCTTTTTGGCTTTTCTGAGCCCATCTAGGCAACGATTTACTTGATTTATTTCATAACTAAACTTTTGGAAAAATTCGTCTTCTTTTCCATACATTCTTGAAAAAGCACTCAAAACAGAGGCGTTAATTTTATCATCAATAAGGCTTTCAATTATAAAATCTTTTTTGCCATTTTCCTCTCTATAAGATTGTTTTTTAAATCTTTCCACGAAATCATTCTCTAATTTTTTTGCCGGAGGTGTTCTTTTTTCTCGCGAAATGTTATCTTCTGACATTATACCTTCTATCAAATATTTCGTGTACATTGTTTTTGCACGCTCTTTTGTAAGTTTTTTGTTGCAATCATCCGAATCAGCTTTCATTTCATCTGGGAATGCATTTATAAAATCTGTATAATCTTTATCAAATTTTGATATTGGTTTTTTTCTTACGACAATTTGTTCAAGTTGCTCTTGGTTTAGAGACAAAACTCCATTTTTATGTTGTATAATGTATGTCGTCTCGGGATCTTGTGTTTTTGCATAAGTGTATAGTAGGCTAAGATCAGATGACAAATTTGAATCATTAGCACTGAGAATGACTATATTTTTTTTTATTTCTTTACCATCATCGTTTAAAATTTTCTTTGAGGCAATCACGGCTCTATTTTTAAAGTTAATCGCCACATAATCGTTGTCTTGTGTTTTTTCTATATCTCGTGTAAGCTCAGAATTGGATTTGTTCCCTTCTATATTTTGTTGTGTTTTTTCCAGTTTCTGGATTCCAAGCATCAAGAAGTTGTTATTGTTTGTTTGGTGGAAATTGCCAAAAGGTTTTATCTTCATTCCGCATTCGATTACATTGCCAATTGCGGAAAGCATTATTTTAGTGCTATTATTGTTGTCGGTTGTAATTCTTTGCAGACTATATTTTCTTTGTATTTTTTTACCTTCTGTATCTTTTTCTTCAATATATGTTTTTAAAAATGCTTTTCTATTGTAATCCAGCCTATCATTGATTGCCACTTCTTTAGATTGCTCGTCAGACAAGGCCCCGTTCTGTATTGTTTCTTCTCTTTCATTTATTACATCAGTTCTGAGTTGATTAAAGGTTTTGTTGATTGTTTTGAGAATATTACTTATATATTGTTCTGCTTTTCTTTTTGGTTTTTCTTTATCAGAATAAGATATTATACATTTTTGGCATAAAATATTTTCTATTTTTGCATCTATATTTTTTCTCACCGTGTCTATTGTTTCTGCGTTTTTATTATCAAATTCTTTCAAAGAAGTTGAGTTGTCAAGTGCATTTTTCAAATATGGATCTAAAACATAGTTTAGATATTTTGAGCTTTCAAATTCGATTTCTTTAACAAGTCTTCCTTTTAGATCGAAAGGTATTTCTTCGTCTTTGTTTATTATTGATATAGCTATATTTATTTTATCTGAAAACTCTTCTTTTAGATTTTCTATTGTTTCGTGTTTTTTCCATTGCATCATTTCTTTTAATGAGTTAAATTCCAAGTTTGCTTGAAAAATTTCTTCTGATATTGGTCGTGTTATTGTTCCAAATAAGTCTTCTATTTTGTTTTTTCTTTCGTTTTCATCAGTTTTTGTTAAAATTTCGTCTATTTTTGTTTTGTTAGCTGCTATCCATGTTTTTAATGCATTGTCTGTTATTTTATTTCGTAAATTTTGTCTATATAAATGTCTTATCAAATTCAAGAAATGATCGTATGAATATTCCGGATAGCTGACCACATTACCATATCTGCCAGATCTTCCTGTTCTACCGAAGATTTGATATTGTTTTTCTTTTGTTAAATGTGTTTCAAAATTCAGTATGCGTGGTTCGTTTGGGAAGTCGCAACCAACGCCATATTCCATTGTTCCAAATATAAATAAATTTTTTGGGTTCTTTTTAACTTTATTTTTTATGGTCTGCATCGTTATCTCACCTTCCGAGCTTTCAAGGGCGAAAATTTCCGGTTTTTCAATATTTGCAAATTCAGATGGGTTTATAATTGTAAAAGTTTCGTCTAAATATTTACCCATTTCTTCTGCAATACTTTTAACCTTTTTTGTTCCTTCGAAAAAGCTTAAATGATACGTAGGAATTTTGTTTATTGATAGGTCTTTAAGAAGTCGTTCTTCGTGCTCTAAAAGAAGAGTTGCAATTTGTTTTATTTCTTTGTTTTGACCAGCTGGTTGGTTTTTAATTTGATTTAAAATACCTTCTGTATTTGATACAATGTCTTCTGATTTTACACCTTTATTTTGTAATGCCATAAAAAGCATATTAGCAAATAAAATTGCTTTGGATTTTGTTGTTATTTTACCATCTTTTTTCTCGTCATCCTCTATTAGTGTTGATTGTTTGAATTCATCTTTTCTATTATCCACATTGACACTCTCAAAACCTCTAACTTTGAAGTTATTTGAAATCCATATATCATTGTCTTTTGGCGTAGCTGTAAAACCGACGACCTTGTTGAAATACTTATGCAAATGCAAGGCCACGCTACTGTCAGTCATTACGTTTGCCATTACTTTTTCAACATTATTCCCTTCTTTTTCTATCTTTTTTCTCACGAAGTAGTTAACAAAACGAGAAAATCTATTGCTTTTATCTGTTATTTTATCGTTTATTATTATTCTATAATCTGCATAAGTTTTATTATTTTTGGTGTAGTAAGCTATGGCATAGTTTTTATCTTGTTGCATACTAATTGCGTTTTCGTAATCTTTGTCAAGCTCTTCAAGTATATTCATTATTGTTTCTTTTTGTCTTTCGTTTAAAACGTCATTTATTGTTTTCGCAGGGTCGTTGGTTTGTTGCAATAAATCTTCTATATCTATGTCTATTCTTATCTTTAAGTATTCAAATACGGATTTACATTCCTCTAATTTTTTTTTCATTTCGTCGGTGTCGGCGGAAGAGAGTTTAAAAAACTTATCTGCTATTTGATCTTTTGTATAATAGGCATTGGTTTCGTTTACGCCTCCTCTGGCGTTGAAGTAGAATTCTGCTAAATCATATTCTTTAAAACCCATTACTTCCGAAGGCTTTGCATTTTTATTTGAGGAGAAAGGGTCAACGGATGAGTCTATTTCGTCTTGCAATAAAACTCCTTTTTCTTTCATTATTGTTAAAAATTCTATTCCTTCTTTGGATTGTAGTTTTTTCTTTCTAAAAAAGTCTAAATCGTTTGCTGTTGATAGCAAAACGTTGCACATATTTTTGTTTTCTATAATTTCTTTGATTTGTTTGTCGTCCGTAATTTCTTCTTTTGTATTTGCACGATATATTGATGTTTTTGTTACGATGTAAATATTTTTTTCTTCTATATCAGGGCATTGTTTTAAATCTGCAAGATGTTGTTCCACGAGCACTTCATTTGGTGCAATAATAACAGGGGTTTTGCCTTCTTTTAGAGAATTAAATGCTGTAAAGTCTATGGTTTTCGTTTTACCAGTTCCTGTTTTCATTCTGATTACAATTTTTCTATCATTTTTTGCAAGTATAGAAGGTCCTAATTGTTCTGGACGTAACAATATATTATTTTTTTTCTTGTATTTCGCCAAATAGCAGGCATATAATTGAAGTTGCTCTTTTTCTGTTAATCCTTTATCTTTCTTTTCTTTATTTTCTTCATCATTTTCTTCAACTTCTTCTTCATTTTCCTCTTCTTCTGTTGCTTGCTTTATTTTACTATCCAACTTCTCTGACAGGATATTTAATTCATCTTCATCTTGCAACAACAACCCTGCCATACAATAAACATATTGCAGTTGTCTTTTTAATTTTCGTTTTTCTACGTCGGATGTTTTGATATCAAAAACAGTATCATCGATCGCTTTAATGAGGTTTAAACCAGATGTATTAAATATTGTTGAATCGGGTAAGTAGCTGTTTGAGTCGTATTTTTTGGATAATTTTTCAATATCTTTGGCGATATTTTTCGTTTCATCGTATATGTTAATTATATCACGTGAAAATTGTTTATTAGCCTTTTCTATTTTTTCAAATAGCTCTCTATTTGTATCCAATCCATCAAGTTTTTGACATTCTTGCGTTAAAAATTGTCTTTCGTGTGCTTCGATTGAATATTTTGCATTTCTTTTGAGATTTTCAGCGTTTTCTTTTTTCTTTATAAGTTTTAGAAGTTCGCTATGGCTATAATTTGTTGACAAGATGTCTTCTCCTAATATTTTTTCTATTTGTGTTATTTCTTCAAAGACTTTATCAGATATATCTTCTTTATCTATTTTTGATAAGTATTTTAAAGCTCTTGTTCCAAGCTTATTACTTATTTCTTGTGCCGGTATTTGTTGTAATATTTGCCTGACATCTTTTATTAAATAACCATTTTCTAAAAGAGTTTGTTTGAATTGTGTAATGAAATTTGAAACGTTTGTAATATTTTCTTGATTTCCTTCAAATCTCGCCTCTTTTAATATGGCATTTAAGTTTTTAATATATGCAATTCCGAACAGCATATCTTCTTTGAAGCTATTAGCGATATTTACTCTCTCTGCTTTATTATTCGCTTTTTCTATATTTAAAAGTGCTTCATCTATACAATTACTGAATACATTTATTAAAAAGTTGTGATCTATCAATGCATTTTTTTGTCTCTTAATGTCGCCATCTAACTCTTCAAGAATTTGTAATGTAATGCCGAGATTTTTTTCTATTGCACTTATGCCATTCTCTTCGCTTATATCTTCTCTTATTGAGTTTATTTTTGCGATTTTTCTTAGTAGTTTATTTTTTTGATTTTTGTTTAAGAAAGTTGAATTAACGATGTTGTTTATACAATCTTGAATTCTTCCAACGGAAACTTTTTTAGCTTCTTCCAGAGGTCTGGTTTCATCTTTTTCAAAAAATGCCGTTATAATGTCGTTATTTAAAAAAGTATTAGCAAGTTCTTCAATATCTATTTTCTTTTTGTTGCCCTTGATGGCGTTGTCTTGACACATATTATCAATTATTTCCAAGAAATGTTTTACATTCAATAACTCATTTGTTGCACCGGGTTCTTGTGATTTATCATATATTTTTTTTAACGCTCTCGTTAATGCAACGGCATCTTCTTCGTATTGAACGCAAATTCTATTTATATGAACGATGTATTTTTTTATTTCTTTTTCCAGACTATCGTGATTTGGATATGCTTCTAAAATTATTTTTTGAAAGAGCTCACTCATTGTTTGTCTTGTTTTAAGATTAATGTCGCTGTTAAAAAATCTATATTCATTGTCAAAATTATTTTTTGATACGAGTATATTGCTTAATGTTTTTTTATCATTTTCCGCTATGCCTGCAACACTCTTTGCTATTATTTTCTCACATATATTTTTTGATGGCCTATTGGAAAGAAGGTCAGAAACGTATGCGTAATCACTTCTCTCTGATAATGTTTTTTCAATTGTAAACTCCTCTAATTTTTCTTTAACGTAGTTGCTACTTAAGAAGTTTTTTGTGATTTGTATATCGTTTGTATTGCTTAATCCGTTTGAAAAGGCAAGGATTTCTTGCAGATGAGATCGTTTTATTTGTTCTATAAAAATTTGATCAAGACTTTGTGGGTTTGGTAAAAGTCTAGCAACATTGTGTTCGGCATTTGCTTGCGCGTGTGTTGCGTTAAGATCTTCTTTTTTCGTTCGTGCAATTATTGTCGCTAGTAATTTGCCAAATATAGGTTTTTTTAGATTACCTTTGTTCGTGGTTTCATTTAGGAGAGAATTTATTGCCTGCATAAACTGCAAACTATAATTGTTTGGTGTATCGAAATCATAATCTACATAATTTTCTATTATTTTAAAATTATTATCACCGATGGCTTGTTTTATTTCCGATAATGTTTCTAAAAATGTTTTTGCTCTTGAGAATGGAGCCTCTATTTTTGGTATTATTTTTAATAATTTGTCCGCTGGTAAATCAGTGTTTTGAATTAATTTTATATTTGTACTGGAAATTTTTTCTATTTCTTTTTCAAGCTTGGCTATAAAATCATCATCCATTTTTTTTCCGTTTCCCCCACCATTTATAAGAATGTTGTAAAATGCTTTCTTATATTCCAACCCAAGATCTTTGTTTCGCATTATTTTCAATCCATAAGATATGATCTCGTTTCTTTTATTTATTAAAAATCGCTCATAATCATTCAGACCATTCTCCTTCAATCTTCCATCGAACCATCTTTCTCTTTCTTGGAATAAAAATGTCATGAAATCATATTCGATTCCATTGATAATAGGCTTGTGGTTGGTTGCTAATGTCGCACCACCAGTAGCATTTTTTGTTGGTAAGTTTGTTCTTATTATTTTGTAATTCTTTTTATCAATATCATCTTCATTTTGCAAACCGACAGTAGTTGTATTTACGTCTTCCGCAGTACAAATTTCAGTAAATTCTTGTTTTGCCAACGTTAAAGCATCTAAATTGGCACGAGGATGGCTCATTGTCATTAAAGAATATTCAATAGATGTTTTTACAATTTTCTTTTCTTTTGGACTTAGTGGGTTTTTGAATAGATATTTCGCGACTTCTTCTGGATTATTTATATCAATATCGCCAACATTTTCACCAGCAATCATTCTTTGCCTTATTACTTCGGCTTGTGCTCTATATTTGGTTTTTAATAGAGTCGTGTAAAATATCCCTGCCGATTGCTCTCCGTCTTTAAAAATATTTTGATTTTTTTCCAGCATAAAAGCGACCGCTTCGGCATCAAGAATTCCTTCGTTAATACTTCTGTTTAAAAAACGAAATATGTACCTGCATCCGTTGCATATTTTAACAAGATCTGGTACGTCGTAAATTTCAATTTGAGTCCCGTAGCGTTGAGGTTTATCCTTTCCGAAATTTGACATTATGTTGATGAAAATTTTTTCGTAAATTTTTTGTAAATTTTGTTTTCCTAATTTGCTATTAGCAACATTGCCTTTTATTTCGCTTACAAAAGAGGAAAACACACCTTTGCAACGTGATATATAAACAAGAGTGTCAGGATTTATTATAGCAGGGCGTTGCATCAATATTTGCTCTTTGCTTGCGAAGTCTGGTAGCATTTCGAAAATTGATTGTATGTTTTCTGCAACCTCCGATGACAATTTATCTCCATATCTTTCACGTATTTTACTAATTGCCTGCTGATAATTACTTGCTTTATCTGTATTTTCTGTGAATACTGGGTATGTTGATAACATTGTAAAAACAGGATGTGGTTTTTTTTCTAACAAGCTGTTCGCATTAGTATCAACAACTATAACACCTTTTTCTGTTTCAAAAGTTTCAAAAAATGGATCTTTTCCGATTATATTTAATCTTGGGTTGCCAAATTTAATTATGTTTTTTACGCATTGTATAAAAGCTTCCTTCGTTAGTGCTTTATTTGCTAATTTTCCACCCAATCTTTTCATGGTCTTGTTTCTGCTTATAGTGCTTGTTGTTGCGGTTATCTTTAGAAAGAAGTCTCTGCATTCTTGCTCATTTATTTTACTTCCACCATACCTTGTTAAGACGGTTTTTAAATATGATTTTATTTCTTCCGCACAATTAGGATCGTCTAAAATTTCTTGAATTTTTGTATAACAATTTCTTTCTTCTATGATTGATTTTTCAGGAATATCCTTATTTTTTTCTGGTTTTTTACTCAAATTGTATAGCAAATTCATTTCAAGCTGTTGTTCCTCATCCATTTCTAGCTCTTGTTCTAATTGATTTTCAATGTCATTATCTTCTTCCCCGTCTTCTAAATTTGCGGCAAATTTTTTCGTGGTTGCTTCATCGAGTTTTCTTATTTTAGCCGACTCTATTGCTTTATCAACATCTAGTTCTTTGAAATCTTCAATTTGTTTTTTAAAGACTTCTTTTGTTTCGAAAATATTCTGTTGTTTTTCAATGTTTCCGCTTATACTTGAAAAAGTATCTTGTTTTGTGAATATTCTTGAAATTCTATTTTCGATTTGTTGTGCTTTTTTTTGTTTTATTTCATTATAAACGAAAGAATTTTTTCTGAACTGAATTTTGCTTAAACTTTCGTTTTCAATTATTATTTTATCTATACCAAACCAATTGCCGATATTCTCTTTACATTGATTGAAAAAATCCTTCACTCTTTTCTTTTGACTTGTAGATAGTTGAGAACTACTCTTTATATGTAGCCTGAAGTTTGAAGGTAATTTTGCACCTTTATTTTTTCTTTTGAACTCGTAAAATTCCAGTAATAAGTTCGGTAAATTTTCAATGTCTTTTACATCAAATTCGAATTCGTAGAAATTATCATTTGATAACGAGGCTATTTCAAGTATTTGTCTTACACCATCGCAAGAAAGTGTGTAATTTGAAAAATTTAATCTATTTAGAGTATTCTCTTCTTTTGGATCGGAACCAAGATTTCTGCCAATCTTTTTAAAACTTCTTACCGATGATTGTGATTTAAGCAAAAACAATTTTTTATAAATGTCTTTGCTGTCATTAATTTGGTACCTATAAAATTCTGAATCTTTGATTGCTCTGCAAAAATCCATTATTGATTTGTCTGGCGAGATGATTTTATCCCTTATTTTTTTATTAAGCGATATTTCATCAAAAAACCTTTTTCTTATAGTTGGGTCGTTGAGATTTAATGCAATTATACATTCGTTCTTGTTTTCTCCTGTTTCAGGGTCATTATATGAGGAAGTTTTTTTTAAAACTTGCTTTCCGTTTGCTCCAATCGCCGGAACTATATTAACTACGTCATAATTATCAATTTCTTTCAAAATTTTTTCAAAGTCAGTCTCTTCAACTGAATTGGAAGCTTCTTCTGAAGATTGAGTAAACATCAGTAAATCTTTTGTTGTAATAATATTATTTTTTTTTGGTATAATCCCTTTTTTATCTTGAAGTAAGTCTTTATTTGACGAAAATATCGCATCTATGTCAGAAATATTGGTTTTACTTGCGATAAGTTCTAAAAGATCTTTGTTTACATTGATGGTTTTTAAGCTAAGGACTCTTTTTATTGCTAATATTGCATCTATTTTCATAGAGCTTGCTTCTTGGTTGTTTTTCATCTGGAATAGTATTTTTGATATTGCTATCTTTTTGATTTTGTTTAATTTTAGCTGCTTTATATTTGTACCGATATTTTCTCCTTCATCAAATTGTAGGAGCATAATTTTTCTTATTTCTTCAATTTCATCTGTAAAAAGAAAAGGTATATCGTACTTCGCTTTTGGGTGTTCTTTGAGTTTATCTCCATCGCCATAAAGATATGCCTGAAATATATCTTGTTCCGGTGCCTCAGGATATAGTCGTTGTATGCTCTTTATTTCTTTAACTATATTGTGATATTTTATTAGTTCCGCAGGAGTCAGTCCCTTTGGGTTTCTATTCGTCATTTGTGCCAATGTACTACCAGATAGTTCGTTGATAGTATCTTCTATAGTATCTTCGTATTCTTCCTTATATTTTTTGAGGTCTTCTTCTGTTATATTGATAGATTTCTTTATTATCTCTCTTTTTTTTTCATTGTCTATCTCGTAATATCCGAGTGTATCTTCTGATAAAAGATCGATATACTTGCTGTCCAATAGTTTTTTTAGTTGTTCACCATTACTTATGTTTCTTGTCACGAATTTATATTCAAAATCACGTATTTCTTGTTCACTAAAAACACTTGTTAAAAAATCAAAATCTCTATTAGTATCAAGTCCTTCCGTTTTTATTCCAAGCTTTAGAATTTGAGAGAGATTGATAAGATTTTCATTAGTTAATAGATCGCGATTTTCAACTATATTTGCAAAGTTTATTTGTAGTTCATCTATTTTTTTTAATCCGGTGCGTGCATTTGGTGTTTGTAGATAGTCTAAAAAATCTAAATATATATCATCGTGTTTGGCAACATTCATTACTTCTTCAAATGCCAACATAAATTCAATGCCTTGTCTTGAATGCGATAGAAGAGTATTAAATAGTTTAATACATTGTTCTTGTTTGTATTGTTCCAGAGATCCGTAAGAATCCACAAAATATCATAACAAATTTACTATTTTTTAAAAAATCGTCAAGATTATTTCTTATTTTTAGAATATTGCTTTTTTTACGAATTTGTGCTTTAAAATAGCACAATAGATAAAATAACAAACAAGTCTATAAGAAAAAGCTTGATAATAAAAATTTATTATTTTAGCCTCTAATGTTTTTATGACTGACATTTTTGATAGAACAAGAAAGGTTATAGTCGAGCAGCTTGGTGTTGAGGGGAGTAAGGTTGAATTATCTTCCTCTTTTGCAAGTGATTTGGGTGCAGATAGCTTGGATACCGTTGAGCTTGTTATGGCTCTCGAGGAAGAATTTGGAATTGAAATTCCAGATGAAAAAGCCGAGGCTATTAAAACGGTTGGAGACGCTGTTTCTTACATAGAAGAAAATACAAAATAATTTAAATTTTCTTTTTTACTTTATGAATAGGGTCGTTGTCACTGGTTTTGGGGTTTGTCTACCTTGCGGTGATGATGTCTCCGTTTCTTGGAGTGACGTTTTAGCAGGGAAGTCTTGGGTTCGCGAGAACAATTTGTTTGACACTTCTAAGTTGAAGTGTCGTGTTTGTGCTCCGGTTGTTGTCGGAGAAGAGTTAGCAGAGAAATATTCGAATGTAGTTTCGTATAAAGAGAAGCGAAGAATGGACGAGGTGGAGTATCTTGCTGTTATCTCCTCTTATAACGCTCTTGTTGATAGTGATTTACTCGGTAGAGAATTTGATAAGGAGAATTTTGGAACATTTATTTCTTCAGGAATAGGTGGAATAAAAACTATGCAGTCTGGCATAAAAAGTTTGTCAGAAGGAGGGAGAGTGTCGCCATTTTTTCTTACCGCTTCTTTAACAAATATGATTGCCGGCAATGTTGCAATGAAGTTTGGATTGAAGGGAATCTCTTTGTCTCATGTTTCTGCTTGTGCCACAAGCACACATTCAATAGGTGAAGCATTTGAACATATTCGTAGTGGAAAATTAAAAGGTTGTTTAGCGGGTGGTTCTGAGAGTGCTATATGTGAAATAGGCGTCAGTGCTTTTGATGCGATGGGGGCTCTATCTTCTAACTTTAATAGCAACCCGAGTAAAGCAAGCAGGGCACTGGATAAAAGTCGTGACGGCTTTGTTATGGGCGATGGTTCTGTTGTTTTAGTTTTAGAAGAATTAGAGCACGCGAAAAATAGAGGTGCAAAAATATATTGTGAAGTCGTTGGTTATGGTGCAAGTTGCGATGCTTATCATATAACTGCTCCAAATCCTTCTGGGGAAGGGGCTTCTCGTTCTATGCGAAATGCAATTGTTGATGCAAAAATTGAGCCAAAGGATATTGATTACATCAATTTACACGGAACTTCAACACCGCTGGGGGATATTGCTGAAATAACTGCCATAAAGAGCACTTTTGCGGATTGTTATAAAAATATTGCGATATCTTCAACAAAGTCTGTCACTGGTCATCTTTTGGGGGCAACTGGTGCTTTGGAGGCTATGTTTTGTGCGAAAGCAATAGAAAATCAAGAAATTCCTATGTCTGCTAATATAGAAAGCCTTGATGAAGCTTGCGAAGGTATGAATATAATTACAAAAAGCACAAAAATGGATGTTAATTACACGATGTCAAATTCCTTTGGTTTTGGCGGAACAAATGGGACTTTGATATTTAAGAAATACGTTAATTAAGGCAAGATGAAAAAACCAATAGGCTATATTAGTTATACTCACGGGCTTGATGGGAAAGTAAAGATTGTACCAATGATTTTACCAGAGCTTTTTAAGAAAAGCATTTCATCAACAGAGGTTTTTATTGAAGGAACAGAGAGAAAACTGAATGAAATTGAAATTAAGTCTTTTGATGGGAAAGTTTTTTTATGCAAATTTGATGAGATAAATTCCATAGACGAAGCTAAGAAAATTTTAAAAAGAGAAATATTTATAGAGGTTGAAGAAAGTGATTTTATTAGTGGAGAGAAAATTATCGGTTTTGATGTTTTTGTTGAAGATTTTGAAGAGCAGGGACGGAATATAAAATATGGTAAAGTTGTTGATTTTGGTAATTATGGAAATGGCGAACTAGTAGAAATTGAACTTGTTGGAAGTAAAAAAAGAGAATTTTATCGTTGTAGTAAAGATGATATAAAAGACGTTAATTATAACGAAAAGAAAATTTTACTTTTCAAAAGAAATGAATGTTGATTTTTACAAATACAAGTCAATAGGGTTTTTGTGGTTAGGATTTATAATAAACACGATTTTGAAAAAATGAAAATTGCCGGTCGTTTGACTGCAAAAATTTTGAATGCACTTGATGATTTTATAAGGGCTGGAACAACGACACAGGAGATTGATGATTTTTGTGCTGAAATGATAAAAAAAGGCGGTGGTATTTCAGCTTGTCTTGGCTATCACGGATATCCTAAGAATGTTTGCACTTCAATAAACGATGTTGTATGCCACGGAATACCGGATAATACCAAGTTGCAAGATGGCGACATCATCAATGTTGACGTAACTACGATAGTTGATGGATATTTTGGTGATGCGAGTAAAATGTATTGTGTTGGTGAAGGATTTAATAAAGGTCTATATGATGATAGAAAAAAACTCGTAGATATCACAAAAGAGTGTTTGGAAATCGGCATAAAAACGGCAAAGCCAGGCGTAAAACTGATAGAAATAGGGCGAAAAATTCAAAAACACGCAGAGAAAAATGGTTTTTCTGTTGTTCGTGACTATTGCGGGCACGGATGTGGAAAAGTTTTTCACGATGAGCCAAGTGTTTTGCATTATGAACCTTCTATTTTTGAGAGGAGATACGTTGATTTGATATTAAAACCGGGGATGATTTTTACAATAGAACCAATGATTAACTCCGGAGATTGGAGGCTTTATGTTGAAAAACAAAATGGTTGGACCGCAAGAACAAAGGACGGCAGTCTTTCCGCACAATGGGAGCATACTATCGGCATAACTGATAATGGAAATATTATTTTTACGCAGGAGTGATCGAGTTGTTATTTTGGATTGAATTCTGAGTATTTAAATTATTATCTGTTGAGTTTCCTATATTTTTATTTCCATTTGAATAAGGTATTTTGTCTTTAAGTGCGTCTTCTTGGATTTTTATTTTTTCCTCAAACCTCTCGATTTTTATTTCTTTATTTTTTTCAGATTTTCTGTATATAAAAGTTGAAAATCCAAGAAGACTTAAAACGCCGCCAACTATTGCTATTGGGATTGTTGCGACAGGTAAAAGTATTGCTCCTGCTATTGTTCCTGTTGCGATTATAGGGGATGCAAAGCCAAGAATTTGGTTCGTCGTGTCATAAAACCAACCTGCATCTTCAGGGTTTTTTATATTTTTAGCATATTTATTTGCATCATCCGTTAGTATGATATTTTTTTTCTCTGCTTGTTGATCCAATACTTGTTGATTTTCTTCATTAACTTTATCAATAACGTTGCGTAGATTTTGAATATCATTTATAGACTGATTGCTTATCATGTCAAGCTTGTCTTTTTCCTTTTCTTGTTTTGTAAAGACTTTTATTTGTTTTAAATCATCTTTTTTTATTTCATTTGTTCTTTTCATTAGGTTTTCTACATTTTTTTGTGTAGCTTTTGAATTTATTTCATTTGAAGCCTTGAAAACATTTGAGTAATTTTCGAATAAATTTTGTTCAACATTTTGAATTTTGTTTATTAATTCATTTTTTTGTTCATCGTTTAAAGTTTGATCGTTGGCTATTGTTTTAATTTGTTTTTCTATACTCTCTTGTTCAATTTGTAATTGGTTATTTAGTTTCTCTTGAAAACCAAGATCTTTAAATCTATCTGTTTTTGGCGTGAAATCAAAATTATCTATACTGTTAATGAGTGCAATATAGTTGTTTGTAATTACTTGCAAGTTTTCGCCATTTTTGTCTTCGTGCAGTAAAATTTGGATGTTATTTTTGGCCGCTTCTATATTTTTTAGTTGTTTTTTAACTCTTTCTTCGTCTTTAATTTTGTCATCCGATATTTGCATCGCTAGGTTTGAAAATTTTTTATTTATATTTTTATCGATAGCTTCTTTTACTTCATTTAATGCTATGTTTATATTTGTTATTGCATTATCAAAATCTTCTTGTGTAGTGAAACATTTGGATGAATTTTTTAGTGTATTGAAATAAAGCTTTTCTATTTCAAATTTTGCTTTTTCCATTGTTGCTTTTGATTGCAATAGTATTTGTGTTGTTTGTAGCGACAGTGATTGAAAGGCTTCGTTTTGGTCATCCTTTGCATTATGATTAAGTTGGATTATTTTCATCATGGAATCTATTTTTTGAAGGTTTTGTTTTGCTTTTTCTATATTTTCTTCGTGCTCAGCTTTTGATTTTTGACCATCTTCTATTTGTGTAAATAAATCTTTGCTGAAAGGTAGTGTTTCATTGTATTCTTTTATTTTTTCACTAAGCGCGTTCTTTTCTTCTTCATTTAAATTAACATTTTCAACCAAGTATTTATACATTAGTGCTTCATTGTTTGTTAAAATTTCAAAATCTTTCAGCCAAGGAAATATGTTTGTTATATTTATCGAATTTTGATAGTGGTTTATGGGTTCGTTGTTATCAATACCGGGTATAAGTTTCTTTTTAATCTCGTCTTTGACATTATCATCGGCTTGGAAATATTTTTTTAAAATATTTTCTGGAATTTTCTTGCGTTGACTACTATTGGCAGTATAACATTCAAATTCAACGTTGAATTCAATGTTATTGGTTGTTTTTGAATTTGTATCATAAAAAGCAAAAGTTCGTTTATTATTATCTCTATTTGTCGTTGCTTTTATGTAGCTTTCCAGTGGTACGCAAATGAGCTTATCCATACCTATGTCTTCATTTCTCAGCCAAGCAAGGGCAACGTCTTTATTTTCCACTTTTAGTGGCTCTGGAAAAGATATTGTGTTTGTAGTTTTATCACATAGCCATTTAAGTCTGTTCACATCTAATTTTCTGATAAGAAAATCTTTTAAGTCTCCTAAATCGCATTCTAAACTAAATAAGTCAGGGTTCGTATTTAATTGATCTAAAATGTTTTGTACTTCTTTTTGCTCGTCTGTATTTTCTTTTCCAGTTTGGATTAAAATATTGTTTTTTGCTTTAAAAAAATTTTTAATACACCATTTTAAGATGCTTGCAAAGGTATTATTTTGAGCTTTATTGTCAGTTGTTGGAAACTTGTTGTTTAAAATATCTGCAAAACTTAAGCAACTCTCAAGCAACTTTATTGAGTCTTTATTGTTGTTATTAGATAGAAAATGAAGAAAATCTGTTATATTGTTAGTAGTAATCTTTTCTATTATTGCATTAAAGCATCGTTTGAATTGTTTAACATCTTCTTGCTCGTCTGGATTAAAAATATTGGGTACATATGCGAGAAAATTATATATACGCTCATAACCATCTATGTCGTTAAAATGTTTTAATTTTTTTCTAAAAACTTTCGGTAATGCCTTTCTTACAATTTCTTTTACGCTATTATCGAACTTATTTAAGTTGTTTACCACATGAAAAAAATCATCTATTTCTTGTTTTAAAGTGGCATTTGGTCGTTTTTCTGCTAAACGTTTGAGAAAATAATCCACATCTTCTTTCTTGTTAAGACGATCAAGGTTGCATCCGATAACAGTATTATCTATATTGTCGTTACTGTTAAAGTTATCATGAATGGCAGCTCTCATCCCATATAACTTCTTTATGTCTTCAATGTTTTGATTGGCAACGCCGATCTTTACTTTTGCCGTTTTGTTTATTTTTTTCATCAAATCGTGGTCAATGTTTATTATTTTGGCAGTAGCTGGCACACCTGCCCTGAGCATAGATAGTAAGAAGTTGTTTTTTAATGAATTATCTGCGAATTTATCAAATAATAATGGGCATTCCTCCTCCATAAATGTTTTTAATTTATTTTTTTCTTCTTCTGGTGTGCTGTCTAGTGATAGTTTTTCATTTATAAACTCAAAAATGTCTTCTGGTTCGTCGATGAGCAAGAGATTTTGAACTTGTTGTGCAAAAGATGATTTAGGTAGTCCGGGAAACACGTCTTTATAGTCGGTACTATCGAGTGCTTTTTGTAAGCTATCTTTTTCGACTTTTATCAATGGCACATTTCTTGCAAGAGTATTTTATAATTTTACAATAATTTTTCAAGATTTTCATTGAAAGTTATGAAATAAATATTTTCTGCCATATACGTTATGAATTTATTTATTGTTGAGTCGCCGGCAAAAGCAAAAACAATAAAGCAATATTTGGGAAAAGATTACGAAGTTATAGCGTCAATGGGGCATATAAGGGAGTTGGTGCCGTCAAATGGCTCGGTTGAGGTTGATAATAACTTCAAGATGAAATATCAAATTATAGAAAGGTCAAAACCGCAGGTGAAAAAGATTGTGGATTTGGCAAAAAATGCAAAAAACATATATTTGGCAAGCGACCCTGACCGAGAAGGAGAGGCTATTTCACAGGCATTGTATGAAGTTCTGCTGGCAAAAAAAGTTGCAAAACCAGAGCAATTCTATCGCGTTTCTTATACTGAAATCACAAAAAAGGCTATCGAAGATGCGTTGCAACATACGCGAAAAATAGATAACAATTTAGTTGATGCTCAACAAGCACGTTCTGCTTTGGATTATCTCGTGGGTTTTAATTTATCTCCGGTTTTGTGGAGAAAACTGCCGGGTTCAAAATCCGCTGGTCGCGTTCAGTCCGTTGCTTTGCGAATGATTGTTGATCGCGAGTTTGAAATAAAAAAGTTCAAACCAGAAGAGTATTGGACTATAAACACAAAACTTCAAACGAGCAAAAACGAGGGCGTTGATGCGAGAATTATAAAATATAACGACAAGGTTTTTGATGTTGATTTTCCAAAAGACGAGAAGACAGCAGAAGGTATTTGCAATTTTCTAACAAATGCAGAAAAAATGGTTGTTGTCAAAAATGAAACAAAAGATGTAAAACAAAACCCTTATCCTCCATTTACAACAGCATTATTACAACAAGATGCGGTGAGAAAACTTGGTTTTTCAAGCAAAAAAACGATGACGCTGGCTCAAAGACTTTACGAAGGCGTGCAGGTAAAAGGCAAGACGATTGCCTTAATCACATATATGAGAACAGATGGAATGAGTTTAAGCAATGACGCTTTGCGAGACATAAGAGCAACAATATCGGCGGATTTTGGAAGTGATTATTTGCCAGAAAAAGCAATTTTCTACAAAACAAAAGCAAAAAACGCACAGGAAGCACACGAAGCAATACGTCCAACACACATAGATATAAAGCCGAATGAGGTCAAGAACGATTTGGAATACGATATGTGGCGACTTTATGACCTGATTTGGAAAAGAACCATTGCTTGCCAGATGAGAAGTGCAATTTATAATAGGCAAACCATTGATTTGGAGGCAAAAAATGGAGAAAATACTGCCATTGCTCGCATCAACGGGAGCGTCCTAAAATTCAATGGATACCTTGCTGTTTATAATATAAAGAACGAAAACTTTGAAGTCGGTGATGAGGATGATAGCGATAAATTGATACCTCAAATGAAAGTTGGAGATGAGTTGGCGGTCAAAAAAGTTGAAAAAGAACAGCACTTTACAAACCCTCCGGCAAGATATAGCGAGGCGAGTTTGATAAAAACCCTTGAAAGTTATGGCATCGGTAGACCTTCAACATATGCAACAATTATATCCGTGCTTCAAGAAAGAGAATATGTGGAACTTGAAAAAAGGCAGTTTCGTCCAACTTCAAGAGGCATTGTTGTATCGGTATTTTTGAAGGAGTTTTTTGCCAAATACGTAGAATATACTTTTACAGCAAAACTTGAAGAAGATTTGGATTTGATAGCCAACGGAGAGGCGGAGCGGGTTTCGTTTTTGGATAAGTTTTGGAAAGATTTTCACAAAAATGTTGACGAGGTGATGGAGAAAAAATATGATGTCATTTTTGAGCCGTTGAATAAAATTTTTAGCGAATATTTTTTGAGTGGAAATACAAAATGTCCAAAATGTGGTGGCGATATATCGCTGAAAAGTAGCCGTTTTGGTGTTTTCTGGGGATGTAATAACTACCCAGAATGCAAATATATGACGAGTATAGACGGCGGGGAGCAGGGCGGAGATAGTGGTAATTCCGTCATTGAAAACAAGAAGTTTGGAAAAATTACCATCAAAAATGGACGCTATGGCAGATATTGCGAGTTCGTGAAAGACGGAAAAATCAAACAATGTTCCTTACCGGCAGGTGATTTGAGCGATGAAATATTGGAGTTTTATCTGGAACTTCCAAAGACACTTGGCAAAAATGAAAGTGGCGAAGATGTAAAAGTTGGAATAGGGCGATTTGGCCCTTACATTTTGTGTGAAAAAAAGTTTTATTCCTGTAAATTTCAGCCTTTATACGAGATAACTTTAAGTGATGCATTAGAAGTAATACTTCAACAAAAGGATAAACCAAAAAGGAGTTTCAAGAAGTTTGCTTCATCTGCTGGTGGCAGAAAAACGGCAAAAAAAACTACAAGCGGAAAGAGTAAGAAAAAGTAGCAAAAGTATATGAAAATAAGTGCAATTCTCGCGGTTGGAACGGACGGAATAATTGGACTGAACGGTGGTCTGCCTTGGCGTTCAAAAGCGGATTTACAGCATTTCAAAAACATAACTACCGGACATTTTGTGCTAATGGGCTACAACACTTACGCGTCAATCGGGCGTCCGTTGCCGAACAGAACGAATATTGTTGTGAGTTTTGAGGAGAAAAAAATAGACGGATGCGTTTGTTTTACAAGCGTGGAGCAGGGCATTGAATATGCAAAAAATCAAGGCGAAGATGAATTATTTATCATCGGTGGGGCAAGCATTTATAAGTATTGTGCCGAAAAGAAGATTATTGATAGGGTTTATTTGACGAATGTGGTTTTGTGATTGGAAAATTTGAAAAAGCATTTTTATTCTTACTTTTCTTTTTGTTGTTGCAAAAGTCTGCCGTTTGTGTTAACACTTTTTCATTAGAAGAAGATACGGATATGTCCGTTGAAGAAGAAAATTTATTTAATGATGTCAAGAAGAAAAGAAGAATGTTTTTCTTTACAATTGGATATGAAAATTATAGCCAATATATGGGAGAATATCTATACAACTACAACGGAGATCAGTTGGTTAGCCGTTTAACTTGGAAAAACAATTATACAAGTATTTTTAAAGTTGGCTTTGAAATTGTTCCCTTTGAAAGAGTTGGATTTGGAGTTATCAGCAGATTTTCAGCATTTAAAAAAAAGAACGGCAATTGGTATATGAAAGATGAAGATTGGTTAAAAAACGAAGATAGAAGAAATTATTTGCCATACATATATTCTTTATTCAAGGATGGTAAATTTGAATATTTACAAATAGATGCGTATTTAAAATTTAATTTTCTTCGCCTCGGTGATCCGAATTCATTAAACTTTAAAATGTATGCATATCTTGGATTTATTTATAATAGTTCTTTTTCGACACAAAATGGACTAGGTTATTTTTATTATTATTCTTTAACAGATCCTATTGTTGCAAATGATGGTATTGATGGGTTGAAATATGGGCAAAAAATGTTTTTACCATATTTTGGCTTATCTGCTCAGTTGGAATACAAAAATTTTGTTGCAACTTTAACATTTAAAAACAGCATACTTAACTCCGGAAAAGCTTATGACTGGCACTATGCAAGAACTGACGTTAATGACGTAAAGAGTGTGGAGAATTATAGCCTTTTTTACAATTATAGCATAATATTAGAGCTGGGGTATTGGCTTTCGGAAAATACTCAAGTTTTCGTCAATGCTTCTTTCTTTGAGACTATAAAAAAACACACACAAGATGGCACATCCTTTGGACTTAAAGCTGGCACCGAAGTTAATAACTCTTTTGGTATGTCAAATAAAGCTTATTCAATTGGAGCTGGATTGACATTTGGATTTTAAAATTAGAAAATAATGGCTGGCTTTTAAAAACTTATAACTTTTGTTCTTTTCATCAGTTGTTTTGTTAGTTGTTTTTTTGCAGTTATTTTTTAATTTAAAAAATGCAACAAGAGCAACAGACAAATGAGTTTCATATTCCTGTTTTAAAAAATGAAGTCCTTAGTTTTTTACAACCAAAAAATGGGGAACTTTTTATTGACTGCACTTTTGGTGCAGGTGGACATTCACGAGCAATTTTAGAGTGTGGAGCAAAAATTATAGGAGTAGATAGAGATGAAAATAATAAAAAATTTGCCGATGAGTTAAAAAAAACATATAGAAACAATATAGTATTCGTGAATGAAAGATTTTCAAATCTTAAAGAAATACTTGAAAAGTTTTATTTCAATAATGATAAAAACCGAAAACTAAAACTTAAAGGAATACTTTATGATTTTGGTGTCTCTTCCATGCAAATAGACAACCCTGAACGTGGTTTTTCATTTCAAAAAGACGGAGCTCTTGATATGTGTATGGGTTGTAATAATATTACAGCTTACGATGTTGTGAATAAAACAAGCGAGCGTGAACTTGCTGATTTGATTTTTCGTTATGGCAATGAGAAATTTTCAAGAAAAATAGCAAAAGAAATATGCAAGAGCAGGGAAACTGAACCGATAAAAACAACTTTACAGCTCGCAAAGTTGGTAGAAAAATGTTGTCCGTTTTATAACGACAAAATACACCCAGCGACAAGAACTTTCCAAGCTATAAGAATTGCCGTGAATGACGAACTTGGAGAAATCAAAAAAACTTTGGAAATTGCATCAATTTTTTTACCAGTAGGGTGCAAGATTGCCTGTATAACTTTTCATTCACTGGAGGATGAAATTGTAAAAAAAACCTTTCAAAAATACTCAAAAGGTGAAACTAAACATTTTAATCGCAATGACCCAAGAATATTGGGTTTAAATTCTCACTTATCAAGTATTACTTTACAAGTAATTACAAAAAAACCAATCATCCCAACGGAGGAAGAAATCAAAAAAAATGTCCGTTCACGAAGTGCAAAATTGCGTATTGCCGAAAGGATTTAATTAGATTTAAAGTTTTTGCATTATTTTTAAATCAACCCCATTTTCTCATTTTTTCTCATTTATTTGTTTTTTTTTTTTTTTT
>DGUL01000009.1 GCA_002394665.1 Rickettsiales bacterium UBA4311
ATATCTTTTCCGTTTTTATCTTTTTTCAAATGCGTTCCATTTTGATGTTTTGTTACGAATTTTTTATCTAAAACACCTTTTTCAAAGGGGTCATCTCGCTGTATAAACTTTGTATATCTCTTTTCAACCAGTTTTTGAAGTTTCTTATCAATCTTTTTTTGTTCCGCAAGTTTTGCGATATAAATATCACAACGATTATCATAACATTTTCCATATTTGTTTGGGTTTTTGGCAAGTTTTAGCAGTTCGTTCAACAACTCATTATTATTTTTATGCAACGCTCTCACAAAAATCACTCCCTTCACGCTACAACCCTTATATGAATACTGAATTTGTGGCAAAAACACACTTATAATTTTCTTGCCTTGTTTTTTGTTGTATTTCTTAAACATCTCTTTCCACAGCCTGACCGCTTCTTTTGCTTTCAAGTCATTATCATTTGAGATCAAAATCATCGTGCCATCTTTTTGTTTTTTTACTGCAAATACATTCCAGTGAAAAGTTTTTGCATCCGTTGGTTGCGGACGAGAATACAACACATCGGCAACATCACTTTTCTTAAAACTTGTATTGAGTTTTTTCAAAAAATCATCAATGCCTTGTTGCTCGTTATTAAAACGATTTTCAAAAACGATAAAGTTTTTGCTGTATTCCTGCATCAAAATCCCCTGCCCTTTTTTTGTAAAAAACACGCTGTCCGGCTCACAAATTATAAAATAATAATTTTTTTCCTTATTAAATTCTTGATTAATCTTCTTCCCTGAAATAGGGTTTCTAACTCCACAACCAACGAGAAACGAAACAAAAAACAAAATAGTCAAAAATGTCCGGATTGTCGTAGCAAAAATCAATTAACTTTTCTTCGCTATAAACTTATTCATAATTTTTTTATAGCAAGGCTTTTCTACGAAATAATATACTAATGCTCCAACAGCAAAACATATAAAAATATAAAGCCAAAACATCGCTATCGGATGCCCGTCTTTAAATGCACGATAAAACCCACACTTTGCATAAAGTTTGTTGTTATTAAATGGTGATAACGTCTCCTGAATTATCCATTGCATCACATAAACGGAATATCCCCAAGATCCAATGACAGAAAAAATCTTTCTATTCAAAAGCATGCCGACAAAACCCAAATTAAAAATAAAAGAATACATTAAAATGCAAAACAAAATACCATAAACCAAATAATAATCGAACTTCAAACCGCCACTCTCTTTACTAAACAAAATTAAATAAAACCTATACAAAATCAGCAACTCAATTATTGAGAATAAACATCGTTTTAAAAAGGCACCATTCAGTGATGCCGTATTTTTTTCTTTTGAAGTCTCCACAACAATACCAAAAAGAATGCCGAAAGCCAAAAAACACAAGCCACGACCAAAAGAATGAAAAACAGAAACATTAATAAATAACATCGCGAAAATTAAACAACAAGAAACCATTAAAGAAACTTTCACATCAACCCTTTTTGCCTTATTTTCCAAAATTTTCAAAACAATAAAGTAAAACAACATACCCCAAAACAAAGGCCCTAAGTACCAAGTATGAGTATTTGTTTCCCACCCGCCATTTAAAAGAGTTTGCGGAGGAATGTCTAAAAAACTATTAAAACCAATGTCTCTGATAAATAGCAAACTCAAAAATTCGTGTTCAAAATGAAACTTTTGATTTATAATACCAAAGCCATAGAACGTCAAAAACAGCAACTCGGAAAAAGCAAATACAGGCCACAACCTCGCAACCTTTGCAACAATAAAATCTTTTAAATTTGCAAATTTACCTTTTCTTATTGAATTATACATCAAAAATCCAGATAAAATAAAAAAAGCATTAACTGCAACTCTTCCGCAACCAGCGTAGTTCTTAACTAATGTGCCAAAGTCTAATAAATAGGAAGAATGACACAATAGGACGCAAAAACAAAACACAATCCTTAAAAAATCAATATTATAATAACGATTGGATTGTTCTGGCGATCTTATTAAAAAACCAAGAATCCTCCTTTTTAACCAACTCTCTCTATCTCTCTTCGCTTTTGAACATAAAAACATAAAAACTACTTTAACTTTTCTTTAACGACTTCATTGACTTTCTGTGGATTTGCTTTTCCGCCCATTTTTTTGAGTGTTTGTCCCACGAAAAAGCCAAATAGACGCTCATTTCCGCCTTTATATTGTTCTACTTGCTTTTGGTTTTCCGCTATCACTTCTTCAACCGCTTTTTCAATAGCACCAACATCGTCAATTTGTTTTAACCCTTTCTTTTCTACAATATCGCTCGCTTTTTCACCGCTTTGCAACATTTCGTCCAATACATCTTTTGCAATTTTTCCGCTTATCGTTCCATTTTTTATATTATCCATCAAATCAATCAAATTTTCCGCAGAAACTCCGCAATTTTCAAGCGTAATTTGCAACTTTCCAAGACGTCCAAAAAGTTCCGTTAGCATCCAAGTTGAGGCCATTTTTACATCGTGTTTTGCAATCAATTTGTCAAAATAATCAGCATAACTCGCGTTTTGAACCAAAAAGTCATTTTCTTTTTGCGACAGCCCAAGTTTTGCATATCTTTCCGCTTTTTGTTCCGGTAATTCAGGCAATTCTTTTCTAATTTTATCAATTTCCTCATCCGTCAAAACGACAGGCAACAAATCCGGATCTGGAAAATAACGATAATCTACCGCATCGGCTTTGTCTCGCATCAATTCTGTTTTTCCAGTTTTAGAATTAAACAACCTCGTTTGCTGGCTAACTTTTTCGCCACTTTCAATTATCTCAACTTGCCGTCTTGCCTCGTATTCTACGGCCTGTGCTACAAAACGAAACGAGTTCAAATTTTTAATTTCACATCTTGTTCCAAACTCCGTCCTATCAACCGGCATAACGGAAACATTGGCGTCGCACCTAAAAGTTCCTTTTTCCAAATCCGCCAGCGAAGCATTTACCGACCGCAAAATTGCTTGCAAAGATTTCAAATATGCAACAACTTCCTCTGGATCGCCAAAATCTGGCTCGGTCACAATTTCAAGCAAAGGCACACCAGAGCGGTTATAATCAACAAAAGAATGCTCGTCGTCCCTGTCGTGAATGAGTTTTCCAGCATCTTGCTCAATGTGCGCTCTATTTATTCTTATCGTCTTCCGGTCTCCGTTTTCTAATTTTATCTCCAACTTGCCGTTTGAAACTATTGGCTCATAAAACTGCGTAATTTGGTAGCCCTGCGGTAAATCTGGATAAAAATAATGCTTTCTGTCAAAACGACTGACTTTATTTATAGTCGCATTTACAGCAAGTCCAAAAGCGATGGCTTTGTCCAATACCCCGCGGTTCAAAACTGGCAACTTTCCCGGCGTTGCAATGTCAAAAAGGCAAACATTTTCGTTTTGTTTGCTCCCAAATTTGTTTGCACTTTGCGAAAAAAGTTTTGTGTTGGTATTCAATTCCGCGTGAGTTTCCAGCCCCATCACAACTTTATAATCACAATTTTTTCCGTGAATTATCATACCAACTTTATTCCACAACAACTAATTTTGAAACTATTTTTTCTTTTTCGTTTCCGCTCTTTTCGTCATTTCCTCTCTTTTATCTTCCAAAAATTTTTCAAATGCCTTTTTATCCAATTTTTTCACATTTTTTTTGATTTTATCATAGACAAACTCAAAAACTTTTGCTTCTTTAATCGTGAAAGCAACATAGTTTTGAATTTTTTCATCCTTTTTTAGATTTTCCAAAGCATCTTTTACATTCATTCCATTCCTTATTGCATCTTGTGAAACGACTTGTTCAATCTCTTCTTTCGAGACACTTATATTATTCTGCTCGGCAATCCCGTCGGTCAAATAAAAAGAAGCATAACTTTTTGTAATTCCTTCTGTCATCAATTTCTTTTCGCTCTTTTCGTCAAATTCTTTATTTTCTTTTTTCGCCCTTTCTTTCTCCTCTAAAAATCTCTCTTCAATCTCTTTTTCAATAACACTTTCAGGCATATCAAAAGGATTTTTTTCTATGATTTTTTCAAAAACTTCTCCTTTAATCATGTTTTTCAAATTGCTTTCATAAACATTTTTCAAGTTATCAAAAAGCAAACTTTCAATTTTGCTCATATTATCAAAACCGAGTGTTTTGGCAAATTCATCGTTTAACTCTGGCAATTCTTTGATATAAACATCATTGAGTTTAATTGCAAAAATAGCATTTTTTCCCTTTAAGTTCTCTGCTGGATAATCATCTGGAAATTTAACATTAACATCAAACTCTTCGCCTTTTTTATGTCCAATTATCTGATCTTCAAAGCCATCTATAAATGAATGTGAACCAATTTCCAATTTATAACCTTTTGCAGCTCCGCCAGAAAATTCAACGTTATCATCTGCTGTTCTTCCAGTAAAATCAATATCAACCATATCGCCATTTTCAACGGCTTTTACTTCCTTAGAAAGCTTCATTTTTGCCATTTTTGACCTAAAATTTTCAAGTTCCTTTTCTTTATCTTCGTCGCTCAATTCAAGCTCACAAACGTCAAACTCAATTTTATCGTATTTTATATCTGGAATTGTTGGTTTTATAACAATCTTTACAGAAAATTCAACATCTTCGCCCTTTTTTATTTCGCTTTTCAAAGAAACTTCCGGAGCAATTGCAAGCTTATAATTTTCCTCATCCAAAATTTCATTTATTGAACGATTTATCATTGTATTCGTTGCTCTGAAAAGCACATCTTCGCCATATTTTTTTTCAATCACATCCAGCGGAGCATTTCCGGCTCTAAAACCATCAATTTTTGCTTTACTTTGTATTTCCTTCAATTGCTTTTGCACCTCTTCGTCTATAACATCAGCAGGCAACTTAACCTTCCATTGAAAAGATAATTTATCTATTTTCTTATCCAATTTTTTTGTAATCTTATTACTCATAAAAATTTACACTCAAAACGTGCGATTGAAGGGACTTGAACCCTTACACCTTTCGGCACAAGGACCTAAACCTTGCGTGTCTACCAGTTCCACCACAATCGCAAACTGAGACTCAGGTAAAATTGAAAAAATAAAAGTAAAGATTTCAAAAAATTAAATCATCTAATCAATACTTTTTCTCTTGCACCTTAAATTTCCACTCCCACAAACAACCATCTACATTATGCTCGAGAGAGAGAGAGAGAGAGAGAGAGAGAGAGAGACGGGGTTAAACAATAAAACCAAGCCAATAAAGGTAATAAAAACAATAAGAAAAATTGCTCATCTTTTCCAAAATCTTTTCCAAAAAATATCAATTTTCATCATCAAAATACCAACCAAATTGGTTCAAAGAAGTCATAGGGTGTGCCGTGTATGTGTGTGTTTTTGGCACACTCTGTGGCTACACAAAAAAACATCAAAACTTTGTGAATGTCCTGTTTTACGCCCTTGTGAAGAGAATTTATCGACAACTATAACTTCAACTCCTGAGCAAAAAC